>JBDGQP010000202.1:0-13763 GCA_042218975.1 Salinibacter sp.
CTTCTCCGCCAACCCGGAGGACTACACCAGCCGCGGCAACCTCGTGACGCCGCTGAAGGACCGCATCGACAGCCAGATCATCACCCACTACCCGAAGACCCTCGAGACGGGCATGTCCATCACCGAGCAGGAGGCCTGGGTCGACCGGGCGGCCGAGAACGGCGAGGTGGAGGTCGACGTGCACGTGCCTCACTTCTTCCGCGAGATCATCGAGCAAATTGCGTTTGAGGCCCGCGAGAGCGAGTACATCGACCAGACGTCGGGGGTCTCGGTGCGGGTGACGCGGGCGGCGATGGAGGCGCTCCTCTCGGCCGCCGAGCGGCGCGCGCTACTGAACGGGGAGGACGAGACGACCGTGCGCATCAGCGACCTGATGCACGTGGCCCCCGCCATCACCGGCAAGGTCGAGCTCGTCTACGAGGGCGAGCAGGAAGGGCCCCAGACGGTGGCACTCTCGCTCATCGGACAGGCCGTCGACGCCATCTTTACCCGCTACTTCCCCGACCCCGACGACAAGAAGGAGGGACGGCCCGCCTATCAGGACGTGCTCAACTGGTTTGCGGACGGCCACTCGGTGGACGTCGAGCAGGAGATGAGCGACGACGCCTACACCGAGGCCCTGGAGCAGATCGACGGCCTGCAGGCCCTCGTCGACGAGCACACCACACCCGACTCCGACGCCGAGCGGCGTGTGACCATGGAGTTCGTGGTCGAGGCGCTCCACCAGAACTCCCTCGTCGGCAAGGAGATTGGCGACGGCATCCAGTCCTACGACGACATCATGGGCTCGATGCTCTCCTCCCTCGGTGACGGGGGGATCGACGAGGACGACTTCGACGACGAGGACGACCTGAGTCGATACCGGTAGGGGGCGCGTTGCACCTCCAACGCCGAACGGTTCGCGTGTCCCCGCCGAACATGACTGCCGAGACTGGGTAGGGCCCCTTCTGTTCACCTCCGGCACCACGACACGGCAGTCATGGCAACCATCCGCAAGGCCACCCCCGACGACGCAGAGACGCTGCAGGACCTCATCCTGGAACTGGCTGCCTACGAGCGGCTGCTCGACGAGGCCGAGCCCAGCGTCGATCTCCTGCGCGAGCACCTGTCCGAGGAGGCGCTGACGGGGTGCGAGGCCCTGATCGCCGAGACGGACCGCGGCGTGGCCGTCGGCTTCGCGCTCTTTTTCCACAACTACTCCACGTTCCTCACGAACGCCGGGCTCTACGTGGAGGATCTCTTCGTCAAGTCGACGTACCGGGGCGAGGGGCTCGGCTTTGCCCTCCTCCGACGGCTCGCCGAGATCGCCGAGGAGCGCGGGTGCCGCCGCATGGATTGGGCGGTGCTCGACTGGAACGACGAGGCCCTCGACTTCTACGAGGAGGTCGGGGCTGAGCCGCTCGACGACTGGACCACGATGCGCCTCGACGAGGAGGCGATCGAGGACATTGCCGCGGCCCCCGCGAACCCGACGGTGTAACGCTGCCCGGGGCCTCCGCGCCCGAAGAGGGTCCCGTCGACGCTGTCTCCCTGCCTGTCCTGTACCCCGTGACGACGCTTGTCATCATTCCGGCCTTCAACGAAGCGCGTGCCATCGGCCAGGTGGTGTCCGACATCCCCGACGGGCTCGCCGACGAGGTGGTTGTCGTCAACAACGCCTCGACCGACGAGACTGAGGACAACGCACGGGCCGCCGGGGCCACCGTCATCTCGGAGGCCCGGCAGGGCTACGGCTACGCCTGCCTCCGGGGCCTCGAGTACGCGCAAGCCAAGCAGCCGGACGTAGTCGTCTTCCTGGACGGTGACTACAGCGATCACCCGGAGGAGATGACGCGGCTCGTGGCCCCGATCGTCGAGGACACGGCTGATTTCGTGGTTGGCTCCCGCATCCGGGGGGAGACCGAGCCCGGCGCGCTCCTGCCCCAGGCGCAGATCGGCAACCGGCTGGCCTGCGCGCTCATGCGCCGCGTCTGGGGCGCCGAGTACACCGACCTGGGTCCGTTCCGCGCCATCCGCTTCCGCGACCTGATGGCGCTGGACATGCAGGACAAGACCTTCGGGTGGACCATCGAGATGCAGATCAAAGCGGCCGAGGCGGGACTTCGGGTCGAGGAGGTGCCGGTGTCCTACCGCCGCCGCGTAGGGGTCTCGAAGATCACCGGCACGATTACGGGCACGGTCAAGGCCTCGGCCAAGATTCTGTGGACGATTGGACGCATGGCGTGGACGCGCCGCCGGCGGGCCCCGCGGCTCCGAGAGCGGCTGGCGCGGTTTCGAAGCGCGGTGGCCGCCGGCGGGGAGGGCAAGACGGGGGCGCATCGATAGCCCAGGGCCCAGGCACGCGGGAGACAGGCCAGTGTGCCCCGAGCGACGGCTGACTGCCACACGGGATGACGCCGACGGGGGCGGGGCCCCGGACGACGGACCGGCCCAGGCGCCATGCTCGGCGGCCTTCGGTCCGCCGACGTCCGAACAACGGCACACGGGTCGCGTCTTGGGGGGCGAGTGGAGGGCCGTCTCGGTGAGGCCGGTCGTCCGCCGAACCTTTCCCCCCGGGCCCCGTTTTTCCCCCGGTTCGCATCGTCAACCACCCGATCATCGCCCCATCCACGTCGCCATGAAGCCCGACATCTGGTTCAACGGGGAGTTCGTCCCCTACGAGGAGGCCCAGGTCCACGTCCTGTCCCACGTCCTGCACTACGGGTCCTCCGTCTTCGAAGGGATCCGCTGCTACGAGACCGAGGAGGGGCCGGCCGTCTTCCGGCTCGAGGAGCACATGCAGCGCCTCCTCGATTCGGCGAAGGTCTACCGCATGGAGCTTCCCTACACCCTCGAGGACCTGACCGGGGCGGTCGTCGACACGATCGAGCACAGCGGCCTGCGCGAGTGCTACGTCCGCCCGATCGCGTTCCGCGGCGCCGGGCCGATGGGCGTCAACCCGCTCGACAATCCCGTCGAGACCGCGATTGCCGTTTGGGAGTGGGGCCAGTACCTCGGCGAAGAGGCGCTGGAGCACGGCGTGGACGTGGAGGTGGCCAGCTGGAACCGGATGGCGCCCAACACTTTCCCCGCCATGGCGAAGGCCGGCGGCAACTACCTCAACGCCTCCCTCGTGAAGATGGACGCCGTGAAGAACGGCAAGATGGAGGGCATCATGCTCACCACCGACGGCTACGTGGCCGAGGGCAGCGGCGAGAACCTTTTCGTCGTCAAGAACGGCACCCTCCACACGGCGCCCGCCGGCTTCTCCATCCTGCCCGGCATCACGCGGAGTTCGGTGATCGCGCTGGCGGAGGACCGGGGCTACACTGTCGAGGAGACGAAGATTCCCCGCGAGGCGCTCTACACGGCCGACGAACTCTTTTTTACCGGCACGGCCGCCGAGGTAACCCCCATCCGCACCGTCGACGACTACGAGATTGGGCGGGGCACGCGCGGGCCCATCACCGAGGAACTGCAGAACGCCTTCTTCGACGTCGTGCGCGGCGGCACGGACCCGCACGATTGGCTCACGTTCGTCGACGTGCCGGCGGAGGCGGAAATGGAGGCGTAGCGCTCATCCCCCCGCCCGTCGTTCCTTCCCCGACCCCTCCCTGTCCACCCATGCTTCTTCGACGTGCTCTCGGCCTCGGCCTACTCCTCCTCGGCCTCACGGCCCTGCCCACCGAGGCTCAGGAGTCCGACTGGACGTCCCTCTTCGACGGCAGCAGCATGGACGGCTGGTCGCACGTGGGGGAAGGGTCGTTCGCGCTGGAGGACGGGATGCTCCGCACACAGGGCGGCCTGGGCCTGCTCTGGTACACCGGCCGCAAGATGAGCGACGCGGTCGTGCAGGTCGAGTACCGGACCGTCGACAGCAGCAACGCCGGCGTCTTCATCCGCATTCCGGAGCAGCCCTCCGACCCCTGGATGCCGGTAAACCGCGGCTACGAGGTGCAGATCAATCCCGCCGGCGACGCCACCCACCGCACCGGCACGCTCTACTCGCTAACGGAGGCACAGGCCGAGGTCGGGGGCGGGAGCGGGTGGAATACGCTCACCATCACGCTCGACGGCGAGCGCACCATGGTGCACGTCAACGACACGCTCGTCACCGACTACACGGAGGGCGATCCCGTGCCGCCGAAGGAGGAAAGCTACGAGCCGGATCGCGGCCCGCGCCCGGTGGAGGGCTACATCGGCCTCCAGAACCACGGCGACGGCGACACGGTCTACTACCGCAGCGTAAAGGTGCGTCCGCTGGAGGAGTGATCTCGAGTCCCCCCTGGGATTCGAGAACGTTCCCTTCGGACGTTTGAATGTGTGGGCCCACACCGATCCGTGCAAAAGCCTCTGAACGGGTTCTGCGGTGGGCGGAGGACCGAGCCTCACATGCGCGGAATACGGTCTTCATGCATCTCTTCACGGATCGGTAGAAGGGCGTCCCCGGGGGGCTGAGTCCGATTCCCGTTGGGCACAATCCACGCCGCCCTCGCCCCGACGCCGCGGTGGGAGGGGGGCTCGTCCTACCCCCTACTCGCAGAATCACGTCTTCTCGTTGTGACGCCCGCGTGGACGGAGGTCAGCCCGGCACGCCGTTCGTCTCCACCGCTCGCGGATCGGCCTGGATCCAGTTCGTCAGGTAGTGGGTGGCCACGTAGAAGAGGGGCGTGTCGAGCGCCGCGATGCCGATCTTGAAGACGTACTGGCCGAAGACGATGCCCTGCCACGTCTCGAAGCCGAGCGGTGTGGTGGCCGGGTTGCTGTCCACCTCCGGCCAGACGACGAGCGCGATGGTGACCACCATGATCGTGTCGACGAGCTGGCTGAAGAAGGTGGAGCCGTTGTTGCGAATCCACATGTACTTCCCGTCGGTGAGGCGCCGCCAGAACTCGAAGATCTGCACGTCGATGAACTGGGAGGTCAGGTAGGCCACCATCGACCCGAAGACGACGCCGGGCAGGAGGCCGAAGACGACGTTGAACGACTCGGCGTCGACGGGCGACTCGGCGTAGGTGGGGGCGTTGTTGGCGATCCACACGACCGCCGTGATGAACGCGCTCACCACGAAGCCGGCCCCGACCACCGTATTGGCGCGCTTGCGACCGTAGATCTCCGAGATGAGGTCCGTCACCAGAAATGTGACCGGGTACGCGATGATGCCGCACGAGAGCTCCTGCCCGAACAGGACGAAGAACTTGCCGGCAATGGCGTTGGTGATGACGAGCGCGCCGATGAACACGCCGGTGAGGACCGTGAAGGCCCGTTCGGCGCGAGATGGATCGGCGGTGCGCAGCCGGTCGAGGTCGCGGGCCGTAAAGGTGCCCTGCTGCGCGACGGGGTCGGTCGTCGTGTCGGGGGGGGACACAGGCAACGAGCGTCGGTATCGGGGAACGAACGATGGTGTTCCCAAAACCGCGACGCAACGGCGGGTTTCGCGGGGGGGACCGGTCGTAACGAAAACGGCGCGTACGAGGCAGGGAGCTCGCCAGGCCCGAGGGCGTGTTTCGCGGGCGGTTCTGCGCCGATGGGGGCTATCCCGACACCGCATGCTTCGCTGAGGGAGGAACAGGAAGGCGCGTGCGCACCGACTGCTGTCGGGGGAATTGGGCATCTCCTGTCTCCATCCGACTACGGGTCCCTCCGTGCCTCCCCGAATCCTGTCGGTGGAGTCGGTGTGTGGGCAGACGCGTGGGCCTCGGAGGCGGGCGAGAGTGTCGTTGAGGATAGGGGATGTGCTCACGACGGCGGGCGAAGTGAAAGGCCCCGGTGGGAGACGGGGCTACGAGGCCGCCTTGGACTCGGTCCGCAGAAGCTCCCGGGGGGCGTCGTCGAGGAAGGGGGAGGGCTTCCGGTCGTAGCCGCGCTCGCGGCGAGGGTAGGTGAGGACGAGGTGGCGCTCGGCCCGCGTCATGCCCACGTAGAGGAGGCGGCGGCTCTCGCGGCGCTCCTCCGGGTCGCGGGCGAAGTACGGGGGAAAGGCGCTGTCGTGCACGTCCATGCACACGACGCGCTCAAACTCGAGCCCTTTGGCGCTGTGATAGGTGGAGAGGGTGACCACGTCGTTGCCCTCGGCCGCGTCGTCGTCGCCCCAGAGGGCAAGGTGGGTCAGCAGCTCGTCGAGCGCGTCGCTCAGGAGCGGCTGGCCGGCGTAGGGCGCGAACAGGGCGTCGAGGCGCCGGGCGAGGCCGGGCTGCAGGCCCGCGGTGCCGGCGGTGAGGGCGTCCTCGTCGATGAGGACGTAGAGCCGGTGCTTTCGGAGGCGATCGGTCAGGGCGCGGGGAAGGAGGGCCCGCAGGTCGGGCCCGGCGGGCGAGGCGTCGCGGAGGGCCCACACGTAGCCGACCTGGAGGAGGGCCTGCGCGTCGGCGGAGAGCGCCTCGGGGGGCGGATCTTCGTAGGTGAGGGCGGCGGCCAGTAGCGGCAACAGCGGCTCGTGGGCCTGGACCCGCCGCTGGCGGGCCCGCTCCTTCTGGAAGTGCGCCAGCAGCCGCTGCTGGTCGCGGCAGTCGGCAAGGGCGCGGTGCGCGGTCGTCGTGGGGTCGTCGAGGAGCTGCTCGCGGAGGGCGGCGGCGCTGTAGCGGCGCAGGTCGGGGAAGAGCTCGTGGGCGGCGGGCAGGAGGTCGTAGGTGGTGGTCCACCGGGCGTCGGCCGCGTGGGCGGCGTCGAGGCGGCGCAGCACGCGGAAGTCGTAGCGCTGGCCGTTGTGGGCCACGAGGGGGGCAGGGCCCACGAAGTCGCAGAAGTCGGCCCATACCTCGGCCTCGGGTCGGGCGTCCGCGAAGTCGGTGGCCGGGTCCAGGCCGCACACCGTCCGCAGCGTGGCGCGCTCGTCGTCGGTCAGGTCGTCGGGCAGTTCGATGAGCGCGGAAAACGTGTCCACGATCGTCCCGTCCCGCACCTTAAGGGCCCCGATTTCCGCGACGCGGCAGTGCCGCGGGTCGGTGCTGGTGGCCTCCAGGTCCACCATCACGTACTCCGGAAAGAGCGGCTCGGCGGCCGGGGGGCCCGTCGCCGCCTGCAGGCACTTGAAGAGCCGGACGGAGGGGCTGTGCATCGACGCGTCGGGGGCTACGACGTGGACGTCGCCGGGGGGGAGGCCCAGGAGCGTCCGGCGGTCGTCAGGCAGGGCGGCGTCGGGGGCGAGCAGCAGGATCCGGGGCGGCGCCTCCGGGTCGGGGAGCGCGTCGGTGCGGTCGGCCCATCGGAGGAAGGCCTCCAGGTCGGTCGTGAGGACGACATCCTCGGGCCCGAGGGGCGGAACCCCGTCCTCGGCGGGTCGGGCGAAGAGGGCCTCTTGCGCCTCCGGCAGGGGGGCGGGAGGATCGGTCTCCAGCCCCAGGGCCCGTCGTGCGAGCTGGCGCCAGAGGCGGGAGATCTGGGGGGTGCGGTGGTGGAAGAGCAGGCGGGGCGGGTCCGCCGCGTCCTGCGCCGCCTGCCAGTCGGAGAGCACCGCCCCGGCCGTCCGGATCGACGGCACGCCCGCCGGGTCGGTGAGGGAGGAGGCGTACCCGGACAGCAGCTGGAGGGGGCCGCCGATCTGGCGGAGGGCGTCCTGCACGAAGGCGCCGATGGTGCGGTCGTCGGACCGCGTCGTGGGCAGGAGGTTGCGGATCGTAGCGTAGACGCGGTCGAGGCGCTCGGTGGCCCGGTCGAGGCCGGCCGCGTGCCGGGCCCGCTCACTGGAGACGACGGTCTGGAAGACGGTCCAGGCCGACGCGTCGGGCATCCGCCGGCGGGCGAAGTCGCGCAGCCGCGCGGTCACGGCGTCGGGGAGCATCTGGCCGAGGAGGTCGATCATCGGGGCGTCGATGGGGCGGCCGCGGCGCCGGGCGTCGATCAGGCGGAGGAGGGCACGCAGCGTTCGGGCGGGCGGGGTGTCGAGGAGGGCCTCGCCGCTGCTGGTCGTGCAGGCGATCCCGGCGCGGAGCACCTCGCGCTCCAGGGCGTCGAGGCGCCGGTTCCAGCGGGTGAGCACGGCGAGGGTGCCCCGGGCGGCCCCGTCGTCGAGCCAGTCCCGGAGCTGGTCGAGGGCGTAGGCCCGCTCCGCCTCCGCGTCGTCGCAGGCCACGAGGCGCACCGGCTCGGTGCTCGCGTCGCGGGTCTGAATCTCGCCCCGTCGCTTCAGGCGCTCCTCGCCGTCGAGCACCGCTTCGGCCACCGCGTAGATGGAGCGGTTCGAGCGGTAGTTCGTGGTCAGGACGTGCAGGGTCCCGTCGTCGAGCCGACAGTCGAACCGGTCGATGAAGCGGTGCACGTTCTGGGGGCGCGCACCGCGGAACCGGTAGACGGACTGATCGTCGTCGGCCACGCAGAAGAGGTGGACCCCCGCCTCGCCCAGCCGCCGAATCACGTCGAACTGCACCGGGTCGGTGTCCTGAAACTCATCGACGAGCACGGCGCCGGTCTCCTCGGCCAGGGCGGCCCGCACCTCGGGGTGGTCGCGGAGCAGGTCGCGCGTCTTGACCAGCAGGTCGTCGAAGTCGAGGGCGCCGCGGTCCGCGAGCATCGCGTCGTAGGCCCGCAGGCCGTCGTGCAGGCGGCCGGACACCGGGTCGATGCCGAGCTTGATGCGGCTCACGCGCGTCTTTACCTGCCGGTAGCTGCCCAGGTAGTGCGCCTCGCACCACTGCTCGTTGGCCTCGTACCACCGCTGCCAGAAGGCGTCGGTCACCGAGTCGTCGATCACCACGGCGTCCTCCGGCACGTCGGCCGCCTCGGAATGGACCCGGAGCGTCTCGTAGCAGAAGTGGTGGATGGTGCCGGCGCGCACGTGCTGCGCCGCGGGGCCGACGAGCGCGGCGAGGCGGTCGGTGAGCTGGGCGGCGGCCCGGCGCGTGAACGTGATGAGGACGAGGCGGGACGGGGCGAGGTCCTCGTCCGCCAGCAGGTGAGCGGCCCGGCAGATCAGCACGCGCGTCTTGCCGGTCCCGGGCCCGGCTACCACGAGCTGGGGAGCCAGCGGGGCGGTGACGGCCGCCCGCTGATCGTCGTTGAGGGCGGGCGGGTCGAACGCGTGCGCCATAGGGGACGGCGGCGGAAACGAAAGAAGAGCCGGGCGGGCGGACGAGTGGTCAGTTCTCGTTCCGGAGGAACGGGACGAACCGGACGGGGCTCAGTTCCCGAGTCGAGATCGTGCCGTCGGTCTTCGTGACGAGCGTGAGCTGCTGCGTGCCGTCGGTCGGGCCCACCGGGATGATCATGCGCCCGCCGTCCGCGAGTTGTCGCTTCAGGGGCGGGGGAATGCGCTCGGGCGCCGCCGTCACCACGATCACGTCGAACGGCGCGTGGGCGGGCCAGCCCTTGAACCCGTCGGCATTGCGCACCACGACGTTGTCGTACCCGAGCCGCCGGAGCCGTGTGCGGGCCGTGGCGGCCAGTTCCGGGAGGATCTCGACGGTGTAAACCGAGTCGACGACCTCGGACAGCACGGCGGCCTGGTACCCGGAGCCGGTACCAATCTCCAGGGCACGGTCCGACGGGGCCGGCCGCACGAGCTCCGTCATCCGCGCCACGATGTATGGCTGGGAGATCGTCTGTTCGTGGCCGATGGGGAGCGGGCGGTCCGTGTACGCCAACCGCGGGGGATGGTCGGGCACAAAGCGGTGGCGCGGTACCGAGCGCATCGCGTCGAGCACAGCCGGGTCCGTCACGCCGCGGGCCTCGATCTGCTCCCGCACCATGCGGCGCCGGAGGACCTCGTACTCCCAGCTCGTGTCCGGCGGAGCGACGGGCAGGAGCAGAAGGCCGATAAGAGCCGCGAGCATGGGACCGGGGCTGCAGTGACTGTGAAACCGGGAGAATGTAAACGCGAAGCGACGAGCGGTCGTTCGCGCCGGCTCGCCCGGGCGGACCGTCCTCGACGAATCCAAGCGGCACGGCAATCGCATTTTGCGCCCGATGCGTTCAGGCCGGCACCCAGCAGGGGGAGAGCAGGCCCCTCGTGCTCCCACGTGCCCCTTCGCCCCTCTTTCCGGCCACAATCAGGGGGGGGACAGGCGAGTCCCCGCTTCTCATTCCAGCCCCCGAGCCCACGATCGCCCGAATCCATGCGGGGGGGCGTTTCGAGTCCGACGGGGATTTGGTATCCTTCGGGCGAGAGACGCCGCCCGAACGCATCGGCCCTCCAGTCCGCACTCCGATACAGCCCGGATCCACCATGAGACGCTTCGTGTGTCCCCTCGCCCGTCTTGTCCTTTCGTGCATCCTCGGGGCGGTCCTTCTCGCCCCGACCGACGGGGCGGCGCAGTCGGGCTCGGAGCCCGACACGGCCGCACGCCCCAATATTCTCGTCCTTGTCGCCGATGACGCGGGCGGGCGGGACTTCGGTGCGTACGGCAACGAGGTGATCCGTACCCCGAATGTGGACCGGCTCGCCGAAACGGGGCTAACCTTCGAGCGGGCCTTCCTGACCACCCCGCAGTGCAGCCCCTCCCGTATCAGCATGCTTACCGGCAAGTACCCCCACGCCACCGGGGCGGAGGACCTGCACATGCCCCTGCCCGAACACGAGACGATCCTGCCGACCTACCTGCGGCGGGAGGCGGGATATCTGACCGGCATCATGGGCAAGCGGCACCTCGGACGCCCCGGCAACGAACAGTTTGACTGGTACGACCCGGCCGAGGGCCACGACTTCGGGGCGTTCGCCGCGTTCCTCGACCGGGCGCAGCGCGAGGAGCGGCCGTTCTTCATGTGGGTCGGCTTCCACGATCCGCACCGGCCCTACGCCGACAGCAGCATCGCCCGGCCGCACGACCCGGCGCGGGTGCAGGTGCCGCCGCACCTCGCCGACACTCCCCAGACGCGGCGGGACCTGGCCCGCTACTACGACGAGATCACACGGATGGACCAGAACATCGGGGCCTTCCTCGAGATGCTCCAGCAACGGGGGCTCCGAACGAGCACCCTGGTCGTGTTTCTGAGTGACAACGGGGCGCCCTTTCCGCGGGCGAAGGGCAGCCTCTACGACGCCGGCATCCGCACCCCGCTCGTGGTCAACTGGCCGGGACGAGTAGACCCCGGGTCCTACGACGGGCTCACCAGCGTGATCGACCTGGCCCCGACCCTCCTAGACGTAGTGGGCCTGACCCCCCCCGCCGATATGCAGGGCCACAGCATTGCGGCGACGCTGGACGACCGCTCGGTGCCGGGGCGAAAGGCCGTGTTCAGCGAGCGCAACTGGCACGACACCGACGCCCACATGCGCAGCCTGCGCACCGAGACGTACAAGCTGATCACCAACGGCTATCCCGACCGGGCCTTCCCAATCGCGGCGGACATCGGCGACAGCCCCGCCTGGATGAGTCTTCTCAAAAAGAAGCGGGCCGGCACGCTGACGGAGGCGCAGGCCCCTCTCTTCCGGACCCCGCGTCCCGCCGTGGAGGTGTATCACCTCGGCGAGGACCCGTGGGAGACGAACAACGTCGCGGGGACCCCCGAGCACGACGCCGTCATCGACAGCCTCACGCGCCGCCTGCACCGGTGGCGGCGGGAGACGGGCGACTTTCCGGCGACCCGACGGACACGCGCCGACCACACCGACCGGGGTACGGGGGTCCGGTACCGGTACGAAATCCCTCCGATGCGCAACAAGCGAGAGAATTAGCCCGGCCCACCGGCGGCCCTACGTCCCCTCCGACGAGGCCCCCGTCGACGACGCCGACATCACGCCGTTCTGCCACGCCCAGGCGATGGCCTCCCGGGCGCAGTCGACCTCGAGCTTGCGGTAGACGTTGGTCGCGTGCTTGCGGACGGTGCTCTCGGCGAGGTGCAGTTCCTCGGCGACACGGTCGTTCGAGTACCCCCGGGCGATGAGCCGCAGCACCTCCTCCTCGCGGGCAGTCAGGTCCGGGGCCTCGTCCGGAGAGGGGGCCGGCTGCACGAACCAGCGCACCTCCCCTCGGGCCACGGCCCGCACGGCCTCGACGATGAGCTCGGGGGCATTCTCCTTCGTCAGGTAGCCGGAGGCGCCGTTCTCCAGCAGCCCCCGCACGTACTCCTGATCGTCGTAGGAGGAGAGGGCCAGGAGCCGGACCGGGCTCGAGGCCTCCTGCAGGTGCTGGGCAACCTCGAGGCCGGAGAGCTCCGGCATCTCCATGTCGAGCAGAAGCACGTCGGGCTGCTCGTCGGCGACCACCTCCAGAGCGTCCTTGCCGTTTGCGGCCTCCCCCACCACGGAGAGGTCGTCGGCCGCGTCGAGCATGTCCCGGATGCCGGAGCGCACGACGGGGTGGTCGTCTGCAATGACGACGCGAACAGCGGGCATAGCCGGAGGCGAGATGTGTGGAGAAAGGGGTGGGAATCACGCCGAGACGGGGGCGCCCGAGTCGGGGGCCGGGCGGGCGGGCTTCATCGAGCAATGCAGCCGCACCTGCGTGCCGGTCCCCGGAGCGGAGTCGATGTCGAGGTCGGCCCCGAAGTCCTCGGCCCGTTCTCGCATGTCGAGCAGGCCGTAGTGATCCTCTTCGGCGAGATCGTGCCAGTCCGATGGAGGAACGAAGCCGTCGCCGTCGTCCCGGATGATCAGGGTCACGGCGTCGTCGACCCGGTTCAGCCGCACCTGGACCCGGCTTGCGTGTCCGTGCTGGGCGGCGTTGTTGAGCGCCTCCTGGGCCACGCGGAAGAAGGCGAGGGCGTGCTCGTCGGGGATCGGCCCGCAGTCATCCGCAAGATCCATGTCGATCTGAAGGGCGGCGTGCCGGTCGCGGAGTCGGTCGGCGTGGGAGCGCAGGGCCGCCCCGAGCCCGAAGCGCTGGAGGGCCGGCGGGTGTAGGTCGGCGCTCAGGGCCCGGAGCTCGCCCGTCACGCGCATCAACTCGTCCCCCATTTCGTCGACCTGGTCCGCGCTGGGGGGGTCCGAGAGGGCCTTCAGCCGCATGTGGAGGCCGTGCAGGTCCTGCACGGGGCCGTCGTGGATTTCCTGGGCGAGGCGCTTTCGCTCCTTCTCCCGTCCCTTGGTCAGGTAGCGCCGCGACCGGACCAGCGCCTCGCGCCGCCGCCGCTCCGCCGTGAGCCGCCACCAGAGCCACAGCAGGAGGGCGCCGCCCACCAGCACGACGACGATCAGGGTGGCGAGCACGTAGAGGTCAAACCGCTGGGAGACGCGCAGGACGAGGGCCCGGTTCTCGAACCCGACGCCGAGGTACTCTCCGTTCCCGCCGGACGAGAGGAGTTGCTCGTCGGCGCGCTGGTAGATCGATTCCAGGGTGGTCGCGGGAATTGCCACCCCGGGACGCTTGGCCGCCGGGCGTTCACGACGAATGAAGACCGTGCTGTCCCCGCCGATGTGGTAGTAGTACAGTTGGCTCGACGCGTTGTGGAGGACTCGGCCCTTCTCCACTGTCGTCGAATCCTGCGCTCGAGTTCCGTTCGGGCAGGCTCCACTCAGAAGACCCAGGCACAACACGAAGAGCAATTCCCGAACGAACGGCGGGATCGGACCCGGGGACACGGCTCTCTCTAGGGGGGGGCACGACTGGGAGAGCCCGTTCCCGTTTTGATTGGAGCCCATCTCAGGGCGATCAAGGGGCAGGGGCATGACGCGGGAAGGCTGGTTCGGAAGATTGCCCGTATTAGGGAAATGTAAGGGAAAGAGAGCGGACGAACGTCATAGCGTCTAGTCTACCCACCCCCCGAACAATCCGACACCCCTAATTACCACAATTCGTCCCACGATTCTTCACAATCTGCACCAGAAAAATGCTCGGTTTTTCTGATTCGAGGGATAGTTCGGGGCATTACCCTGTTGGTGAGGGCGATTCTCCTCACCAGGACCGAACCCC
>JBDGQP010000203.1:0-10717 GCA_042218975.1 Salinibacter sp.
GGTGGAGGTTGCTCTCCGTCACCTCGCGCTCATCGGCCGCCACGTCGTTTACGGAGGCCACCTCCACCCCTACAGTTTCCCGCAGTTGGCGCGCCATGAACGCGACCGTGATCGAGTCTTTCTGAAAGGTCTGGGGGCGTCGCATAGACCGTCCGGGCAGGGCGAGGGGCGTCGTTCGGGCGCCGACGGGCCGGTTCTACGGTACCTCCACGGTGTCGAGGATGCGGTCCACAATGTCGACGGCCGCCACCTGCTCGGCCTCCGCCTCGTAGGTGACGACGATCCGGTGCCGCATCACGTCCAGCGCCACGGCTCGCACGTCCTCGGGCGTCACGTAGGCGCGATGCCGAAGGAAGGCATGGGCCCGGGCGGCGAGGTTGAGGTTGATGCTCGCTCGGGGGGAGGCCCCGTACTCGACGAGCGGTGCCAGCTCGTCGAGGCCGTGGTCGGCCGGGGTCCGGGAGGTTAGCACCAGGTCGACAATGTACCGCTCAATCCGCTCGTCGACGTAGAGCTCGTCGAGCACGTCGCGGGCCCGCAGGATTTGCTCGGGGGTCGCGACGGACCGGACGCCGGGCTGCTCCCCGGTCCGCGCCATGCGCCGCATAATCTCCAGTTCCTCGTCTCGGGTTGGATAGTCGACCCCGATCTTGAGCATGAAGCGGTCGACCTGTGCCTCCGGGAGCGGGTAGGTGCCCTCCTGCTCGATCGGGTTCTGGGTAGCAAGGACGAGGAACGGATCGTCGAGCGGAAAGGTGCGCTCCCCGATCGTGACCTGCCGCTCCTGCATGCTCTCCAGGAGCGCGCTCTGGACCTTGGCCGGGGAGCGGTTGATCTCGTCGGCGAGGACGATGTTGGTGAAGATCGGTCCCTTCTTGATCGAGAAGGCACCGTTCTCCTGGTTGTAGACGAGCGTCCCCAGCAGATCGGCGGGCAGCAGATCGGGGGTGAACTGAATTCGTTGAAAGTCGGTCCCGATGGCGTCGGAGAGGGTGCGGACCGTGAGCGTCTTGGCCAGGCCGGGCACCCCCTCCAGCAGCACGTGCCCGTCGGCCAGAAGCCCGATCAGCAGCCGCTCGACCATGTAGCGCTGCCCGACGACGACCCGCCCGATCTCCTCCATCAGGTCGTCGACGAAGGCGCTCTCCGTGGCGATGCGGTCCTTGACGTCCGAGAGGTCGCGGTCGGGCATAGGCGGTGCGCGCAGGTAGGTGGATGGGACGGGTGGAACGCCCGGTGGGACCGAATCCGCTTGCCGGGGTCGGGGCGGGACGGCTGGATGTATGGCGGCCTGGACGGCAAGTGCGTCCAGCCGTTCTTCCGTCGGTACGTCTCCTCCTCCACGAGGCGTGCGCTCGATAGAGATCGAGTGCCGGTGGGATCGTGGTGAACCGATGGTACGAACGCCGCGGGACTCGTTCGGGGATGACGGTCTGGAAGAATGGGTGGACGTGTTTTGCCGTTATCCCTCCCCACGTCCTCACACCCCCAGCCCCCCTAAGAGACTGTTTTGATGTCACACGTTGAGGGCAGAGCGTCACGTGACGATGGCAGATCGGTTGATCCCAAGCGTTCCGCTCGGCCTCCCCTCTCGCGCCCTCCTCAGACGGACGGAAGGGGGCGAGGCGGTCTGTGACCGACCGAAAAATCAAAACAGTCTCTAAGAAGGCCGACGGACGAAGGTTGTCTTGCAACCGGGCTCGAGATCCCCCTACGGATGAGGGCGGCCGTAGTTGGCCCCGGAGCGATCGTCTTCGTCGTGCCGTGGCGGCCCGAGACGAGCGGGCGCCGTTCTGTGCCCCCTGCCCGTCCGCAGGGACCGGGGCGCTCAGGGAACAAGAATCCGGGGCGCGGCTCCGCGGCGGGCCCTCGCCGCGTCGACGAGGCGACGGAGTTCGTGCCCGAAGGTCTGGGGCCGCCCCGCCACGAGCACCGCGCCGGCACGGCCGGTCATGCAGGCGCCGTACAGGCCGTCGTGCGACCGCGACTCGGCCTCGGCCACGAGGGCATCGGCGGCCTCGGGCGTGCCCTGCCAGCGGTCGCGCTGGGAGGCGTGGGACATGAGCAGTAGGGCCCCGATCATCTGCCAGTCGCCCTGCCGCATGGCGGCGACGTGCTTCTGCACCCGTCGATTTTCGGTCACGAGGTGCCGGACCACCGGCCGGAGCGCCGAGGGCAGGACGGTGACGGCGGTCTCCAGGGCGCGGTGCTCTAGGTCGCGGAAGGCCTCCAGGTCGTCGAAGCCGTTCGCCCGCAGGATCCGAAGCGCCTCGTCGGCCTGCGCCTGCCGCCGGCGGTGGAAGGCCGCGGCCCGCCGGGCCGGCGCCACCGGATCCAGCACCGCCCACCGGAGCGCCCGGCGGGCCTCCGTCTCGACCGGTAGGTGCTCGCGGGTGGTCGTGTCGACGAGCGTAAAGGCCGGGGCCGCCCCCGCAAAGGTGGCGACCACGGACCCGGCGCCGTAGGGCTGCCCGAAGGCCGTCCCGATCTCGGTTGCCAGGAGCGGCACCAGCTCGTCCCGCAGGCTCTCCACGCGGTCGAGGTCGACGGCCGTCGGCACGTCGAGGGTCCGCACCACCCGCGTGAGGGCGACGGCAAGGGCCGCGAGGTAGCCGTCCTGGCAGGCGCCCGGCACGGTGCTCACCACCGCGACCTCCACGGGTCGTCCGGCCAGCAACGCCTGCAGGACGCGGCGCGCCGCGAGGGTCCAGGGCGGCGGCGACGTCCGCTCGTCGGTCCACACGTCATCGGTCCCAGCGAACGTGATCTTCGGGGCCTCGGCCGGACGGGCCGCCACCGCCACCCCCTGTCGGAGCGGCAGAAAAAGCCCGAACCCGTCGGAGTAGTGGATCTGATCGGCCTGCACCCCGACCGTGCCGCAGGCGTACGCCGTGGCGGTCGGGGCCCCGGCCGGGCCCATCCGGTCGGTCAGCACCTCTTGGGCCCGCCGCCGCAGGACGTCCCGGCCCACCGGGGCGTGCGCACCGACGTCTTCGGGGGCGTCGACGAACGTCTCCTCGGCGAGAAACGGCGGACGGGGCGTCGTGGCGGACGGGGCGTCGGACGACATGGCGTCGAATCGGGCCGTCGGGAGGCGAGGTGGGGCCGGGACCGGCGTCCCGGATCGGGGTGCTCAGCTCTCGGCTGACGGGGCGGAGCCGAGCCGATCGCCCGGCGCGAGCGGATATCCGTTCAGAAAGTCGGCGGCCCCCAGGCGCTGCCTGCTGGGCTGCTGAATCGTTACGATCTCCACCGCCCCCTCCCCGCAGGCCACGAGCAGGCGATCGTCGGCCTCGAGCACCGCGCCGGGCGCGCCGCTCCCGTCGGCCCGGCGGCTGCGGTAGAGCTTGAGCCGCGTGTCGTCGTGCATCGTCCACGCCCCCGGGTACGGCGAGAGCCCCCGGATGTGGTTGTGCACGTCCTCCCCCGACGCGTCCCACGGCACCCGGCCGTCCTCGTCGTGAATCTTGGGGGCGGGGGTGGCCGCCGTGTCGTCCTGCGGCCGGGGGTCGACGGTGCCCGCCTCGATCTGGCGGACCGTCTCGACGACCGCTTCTCCGCCGAGCTCCTTCATCCGGTCGTGCACCGACCCGGCGGTCTCGTCGGGCCCGATGGGCATGGATCGCTGCAAAATGATGTCGCCGGTGTCCACCGACGGCTCCAGGAAGAAGGTCGTGACCCCCGTCTCCGTCTCCCCGTTCATGATGGCGTGGTTGATGGGCGCGGCGCCCCGGTACTTCGGGAGGAGGGACCCGTGGAGGTTGAAGGCCCCCTCCGACGCCGCCGTAAAGACCTTCGGCGGCAAAATCTTGTACGCGACCACCGCGATCACGTCCGGCTCGAGGTCGGCGACGGCCTCGGCGAAGCGGTCGTCGGTGACGTCCTCGGGCTGCAGGATGCGGTCGATGCCGGCCTCCTGGGCGGCGGCTTTGACCGGCGTAGGGGAGACCTCCTGCCCGCGCCCCCGCGGCCGGTCGGGCCCGGTGGCGACGGCCACAGGCGAGTACCCGGCCTCGACGAGCTTCGTAAGGGAGGGCACCGCAAACTCCGGCGTGCCCATAAACAGAACTCTCATTGGCGAATTGCGAGTGTCGAATTTCGAATCGAGACCACGGACCTGCCCCTCCTTCCCGCCCAACGCAGAACCCCTCAGCGCACAAACGCTCAACGCACGAACGCTCAACGCGATCACGCGTCCACGCCCTTGAAGAGGCCTTCGACGAAGCCCTTGCGGTCGAACACCTGCAGGTCGTCGACCTCCTCCCCCACCCCGATGTACTTGACCGGCACCTGGAACTGGTGGGACACGCCGATCACGACGCCGCCCTTCGCCGTGCCGTCGAGCTTCGTGAGGGCCAGGCCCGTCACGTCGACGCTCTCGATGAACTCCTCGGCCTGGCGCAGGGCGTTCTGGCCGGTCGAGGCGTCGAGCACCAGCAGCACCTCGTGCGGGGCGCTCTCCGTGCGCTTCTGCATGACGCGCTTCATCTTGGCGAGCTCGTCCATGAGCCCACCCTTCGTGTGGAGGCGCCCGGCAGTGTCGATGAGGACGACGTCGGTGTCGCGGGCCTGGGCTGCCTCGATCGTGTCGTAGGCCACCGCCGCGGGGTCGGAGCCGTGCTCTTGCTTGATGAGCGGCACCCCCGCCCGCTCGGCCCAGATCTCAAGCTGCTCAATGGCCGCCGCCCGGAAGGTGTCCGCCGCGCCCAGCAGAACGCTCTTGCCGGCCTGCCGGTAGCGGTACGCCATCTTGCCGATGGTGGTGGTCTTGCCGACCCCGTTGACGCCCACCACCATGATGACGTGGGGCGTATTCGGAAGGGGCGCGTCGAAGTCGGCCGGCCGCTCCTCGCCGCCCTCCAGCATCAGCTGGGCAATCTCGTCTTTGATGAGGGCGTTCAGCTCCTGGGTGGAGACGTACTGGTCCTCGGCGACCCGCGCCTCGACGTGGTCGATGATGTCGAGCGTCGTGTCAACCCCGACGTCGCTGGTGACAAGGACCTCTTCCAGCTCGTCCAGGAGCGCCGCGTCCACGGTGTCTTTGCCGCGGACCATGCGGTCGATCTTGCCGAAGAAGCTGGTGCGGGTCTTTTCCAGCCCCTCCTCCAGCTTTTCCTGTTCGTCCTCGTTGTTCTGGTTGGTAAAGCGGTCGAGAATGCCCATGATGGGAGGTGCGAAAAAGAGAAGGCAGTGAGCGGGCGGCCGGCGTCAGGGCGCGATCGGGGCGGGCGTGCCCGCAACCGTCATCGCGGAGGAGCCCGCCGGGGCCGACGAGTCGGGCGTCCGGTCTTCGGCCGGCGCGTCGGGCCGGCCGGCCGTGTCCGCAGGGTCGCGGGGTGGGGGCGATCGGCGAATGGCGTTCAGGTAGCGGACGACGTACACGCCGAAGGAGAACACGAAGAGCCCCGTGGCCATCCAGAGACACACGTTGAACACGGGCGGGTCCGCCTTGAGGATGACGCCCAGCACGGTAAAGGCGAGCCACAGGCTGGCGGCCTTGCCCGCCCAGGCGCTCATGAGCACCGTGCCGGACCGTCGCGCGATCCACGCCCCGCCCGCCAGGATGAGGAGGTCTCGTCCTACGATGACGCCGAAGAACCAGAGCGGCAGGTCCGGCGCTCCGGCCACCGCCGGCCGAAACGCAAGCACCGACACGGTGAGGATGGCCGCAAACTTGTCGGCCACCGGGTCGATCACCTTTCCCCACTCCGACACCGTGCGGGTCCAGCGCGCGACCCGGCCGTCGAACCAGTCGGTCATGATGACCGCGACCGTCAGCCCGAGCAGCCAGCCGAGGGAGCCGTCGTACCAGAGCAACACCGCGATGGGCACCACCAGCACGAGCCGCGACAGACTGAGCACGTTGGCGATCGTCCAGAACCGACCCAGATCCGGCCAAACCGACGTGGGGGTAGACATAGGCGTGACGGAGTCGTCGTTCGGGCGTCGACGATCGCACGGCGAGAAAGGAATGCGTGGATTTTACAACGTAGTGGAGATTTCGTTGGGCCTCTACTATTCTTCTTTGGGGGCGTCGAAATCCACGCGGATTTTGTTCCCGTGTGGGCCGCTTCGGTTGGCGGCCCGCCCGTTCTTCTACCGAGCCTGCTTCCCGATGATGCTGCTTCTGTTCGGCGGGGCTCTCGCCGTGCTCCTTTTGTACGCCGGCCTGCTCAGGTGGGGATGGCGTCGCGGACGGCGGCCTGCACCGCCCGCATCGTCGGACGAGCGGCCGCCGATCTCGGTCGTCGTGGCGGCCCGCAACGAGTCGGCCGCCCTGCCGGCCCTCCTCGACGCCCTCGGCCGCCAGACCCACCCGGAGGCCGAGGTCGTGATCGTCGACGACGCCTCGACCGACGACACCGCCGCGATCGCCGAGGCCTGGGCCCGGGGCCGATCCGCGGCGCGCGTCGTCCGCATTAGCGACCCGGAGCCGCCCCGGAAGAAGCGGGCCCTCACGCGGGGCATCGCCGCGGCCCGGCACGACCTCCTGGCCCTCACGGACGCCGACTGCCGGCCGCCCCCCGAGTGGCTGTCGGTTCTCGCCGCCACCCACGCCGACGCGGACGAGGCTCTCGTCCTCGCGGGCTACAGTCCCCTGCGCGGTGCAGGCATCCTCGGGACGTTTGCACGCTACGAGGCGCTGGTCGAGGCGCTCTACACGACGGCCGCCATCGGGCTCGGTCGGCCCTACATGGCCGTCGGCCGCAATCTCAGCTACCCGCGCTCGGTGTTCGACGCAGTGGGCGGGTTTGGGACCGCTCAGGACGACGCCCCGATGAGTGGCGACGACGACCTCTTCGTTCAGGCCGTGGCCCGTCGGGGCCGCGCAACCGTGCGGGCCCTCCACGACCCGCGGACCGTCGTGCCCGCCAGGGCACCCGCGTCCTGGCGCGAGTGGGGCCGCCAGCGGCGGCGTCACGTCTCGGCCGGCCGCCACTATCCGTGGGTCGTGGGGCTCCACCTTACGCTCCTCCCTACAGGCCTCGTATTGCTCTGGCTCGCGCCGCTCGTCCTCGGCACGACAGGGGTCGGGCTGCTCGCCACCGGCCTGCTGGCCCGGCACGCCGCGCTGGGGCCCGCCGCCGCGGCGCTCGGCGAAACCGACGTGCTCGCCGCCTTTCCGCTGTGGGAACTCGGGTACGCCCTGTACCACGTCACCATCGTACCACTCGGCCTGTGGTCACCACCCGACCGGTGGTAGAAGGCCCTCGCCCCGCCGTCGTGTCCGTGTCCTGCCCCCCATGTCGTCCCTCCGCCTCATGACGTACAATCTGCGGGCGTCCGTCGCCGACGCCGAGGACCCGCCGTGGCCCGTCCGGCGCGGGGCCGTGGCCAGCATGATCCGCTTCCACGGGCCCGACATCGTGGGCGTGCAGGAGGCCCTCCCGTCCATGCTCGACGACCTCGACGCGCACCTGGAGGCGTTCACGTGGCTGGGCCGCGGTCGCGGCTCCGACCAAAACGAGCACTGCGCGCTGTTCTACCGTCCCGACCGGCTCACCCTCGAGCGACACGACACGTTCTGGCTCTCCACGAGCCCCGGGGTGCCGGAAAGCCGAAGCTGGGGCGCCGCCTACCCGCGAGTCTCGACGTGGGCGGCCGTCGCCGACGACCGGACCGATCGGTCGCTGGTCGTCCTCAACACGCATTTCGACCACGACAGTGCCCGGGCCCGCCGCGAGAGCGCCCAGTTGCTCGGCCGGCAGATCGACGCCCTCGCCGGCCCGGCCGCGGCGGTGGTGCTCGGCGACCTCAATTCTCCCCCTGGCGCGCCGCCGTACCGTCACCTCGTCGGACCGGACGGCTCCGCCCTGCGCGATGCTCTCTACGAAAGCGCGCAGCCCCACCACGGCCCGGTCGCCACCTTCAACGGATTCGGCGCCGGGGTCCAACCGGGGGCCCGGATCGACTACATTTTTGTCCGCGGGCCCGTGGACGTGCGGCGCCACGGCACCCTCACCGACCGGTGGAACGGCTCCTTTCCCTCCGACCACTGTCCCGTCGCGGCCGACGTGCTGCTGCGGAGCGACCCGTCTGCCCCCTGATTCTCTCGCAGCCGGTCGGATGCCGCAGGGCGATCGCATGTCAAAAATGTGATCCGAGCGATGGAGGCTCGGCTGCCCTTTTCTTCCGATTCTGCCGTAACTGTGCGTGGGTATGGGAGTGTGGGAGAGGGGGCTGACTGCCCGAAAGGGGCGTTGAATCGGCGTCTCGTGCAAGATGCGATTGCCGTGGTCGGATGCCGGCGGCATATGCAACTTCTCGTGCCAGCACCTATGTTGGACGTGACTGCCCCTTTCCCACTCACGATCCCGCCCGATTCCGTATGGACTACGCCGTGATCATGGCCGGAGGCATCGGCAGCCGCTTCTGGCCCGCCAGTCGGAAGGAACGGCCCAAGCAGTTCCTCGACGTCTTCGGGGACGGTACCCTCATCCAGAACACCGTCGCCCGCCTACAGGGCCTCATCCCGCCGGAGCGCTGCCTCGTGGTCACCCACGACCGCTACGTCGAGCAGACGAAGAAGCAGCTGCCGGCCGTCCCCGAGGAGAACATCCTGGCCGAGCCCATCAGCCGCAACACGGCCCCCTGCATCACCTACGCGGCCGCGACGCTCGCCGACCGCGACCCCGACGCCACGATGGTGGTGTTGCCCGCCGACCACGTGATCGGCGACGTCCAGCAGTTCCACCGGACCCTCGACGTGGCCATCGAGGCCGCCCAGGAGCCCGGTGCCCTCGTGACCCTCGGCATCGAGCCGACCTATCCCGCCACCGGGTACGGGTACATCCAGTACGACGGCAGCACGACCGACGACGCAGAACTCCAGGCCCACCCGGTGCGCACCTTCGCCGAGAAACCCGACCCGTCGACCGCCGAGCGCTTCATCGACAGCGGCGACTTTCTGTGGAACAGCGGCATGTTCATCTGGCGGGCCGACACCATCCTCAACCAGGTCGAGACGCACCTGCCCGACGCCCACAAGGCATTCGCCCCGGTCCGTGAGGCCGAGGGGGCCCCCGACGAGGAGACCCTCACCCAGGCCTTTAAGGACAGCCCGCGCATCTCGATCGACTACGGCGTGATGGAGCAGGCCGACTCCGTCTACGTCGTCCCCGGTTCGTTTCAGTGGAACGACGTCGGCGACTGGCGCGCCGTCTACGACCTCAGCGAGAAGGACGAGCACGGCAACGTCATCGAGGGGGACGTGATCATGCAGGACTCGAGCCGGTGCTACGTCCAGACCGACGACCGCCTCGTGGTGTTGGTCGGCATCCACGACATGGTGGTGGTCGATACCGACGACGCGGTGCTCGTCTGCAGCCGCGACAGCGCCCAGCAGGTGAAGCAGGTCGTCGAGTACCTCCACGCCCATCAGTTTAAGGACTACGTGTAGTCCGGGCTCTGGGCTGGGGAATTGCAGGAGGCGGGTGGCGGGTCGTCTCGCCCCCCTGGGCAGGGCGCCTGAGGACACCGTGCAGGGCGCCCCCCTCCGTCCGGTGTGATGCGGGCTCCGCGCGCACCGTTCAGGGGTGGAGGCCTGGAGGCACGGACGTGTGGACGCATTTGCCTCCCTCCCTTCACAGTTCTTTGCATCCGCCCCCATCAGAAGCCGGCGGCCGACCGACGAAGGCCCCTGCTACAAGATTCGGGGAGGTCGACATCGTCTTTCTGGGCCGCCCCAGAGCTCGTCCGGGGTCGCGCCCGTCCCACGGAGACGTCCGCCCGAGCGGACGTCCGGCCGAGCGCGCACCTCTGTAGTTGTCGCGCCTGGGTCCCTTCTCGTCGGGATCGGGCACGTGCCCGTCCTCATCCGGAGCGGAACGGGTCGCCGCGATGGCGCGACGGGTCCCTGTTCCGTGCGCCGGGCGTTCAGTTCCGGGCTCCTGTACCCCCCTCTTTTTTGCCCCACACTGCTCAGGGCATCTCCGCGACGGCAGACGCCTCCGTCGAGCGCCCTCCATGCGACCTTCGTCTCGGTTTCTCCTGGTCTTCGTGGGGGCGGTGAACTTTTCGTCAGGACGTGACGTTTCGGTCACTCGATGACTCGATAGTCACATCCTGACTCTGCGTCCACCCGGCCGCCTCTGCCCCTATGCCTTCCTCCTCCGACTCTTTGTCCCGCCGCGAGCGGGAGCGCCGCCAGCGCCGTCGGGCGATGCTCGAGGCCGCCCAGTCTGTGTTTGCGGAGCGCGGGTACGCCCGTGCCACCCTCGACGAGGTGGCCCGTCGGGCCGAGTTCGGGAAGGGCACCCTTTATAATTACTTCGAAGCCGGAAAGGAGGGCCTGCTCTTCGCCATCTTCGACGAGGTCTACGACGATCTTCGGGCCATGATACGGTCGACGTTCGGGGAGGGCGCTCCTTCCGGGCAGTCACTCCGCGGCGCCTTCCACGACCTGGTGGTCCAGTCGTTCACCTACTACGAGGAGCGGGAGGACCTCTTTCTCATTCTGATTAAGGAGGCCCACCGGCTCTGCTTCAGCGACGACCCCGAGAAGGCGGCCTACTTCCAGGACCAGCAGCGTCGCACGGTCGGGGCGCTGGTGCCGGTCGTTGAGTCGGCGGTAGACGCCGGCCAGATTGCCGCGCTCCCCCCCCGGCCCGTCGCCCACATGCTCTTGGAGGTCGTGAACGACATGGTCGTGCACCGCTGCCTCGCCGAGCGCGGCGACGACCAGGGGGGCTCCGGCCCGTCGGACGACGGGCTGCTG
>JBDGQP010000203.1:10727-39167 GCA_042218975.1 Salinibacter sp.
TTCTCTTCGATGGCCTGCAGGGGGGAGACCCGAGGGGCCGCCCGGCCGACCACACGTAGACGCTTTCCCATCCGACGGACTTTCCCATGACTAGATCATCGGTACCGTCTGCGGTTCTTCTGCTACTGGCCGGACTTTGGCTGGGAGCGGGCCGTCCCGCTGCGGCCCAGTCGCCCTCTCCGGCCCCGGCCTCATTGCCCGCCCCGTCGCCCGCGGACTCGACCGCCGACGCCCTGGAGCTGACGCTCAGTGCCGCGGTCGGGATGGCCCTGGAGAACAACCACGACCTGCGGCTGGCGCAGCTTGAGGTGCGGGAGGCCGACGCGCAGGTCCGGGAGGCCTGGGGCAACCTGTACCCCTCCCTCGACCTGACGGGCAGCTACACCCGCAACGTGGTGACGGCCAATCCCTTCGCCGGGAGCGACATCACGAACCTGTTCGGCGGGGGCGGCCAGACCGAGTGGCTCGCCTTCAACGAGCGCCGGCGCCTGGACGCCGCCCCCACCACGAACCCAATTTCGTTTACCGACTTCTCCCGGCGCCAGCGAGATAGCATCCGGGCGGCGGGCATCTCTCTGGCCGGGGGCGGCGGCAACCCCTTCGGCGTCGACAACGAGTTTAGCGGGGGGCTCCAGCTCACGCAGACCCTCTACAGCAAGCAGGCCTTCACCTCCGTGCGGGGGTCCCAGCAGTTTAAGGACGTGAGCCGGTACGCGCGGGACCGGCAGGTGCAGGTGACGACCAACCAGGTGGTGACGGCGTTCTACCAGGCGCTGCTCACCCAGCAGCGGGCACAGGTCCGAGCGAAGCGCGTCGAGCGGGCGCAGACCGCCCTGCAGGAGGTGTCGCGCCAGGTCGAGCGCGGCGTGACGCCGAAGGCCCGGCGCCTCGGGGCCGAGGTGGAGCTGGCCAACGCCCGCACCCAGATGATCGAGGCCCGCAACGCCGCCGACCTCGCGCGGGACGACCTCAAGCGCACCATCGGCCTCGCTCCGGAGCGCCCCATCCGGCTGGAGGGAAACCTCAAGAAGCAGGCCGACGACGGCCTGCAGCGGATCTCTCTCGAAACGCTTTCGATGTCGCGGGCCGTAGACCAGGCCATCGAGAACCGGCCCGACCTCCAGCGCGCCCGCCTCAACGTGGAGCTTCGAGGGATTCAGAAGGAGGCCTCCCTCGCCGAGTTCTTTCCCCGGGTCGAGGCGGTGGCCAACTTCCGGTACAGCGGCCGCGTCCCCGACGACCGGTCGCGCGTGCAGACGACCAATCCCCAGAATCCCACCGATCCGTTCTACTTCCGCGAACTGGAGCGCGGCTTTTTCAACGACAGCTTCTGGAACCCCTCCCTGAGCGTCGGCCTGCAGCTCACCTGGAATCTCTTTAACGGCTTTCAGAGCTCCTCGCGCCTCCAGCAGGCCGAGATTCGGCGCCAGCGCGCCCAGACGCAGCTCGAGCAGCTGCGGCAGGCGGTGGCCGTGGAGGTGCGGCGGGCGGTTCGAGCCCTGGAAAACGCCCGACAGCGCATTCAGGCGCAGAAGGCCAATGTCCGCCGGGCCGAGCTCAACTACGAACACATGTCGAAACGGGTCGCCGAAGGCGTGGCGAGCCCCATCGACCTCCGGGAGGCCTCCGACCAGCTCGACCAGAGTCGTCTCAACTACCTCCAGGCCGTCTACGACTACGTGGTGGCCCGCAGCGACCTCGAAACGGCCCTCGGCCAGCCGCTCACACCGACCTCCGAGTCCTACCTGATGACCCGGCGGTGATGCCCGCCCCCACCGCCCACCTCCCCGAAGAGATGCCCGCTCCTATGCCCATGCACCGCCCACGTCTCTCGCCGCCCGTCGCCAACGCCCTCTCCTTCCGTCTCGCTCCCCTGGTGGGGCTCGCCGCTCTCGTCGGCGTGCTGGTCCTCGGCGGCTGCGGCGGCGGACAAGCCTCCGACGAGGACGCCGGGGCGGCCCGCCCCCAGCCGAAGACACGGGTCGAGACCCTCACGCTGGAGCCGACCTCGTTTACCGACGTCGTCGAGGTGACCGGCACGGTCGAGGCCCTCGACGACGCCACCCTGTCGGCCCAGACCAACGGCCCGGTGACGATGCTGCTGGACCTGGGGACCCGCGTCGACCCGGGGGCGCCTGTCGCCAAGATCGACGCCGAGGAGGCGGAGGCCGCGGTCGAGCAGGCCAGGGCCCAGTTCGAACTGGCGCAGGACCGGTTCGAGCGCCAGCGGCCGCTCTACCGGGACTCGATCCTCAGCCCCCTCGAGTTCGAGCAGGTGCGGTCGAAACGCAACCAGGCGCGGGCCGCCCTGCAGCAGGCCCAGACGCGCCTCTCGAACACCATCCTCGACGCCCCCTTCGCCGGCACAATCGAGGAGCGGTTCATCGAGGTCGGGGAGCAGGTGGCCCCGGGAACGAAGGTGGCCCGGCTCGTCAACACCCGCCGCGTGAAGGTGACGGCCGGCATTCCGGCGCGCTACGCCAACGACATCCAGGTGGGGACGCCCGTGCAGATCGACGCCCGCCGCTACGGGGCCGGGGTCCGTACCGCCGACGTGACCTTCGTCGGCAACACGATCGACCCCGAAAGCCGCACCTTCACGGTCGAGGTCACAGTCTCGAACGAGGAGCGCACCCTGAAGCCCGAGATGGGCGTGAGCGTCCGCGTGACCCGCGCGGTGCTCGATAGTGCCCTCGTGCTGCCCCGCACGGCGGTGCTGCGGGACGAGGCTGGCACGCACGTCTACGTCGTCGACCGGTCGGATTCGACCGCCGTGGCCCGCAACCGCGACGTGGCCCTCGGCCCCGAGACCGGCGGCTCGGTCGTGGTAGACTCCGGCCTCGCGCCCGGCGACGAGGTGATTGTCGTGGGACAGAACAACGTGTCGCCGGGCGCGCCGCTCGAGATCGCGGACCGGTACGACCGCTCTTCCGCGGCCGGCACCCCCTACGAAGGATCCGAGGCCGACCTCCCTGCTCCTCCGACTCAATGAGTCGACCGTCGGTCCCCACGCTCCTTTGAGCCCCCGACCACGGCGCGCCCCGCTCGGTGCCGACGCGCCTACGCCCAACGCGCCAACGCCCTAACGCCCAACGTCCTCGACGATGAAGATTACCGATCTTTCGATCAAGTATCGGACCGCGGTCGCCGTCTTCACCCTGATCCTAGCGATCGGCGGACTGGTCAGCTACCTCACAATTCCGAAGGAGTCGCGGCCGTCGATCGAGTTCCCCCAGATCGTCGTGACGACGGTCTATCCCGGAGCCAGCCCGAGCGACGTCGAGTCGACGGTTTCGCAGGTGATCGAGCAGGAGATTAGCTCAATCAACGGCATCGAGGAGATGCGCTCGACCTCCTCGGAGGGGGTGTCGACCATCATCGTCGAGTTCACGCCGGACGTCGACACCGACAAGGCGTACCAGGAGGTGAACCGCGCGGTGGACCGGGCCCAGCCGGACCTGCCCGACGCGGTCGAAGAGCCGATGGTCGACGAGATCAACACCGACCAGTTTCCGATCATGACGGTTAACCTGTCGGGGTCCTACTCGCTGGCCCGCCTCAAGGAGGTGGCCGAGAACCTGCAGGACGACCTGGAGGGCATCCCGAGCGTGTTGGAGGCGAACCTGATTGGCGGCCTCACGCGCGAGGTGCAGGTCAATGTCGACCTGTCGGCGCTGAAGACCCACAATGTGTCCTTCAACGACCTGGTCACCACCATCCAACAGGAGAACACGAACATCCCGGGGGGCTCCATCGACGTCGACCGCCTGAACTACCTCGTACGGGTGAACGGGCAGTTCGACAAGCCCGCCGAGCAGATCGAGCAGTTGGTGGTGAAGACCGCCCCGAACGGGCGTACCGTCCACGTGCGGGACGTAGCCGACGTGGTGTTCGGCTTCAAGGACCGCTCCTCCTACTCTCGGCTCCGCATCCTGAAGCGAGAGACTCCGAGCGGCGATCTGGTGTCCGTGCCGGACTCGGCGCGGCGGACGGCCCAGGTCATCTCGCTCAACGTAACCAAGCGGCCCGGCGCCAACATCCTGAAGACGTCCGACCGGGTCAAGTCGACGATCGACGACTTCTCCTTCCCCAGCGGCACGGAGGTGCTCGTGACCGGCGACCAGAGCGAAAACGTACAGAGCCTGGTGACCGACCTGGAGAACAACATCATCAGCGGGCTCATCTTCGTGATCACGGTCCTGCTCTTCTTCCTGGGGGTCCGCAACGCGACCCTCGTGGGCATCGCGATTCCGCTGTCGATGTTTACGAGCTTCCTGGTCTTTCAGGCCCTCGGCTACACGTTGAACTTCATCATCCTCTTCTCGCTCATCATCGCGCTGGGCATGCTGGTCGACAACGCCGTGGTGGTGATCGAGAACATCTACCGGTTTCGGGAGGAGGGGTACTCGCGATGGGAGGCCGCGCGGCTCGGCACGGCGGAGGTGGGCCCGGCGGTGGTCGCCTCCACCGCCACGACCGTCTCCGCCTTCGCGCCGATGCTCTTCTGGCCGGGCATCATCGGGGAGTTTATGAGCTATCTGCCGCTCACGCTCATCATCACCCTCACCAGCTCCCTCTTCGTGGCCCTGGTCATCAATCCCGTGGTCACGGGGTTTTTCGTGGAGGTGAAGGGCCGGTCGAACGGGCAGGCGGGCGCGGCCCAGCAGTGGCCGGCCGTGGCCCGGTACGGCGGCGTGGCGCTCATCCTCCTGCTCGGCGTCACGCTCGGCATCGCGAACTGGAAGACGCTCGTCGTCGTGGCGACGGCCGTTCCGGTGCTCTACCTCCTCCACGTGTACGTCATGTCCCCGGTCGGGGACCGCTTCGTGGAGTCGGGCCTGCCCCGCCTCGTGGCGTGGTATCGGGACTACCTGAGCCGGATGCTTGAGCGCGACTACTCGGTCCCGTACGCCTTCCTGCGCAACACCGGGGCGCTCACGGCGCTCGCCGCGGGCGCGGTGCTCGCCGCCGGGGGCGGCCTCATCGCCGCGGGCGCCGGGCAGACGGCCGGACTGCTGCTGCTCGTGCCGGGGGGGGTGCTGGCGTCCCTCGGCGCCCTCGGCGTCGTGGTGCATACCCTGGAGAGCATCTACCTGGGCGGCTGGACGAGCGTGAAGGTCGGGGCCGGCCTCCTGGCGGCCATGCTCGCGGTGCTCGGCCTCAACTACCTGGCCGGCGGCATTGCCTTTGGCACGATGGTTCGGCTGGCGGCGGCGCCCGCGCTGGTCGGGGGGGTAGGGCTGGTCGGGGCGCTCGTCAACACGCGGGACCGGCTCCTGCTCACCGACACCCGCGCGGCCCTGCTGAACGGCTCGCTCGGCGGCCTCGTCCTCATCGTCGGGCTCTACCTGATCGCGCCCACGGGACAGGCCTTCTTTCCCAACACGGACCCGAATCAGGTGCAGATCAACGCCGAGGCCCCGCTGGGCACCAACATTGAGGCCTCCAACCGGATCGCCCAGACCGTCGAGGACCGGATCCTGTCCCTGCTGGAGCAGAACCCCAAGTCCGAGGCCAACATCGAAAACCTGCTCGTCAACGTGGGCGTCGGCGGCGACGCCATGTTCGGCGGCGGCGCCCAGCAGCCCGAGCGCTCGCGGGTCTCGCTCAACATGGTCGACTACGCCAAGCGCCCCGAGTCCTCGACTCGCACCCTGAAGAAGCTGCGCGCCCAACTGCAGGGCATCCCCGGCGCCGAGATCGAGTTCACCCAGCAGGAGCAGGGGCCGCCCACCGGCCCACCGGTGAACATCGAGATTTCGGGGCCGCAGTTCGAGCAGATCGTCCAGATCTCGAACGAGGTCAAGCGCCGGCTCACCGACGCCGCACAGAGCGGCCGGCTGCCCGGCCTGGTCGACATCACCGACAACCTGAACACGGGCCGTCCCGAGGTGCAGGTCGACGTCGACCGCGACCAGGCGGCGCGGTACGGGCTCTCCACGAGCCAGATTGCCCGGACCGTGCGCTCGGCCATTCAGGGCACCGAGGCCGATACCTACCGCAGCGGCGAGGACGAGTACGACATCACCGTGCGTCTCCAGCAGTCCGACCGTCAGAGCATCGAGAGCCTGGAGAGCCTGACCGTCATTAACGCCCGCGGCCAGCAAGTTCCGCTCACGTCGGTGGCCGACATCGAGGAGGGCACCGGCTTCGGCTCCATCACGCGCATCGATCAAAATCGGGTGGTGACCGTGTCCGGCGACGCGGCCCCCGGCTACAACGGCCCGGAGGTCCTCAACCGCGTCCAGAACGAACTCGCCGAGTACCGGGAGGCCCTGCCGCCCGGCTACACGATGGAGTACACCGGCGGCAACGAAGACCAGCAGCAGTCCTTCAACTTCCTTACCACGGCCCTGCTGATCGGCGCGTCCCTCATTCTGCTCATCCTGATCGTCGAGTTCAACTCGATCAGCGCCCCGTTCATCATCATGGTGGCCGTGGGCCTGAGCATGATCGGGGTCCTGCTGGGCCTCATCCTCACCCGCACGCCGTTCAACCTCTTCACGTTCATCGGCATCATCGCCCTGGCCGGCATCGTGGTGAACAACAACATCGTCCTGGTCGACTACATTATGCAGCTGCGGGGCCGGGGCCGTGACAAGCTCGACGCCATCGTCGAGGGCGGCGCCACGCGCCTGCGCCCTGTGCTGCTGACGGCGCTGACGACCATCCTCGGACTCGTTCCGTTGACGTTCGGCATCAATGTCGACTTTGTGGGCCTGCTCGCGGACTTCGCACCGAACTTTCAGATCGGGAGCGAGAACACCCAGTTCTGGGGCCCGATGGGCACGGCCATCATCTCGGGGCTCACGTTTGCCACGTTCCTCACGCTCGTGGTCGTTCCGGTCCTGTACTCGACCTTCGACTCGGTGAGCCGGCACGTCACCGAAGCCCTCGGGGGCAGCGCCGAGGACGCGGCCATCGTGAGCGAGGCCGTCGGCACCGACTTGATGATCGAGGACGACGTCTCCGCCGGGAACGGCGCCCCGGCCCCCCCGACCGAAGCGGCCTCCAATCCTCCTCCCGCGGACCCCTCCCAGTGACGCCCCCTGGTGAGGGCCCCTCCGTCTTCCCGGTCCCGCCGGGGTCGAGACGGGGCACCTCGACCTCTCTGGCCCGCGATGGGCCGGCCCGTCCCCAACCGGGCACGGCGCCCCGACGGGCACACACAGAGCGCCGAGATCGCGTCGTGCCCAGGGTGGGCGTGCGTGCCCGCCCTCCCGACTGTCCCCCCCCGGGGCTCGCCGAAACATTTTCCGCTTTTCCGTTCGTTGCCATACCGTTAGCCGAAACCTGTCAACTGCAGCTCTCACACACGAGCCATGCAGCACACTTCGTCTAACGAGACGACGGTTCGGGAACAACCCTTTCAGGAGCGGGACGACACCCTCCTCCGACGGATCGGCCAGATGGGGATGCACGCCCTCGACGGCCTGTACGGCCGCTTCTCGACGGTCGGGGACAGGCCGGTGCACGACCCCGCCCGCTTCGAGTGGACGTCCCTGCTGGAGGACAACTGGACCGTGATGCGGGAGGAGGCCGACGAGATCCTCCGGCACCGCGAGGTGCTGCCCAGCTTCCACGACATCGCCGAGGACGCCTCGACCATCTCGCAGGACGACCGCTGGAAGACCCTGTTCCTCTACGGCTACGGCGAGAAGATAGAGGAGAACTGTGCCCGCTGCCCCCGTACCACGGAACTGATCGAGCAGGTGCCCGGCATGACGACGGCCTTCTTCTCGATCCTCTCGCCGGGGAAGCACATCCCTCCCCACCGCGGTCCCTACAAGGGCGTGCTCCGCTACCACTTGGGCCTGAAGGTGCCCGAGCCCGCCGAGCAGTGCCGCATCCGCGTGGCCGACCAAGTCGAGCACTGGGAAGAAGGGGAGAGTCTGGTCTTCGACGACACCTACGACCACGAGGTTCGCAACGCGACCGATGGGGAGCGGGTCATTCTCTTCCTCGACGTGAAACGCCCGATGCGCCAGCCGATGGCCGCGCTCAACGATCTCGTGCTGAGCCTGCTCCGCTACACGCCCGTGATTCAGGAGGCCCGTGAGAACCAGCGGCGGTGGGCGGCGCGGTTGGAGCGGGCCGAGGCCCAGCCGGCGTAGTCGAGGGCTTCGGTCGGAGCAGACGTGGATCGCCCCGGTAAGGACGGACGTACCGAATTCATTCCTCGTTCGGAGCGCGGCTCCCTTCCGATGTCGATCCCCACCCTCGCCACTCCCTCTCTCCTGGTCGAACAGGGCCGACTGCGCCGAAACCTGACGCGCATGCAGGAGACGGCCGACGCGAACGACGTGGCGCTGCGCCCCCACGTCAAGACCCACAAGTCCGTCGCCCTGGCCCGGCGGCAGCGGGAGCAGGGGGCGGCCGGCTTCACGGTCGCGACCGTCGACGAGGCGGAGGCCTTCGTGGCGGCGGGCGCGGAGGACGTGCGGGTGGCCTACCCGGTCACCGGCCGCGACAAGCACGAGCGGCTGGCTGCCCGGCGGGACCGGACCCGCCTCTCGTGTACCGTCGACACGGCGGCGGGGGCCGAGCAGGCCGCGGCCGTCCACGCGGTCCGCGACCGGCCCCTCGGCGTGCTCGTGGAGGTGGACGTGGGGCACGGCCGCTGCGGCGTGCCGTGGACCGACGCGGCGGCGGCCGAGCGGCTTGCCCGACGGATCGTGGACCTGCCGGGCCTTCGGCTCGTCGGCCTGCTCACCCACGCCGGGCAGGCCTACGACGGCCCCACCGGCGACGAGTCCGAGGCGGGGGCCCTGCGGCGCGCGGCCCGGCACGAGCGGGACCGCATGCTCGCGGTGGCCGCCCGCCTCGCCGACGCGGGGGTGCCCGGGGTCGTGCCCGGGGACTTCGAGATTAGCATCGGCTCGACGCCGTCGATGGCGGCCTTCGAAAACGCCGCACGCGAGGGCTTCCGGGTCACCGAAATCCGTCCCGGCAACTACGTGGTGCACGACGCCATGCAGGTGGGCCTCGGGGCCGCGTCGCTGGCCGACTGTGCCCTCACGGTGCTCACCACCGTCGTCAGCGTCAAGGAGCGCCCGGACGGTCCCGACCGTGCCTTCGTCGACGCCGGGAAGAAGGTCTTCACCACCGACACCGGCTACGGGACCGACGGGCACGGGATCGTCCTCCGGAGCGCCGAGCCCATGATCCCCCACCCCGACCTCCGGGTGGCCCGCCTGTCGGAGGAGCACGGATGGCTGGAGGGCGCCGGTGCGGCCGCTCTGACCGTGGGCGAACGGCTGCGCATCGTCCCGAACCACGCCTGCGTGTGCATCGCCACCCAGAGCACACTTTACGTCGTCGAGGGCGACGACGTGGTCGACACGTGGACCGTCGCCCCTCGACGCTGATGCCGACCCGGGAGGACGTACGTACACGATCGTCCGCGGTAGCTGCGAGGTGCACGTAGCCGCGGGCAGAGCACGGACTTCAGGAACGTACTCACGGATCGGTATGCCGCCGGTGCGGCGCGGTCCTGCTCGTCGCCCCGGACGCCCCTGCCCGTCCGCCCGACGACGATCCCGGCGCCGCCGCCCGAGGCCGCCGGTCTCGTGAAAACGCTCGGGCGCCCCAATCCCCCCTCTCGTCCCAGCCGTCGGCGTGGCCGCGGGACATCAGTCCGATGTCGTCGGCGACTCCGCGGCGTCTGGACGTGCGGATTCGTCTCGCGCCCTCCCGCGGCGGTATGCCCGCTGCCGATCGGACGAGGACCTGCTCCCAGCACTGTGCGCGGTCGGTGGTGCCGCCCCGTGGACGCCCCCCGTGTCCGCAGACTGCCCGTCCGTGGCCGGTTTCCCTTTCCACGCTGTTTGCAGGCTCCACCGCGCACACGTCTTCCAATTCCTCTCCCCTTCCGCCGATTCTGGCTCCCCAGACGTGAGTATATGGGACTCCAGAACGATGCGTCTGCGGGCACAAGCTCGGTCGGGGTGCGCACGGACGGCTCGCCTCAAGATTGCGGTGGTCGTCTTCGTCCCGTACCACGGATGCTACCAATCCGTGCAAAAGTCTCTGAACGGGTTCTGCGGTGGGCGGAGGACCGAGCCTCACATGCGCGGAAACGGTCCTCAGGCATTTCTTCACGGATCGGTAATCCCGACTCACCCACCGAGTTACGCGATCCCCACGAAGGTGTAGCACATGGGCAACCCTGTATCGCAGGAGTTCGACGCCACTTCTGTGGAACAGCGAAGACGGTCGGCGCGACTGTCCGAGGGGGTGGGGGCAGGGTTCCGTCCTCGCAGCGGGCGCCAGGACCAGCAACGGCCCCGGACTTAATATTGCTGGCCACCCGGGCGATAATGAGAACCCGGTCGGCCAGAACGTCCGGGATCGCATACACCGATGTTCGTTTCTGGGTTCTAGGACATTCACAGCCCAATGCTAAAAACAAGATCCTTTCCCAGCGTCTTCGAAACCAACGCGACCGAACTGGTCGACGTGGCCGACGATCTCCTCAAAGGTCTGAAAGTCCAGGTTGACGACGAGCGGTACGTTGTCGGGAATCTTGCCCTGCGTGAGGGGAACGCTCCCCATAAGGGCATCAACAACGCCCCGTCCGATCTCGACTACCGGCTTCTTCTGCGAGCCGGACTCATGGTTTCGCAGGCGGGGGGGGCCGAATCCCCGCTGATGTTGACGACGGGCTTCCCCTACTCAACGTACCAGGTCCATCGCCGAAACGCGAAGGACCTCATTCAAGGCGAGAAGCGCGTCGAATTTGACGGCCGTCCCTTCGGGAAGGACAGACGCTCGACCGTCGACCTGGAGGTTACAGGCGTCGAGGTGATCCCCGAGATTGAGGGCCACGTGACGGCCACCCGCAAGGGAGATTTCCAGGAGCAGGACCCGTTTTTCGCGGTCTCGCTGGGCTACGGAACCTTCGAGGGGGTGCTGAGCCTGCCGTCCGGTCCGGTCCAGCGCACAGCAACGAGCGGAAGGGGGCTCCGCTACGCAACGTCGATGCTGACCGAACGGCTTCGGGAGAAGCACTACCTGGACATGCCCACGGAGCACCAGATTGACATGGTCATGCGCCAGGGGTCCGTGATCTCCGGCCGCCAGCGGTACGATCTTTCGGAGCTCCGTCGGGAGGTACTCCAGGTATACTACAACGACGTCATTTCTCCCACTCTCATGAAGGCCTTCGACGACAACGACTTCGGAAAGGCCCGAAAGATGTATCTTGCTGGTGGGGGCGCGCTCTACACGGACCTCGTGGACGCCTTCGAGGACGAATTCGGGGACATCCTGTCCTTGAAGGTCGTGCCGGACCCGGCCACACACATCAGTCGGGGATACGCACTCCACTCTGCAAACATGAACGGCAAGGACAAGAGCCATGCCGTCGGGCTCGACATCGGCAACGCCAACACGTCCGTCACGCTGTTCGACGGGAAAAGCGTGTAGCTCACGCTCCTGTATCGTCCGTTTCGCTCAATGAAGATCGATCTGCAATGTTTGACATTTTCAGCCAGTCCTCCGACGAAGAAGTCCCCCCTGAATCCTCCTCTGCTCTCTCCATCATTGGGAGCGGATCGACAATGAAAGGCACCCTCGACCTGGAGGAAGACGACCTCCGCGTCGACGGTGTGCTCGACGGCGACGTACGCACGGAGGGCCGCGTGCATGTTGCTCAGGGGGGCGCCATTCAGGGCGAGATCCAGGCCGGATCGATTCGGATCGCCGGCGATGCGGAGGGCGTGTTTTATGCAAAACAGGAGCTTGTCCTGCTCGCGCCCTCGGCGGTCCAGGGCATCCTGTGCGCCGATGCGCTTACCATCGAGGACGGAGCCGACTTCGAGGGCGGCATCTGCAGCACCGCGGAGCGCATCTCGGTTCTGAAGGAGACATTCGCTGCAACCGAGGCGTACACGATGGCCGGCCTCCCGTTGAGCGACGAGCCGTCGTCGGAGCCGTCGTCCCAGTCGTCTGATCCGACCGACGACGCCGTCCCTGGCGACGTCGCGGAGTTGCCCCCTTCCGAGAACGGAGAACTTGACCACCCGGTGGAGGCAGAGAGGGTCGTTCCGGCGGACCACTCATCCTCGGTGCCTCCCGATCCCGATATGGAGAAGGCACCTGCCGACGACGCGCAGGAGGGGGGAGACGGGGCGGCGAACCTCTCCGAACTCGAGTGGTGATCCGTCGACGGGTCTCTTTCCGGGATTCGGGTGCTGCTCGCGTGCCCTCGCGTCCTCCGAGCCGGCCCCCGTGACGACGAATTGCGCGGGGTCTAGGTCGATTCGCTCACTCGTCCGCACCTCGTAGCGCAGATACGGATCCGACGTTCGCGACCCGACGTTCCTTCTGTGCTGCCGCTGTACCCGATTGTGTCCCCACGCGCGATCTCGCCCCCGGACGAGGGCGTTCCCTGATGTCCGAGAGGTGCGCGTGCAGCTCCGGCGTACCGAGGATCTTTTCCGGGTCCCCGAGTAGCGTCGTCCCGGCTCGTTCGTCCGACGAAAGCGATCGGTCGAGGCACTGCGGGCCACCGCCGCCCGTCGCGGGCTTTCGGAGATGGAGGGGACTCCGGAGAAGCGACGGTAGAGGGGTTGGGCCCGCCCGGCCAGCGTGTTGGGCCGGTCCGAGGGCCTGCTTTACCGGTCCGTGAAGAAATGCACGAAGACCGTTTCCGCGCATGTGAGGCTCGGTCCTCCGCCCACCGCGGAACCCGTTCAGAGACTTTTGCACGGATCGGTAATCTCATACGTTCGCGTCGGGCCCGGGACATGACGATGTCGGACCCGGCCGTGCCGGCCCGATACCTACCAGGGCAGAATCATCGGGCCGGGCCACCCGCTCTTCGGGGGGACGGACTTCGACAACTGCAGGCCGTGAGGCCGAGGGTCCCTGGACGTCAACGCGGGCGGTCTCGTGCTCTCCTGTTCCGCCGGTCCCCTCGTCGGCATGGATGCCGCGTTTGGGGTCGTCCCGACAGGTGCCGCCCGAGCCCTCAAATTGCCGGCGAAAAGCCGCCTGTTCTCCGAACGAACCGGGGGACGGTGTCGTCTGTACGTGTATCCTCTATCTATTCATCGTTTCGTTCCGGCAATGGCGGAGGTTCGCTCCTACGACGACATCGACCACCTAGCCAAACGTCTGCGGGAGGAGCCCTACGAGCCGATTCTGCGCACAATCGGTCGCGTGGCCGAGCGAGAAGACATCGAGGCCTACGCCGTGGGCGGCATGGTGCGGGACGTGCTTCTGGGCCGCTCGACGACCGACCTCGACTTCGTGACGGTCGGTGCCGGGACCGGCATCGAATTGGCCGAGGCGGTCGCCGACGAGCTTGGGGGCCACACCGCGCACGTCTACCCGAAGTTCGGCACCGCCGCGATCCGCCTCCCTGCCGAGGAGGTCCGTCCCGACGGCCGTCGGGCCGTCCCCGACGCCCCCCTCGTCCTCGAGTTCGTTGCGGCCCGTACGGAGAGCTATCGCTCAGACTCCCGGAAGCCGGTCGTCGAGGCAGGCACCCTCGAGGACGACCAGTACCGTCGCGACTTTACGGTCAACGCGATGGCGATCCATCTTAGGCCCGGCCGCTTCGGGGAGCTGATCGATCCGTTCGACGGGCGGCGCGACCTGGCGCGCGAGACGATCGATACGCCGCTCGATCCGGAAGCGACCTTCGAGGACGACCCCCTCCGCATGGTCCGCGCGGCCCGCTTCGCCACGCAGCTCGAGTTCCGGGTGTCCGACCGCGTCTTCGACGCCATGCGAACCCAGGGCGAGCGGGTCGAGATCCTCAGCCAGGAGCGCATCACCGAGGAACTCCACAAGATGCTGGAGGCGGACACCCCCTCGATCGGATTCAAGATGCTGGAGGCCGCCGGCGTCCTGGCCCACATGATGCCGGAGCTGCAGGCGCTGAAGGGCGTCGACGTGGTCGACGGCCGCGACCACAAAGACAACTTCTACCATACCCTGCAGGTGCTGGACAACGTGGCCGAGCGCACCGCCGACCGACCCGGGCAGAAGACCCGCTGGCTCCGCTGGGCGGCCCTTCTCCACGACATCGCCAAGCCGGAGACGAAGCGGTACAGCCCCGCGGACGGCTGGACCTTTCACGGCCACGAAGACAAGGGCGCACGCAAGATTCCGGACCTCTTCCGCGAGTGGCGCCTGCCGACCGACGAGCGCATGCGCTACGTCCGCAAGCTGGTGCGCCTGCACCACCGCCCCATCGCGCTGGTGGACGAGGACGTTACCGACTCCGCCGTGCGTCGCCTCCTCTACGAGGCCGGCGACGACATCGACGACCTGATGACCCTCGTGCGCTCGGACGTCACCTCCGGCAACCCGCGGCGGCGCCGGCGCTACCTCCGCGCGTTCGACCGGGTCGAGGAAAAAATGCGGCGGGTCGAGGAGAAGGATCGCCTCCGTCACTTCGAGCCGCCGGTCGACGGCTACGAGATCATGGAGACGCTCGGCATCGAGGAAGGGGTGGCCGTCGGCATCGCCAAGACCTGGATTCGGGAGGCTATCCTTGAGGGCGAGATCCCGAACGAGCACGACGCGGCGTTCGACTACCTCATGGCCATCAAGGACGAGGCCCTGCGTCGCGGTGCCCTCTTCGAGACGATGCAGGACCGCCTGGAGGGCCCCGAGAACCGGGCGCTCGGGGCGATCAAGGAGGTCGTCTTCGAGGATCCGGGGCTGCCGGAGGGGCGGGAGGCGGCGCTGGACTACCTGGAGGCGGTGACGGCGGACGTGCTCGCCGAGGGCGACGCCGAACAGGCGGAGTGAGCCCGGTTCTCGCTGGCTGCCGCCCCGGTTCGGGTCAGGAACGGGGCTCTCTTCGACTCTCCCATCCACAATGGGGCCGTGCGCGGCCTGCGCCGGATCTTGGAGGGCGGTGCCTCATACACATTTTCTAACTTCCATCAAAGGCAGATCGGATCACCCACGGACGAACCCCATGAGCGCTCGACTCCTCTCTCTCGTTACGTCCCTTCTGTTCTTTTTCCTGTTCGTCGCCGGCTGCGGCACCACCGGCCCGAGCACGTCGGTGTCGTACGAGGCTTCGGACAACCAGACGAACTTCCAGACGGGCACCATGACCGTCGGCCGCCTCGGGGCGAGCGGCTACGGGAGCAACACGTCCATTCTCCTGAACGCCCAGGCCCAGTGCTCGGGGCGCAACTGCACCCCCGAACGGGCCCGGCTGTCCTTCCTGATACAGGGCTCCTCCTCCGACGTCGCCATCTCGAATCGCTCCGTCTCCCTCGTGGCCGACGGGAAGGAGTACGCTCACCGAAGCGCGGTCGACTGGAGGAGCCAGGAGGACATCCGAATGTCGCAGGGCCGGATTGCGAGCCTCACGCTCCCGCTCTCTGCTCTCTCGCAGATCGCAAACGCGTCGTCGCTCTCCGGTCGACTGGGCAGCAATAAACTGAGTCTGGACCGCGGCGTCAGGACGAAGCTCAAGCAGTTCGTCCAAACGATGCGCAACCCGGCCGCGAACACGTCCTCCAACGCCTCCTGACGGCGGTGCTCCCCGGCTCGATCCCGCCGATGTCGACACGAGACCTGCGTCGATCTCTCCGGCGCACGGGAAGCCATTGCCCCGCGGAACGGGTCCGGCGCACCGGTTTGGGCCGTCTCCCCGGCCCTCGTCCCGGAGGGTCCGTACGAGATCGACTCCGCGTGCAGGATCCGGGGCAGGAATCAGGGGGCGAAGCCGTCCCCAGTGTCATCCCGACGGGGCACACTGGTCATGCCCGCCGACTCGCGTGTAACAGAACGTGCGCGGGGGCAAACTTGCTTTGGGGCCCGCCCCAACAGACCGTCGTGCCGATGCCCGACACGGAGGACTTTGCGGAGTTGTGTCGGCGCCTCGCGGCGTCGGACCGGGAGGCGTACGCCGAGGTGTTCGAGGCGCTCTACGACCCGCTCTTCCGGTACGTCCGGTCCATCACGAAGGACCCCGCCGCGGCCCGCGACGTGACCCAGGACGTGTTCGTGCGCCTCTGGGACGTGCGCGATCGGCTGGACCCCTCCCAGTCGCTGAAGGCCTACCTCTACCGCACGGCCCGCAACCGGGCCTACAACCACGAGCGCGACCGGGAGACGAAGACCGAAAAGGCAGACGACGTGCGGCACCGCTCGAACGCCCGGCCGGCCGTTCCCACCCCACCGGACGAGGCGGTCGAGGGCGAGCGGCTCGAAGCGGCCCTGCGGACGTGGATTGCCGACCTGCCGGAGCGCCAGCGGGAGGCGCTCGTCCTGAGTCGCTTCGAGGGCCTGAGCCACGACCAGATTGCCGAGGTGATGGACATTGCCCCCCGAACGGTGAACAACCACATCGTGCGGGGCCTCAAGCGGCTCCGCCGCCGCGTGCAGGACTACAAACCGACCCTCCTCAACCGCGATGAGCAGTGACGGCTCCTCCGACATTCCGTCCCCGCTGCGCGACCGGCTCCGGGAGGAGGCGCCCGAGGAGCGGGCCGCCCTCGAGGCGGTGTGGCACCGCCTCGGGGAGATGAACCGGCTCCACGACACCGCTCCCGACCGCCGGGCCGAATGGGATGCGCTCCAGGATCGGCGGCCCGCCATCGATCCGGAGACCGAGGCCGCGGCTCGGGCCCCGTCCCCGAACGGCCGCCCGCCGGACGCGGACCCCGCCGGCAACCGACCGCGGGCGCGCCGCCGCCCCTCCCCCCCCAACCGGAGCGGACGACGACGGCGCTGGGCCTGGGCCCTCGCCGTGGCGCTGGTCCTGGTGCTGGCGGGCGGCTGGCTCTGGCGTCAGCCCGTAACCGTACGCGCCCCGGCGGGCCAGCAGCGGACGGCCACCCTGCCGGACGGCTCTACGGTGGAGCTCAACAGCGGCACGACGCTGTCCTACCGGCGCGGCTTCCAGGCCTGGCCGTTCGTCGACGCCGAGCGCCGCACCGTCCGGCTCGACGGCGAGGCGTTCTTTCGGGTGGACGAGGCCTCGCGCCCGTTCGTCGTCAAGACTGCGACGGCCCGCGTACGGGTGGAGGGCACCCGCTTCCACGTGCGGGCCTGGCCGAGCGTCGACTCGACGACCAAGGTGACGCTGACGGCCGGCCGCGTTCAGGTGTCGGCCCGTCGGGCCCCCGACCGGGCCGTGGTGCTCGACCGTCAAGGCCTTCGCACCCGGGTCCGTACGGCCACCTCGGCCCCGTCCTCGCCCAAGCCCGTCCAGACGGACCACGTCCTCGCGTGGCGGCAGGACGGGTTCGCCGTGAGTGAGCAGCCGCTGGCTCAGGTGCTCCAGGAACTCGAGCGGCGCTACGACACCACGCTGCGCCTGCACGACTCGGTTCGGCGAACCACTGCCCCGGTGTCCCTTTATTACCCGAACCCGACGGATCTCTCCGTCGTTCTCCGCGATCTCTGCACGGCCCTCGACCTGAACTACCGGCCCACAAATCGCGGCTACGAGCTCTTTTCCGCCTCGGACCGGCAATGAGCGTCCGTTCCCCCGACGGTTAGACGTCCACCCGTTTTGTCCGCCATGCGACCGTGGTCGTGGTTCCGTAGTGTGGGCATGCTGCTGGGCCTTCTCGTCTTCACATGGGGGGCGCAGATTGGACGGACCGTCCATGCACAGCCGACGCGCCCCCTCGCGCAGGCCCTCAAACAACTCTCGGCCGCCGCCGAGGTCAGCCTCGTGTACGAGGCGGCCCTCGTGCGGGGACACTCCGCGGACTGCGTCGTCGAGGACACCGCGCCCGAGGCGGCCCTGCACTGCCTCCTCGACGGCACGGATCTCGACTTCGTCCGGACGTCCGCGGGCACGTACGTGATCAAGACGGACGTGCGCCGCCCCCCGCAGACCGGATCCGTCACGGGCGTGGTCTGGGACCCTCAGCGCGACGAGCCGCTGTCCCGGGTCCACATCACGACGACGAAGACCACGGCGGGAACGGTCTCCGACGACGACGGACGGTTCCGGCTGGAGGGGCTGGTCGCCGGTTCCCACTCGCTCGTCCTGCGGCGGGTGGGGTACGAGACACGGACGGTGGACGTGGCGGTGCGCCCCGGCGCGTCGCGGCGAGACACCATCGCACTGCGGCCGGTGCCCGTCACGCTGGCCCCGGTGGTCGTCGATGCGTCTTCGACGTCCCCCCTCGGCCCGAGCCGGAAGTCCGCCACCCTACCGGCCCGCGCGTTGTCTCGGTCCGGGCCGCTGGGCACCCCGAGCGTGGCTCACGCGACCGGCCGCCTCCTGGGCGTGTCCACGACCGCCCCGTACGCGGACCTTCACATTCAGGGTGGGGCCCGCGGCGACCACGAGATCCGCCTCGACGGTGTGCCCGTCCGCAACCCAACGACGGCGGGCCGGCTGCTCGGGGCCTTCAGCCCGCTGGCGCTCGACGGCCTGACCGCCCGGAAGGCCGGGTTCGGGGCCCTTCGGGGGGACGCCCTTTCCGGCGTCATCGGCCTCGAGCATGACCTGGATCGGCGGGACACGCGCCACGCCACCGTGCGCGTCGATCCGGTGGGCGTGAACGGCCGGGTCGAGGGCCGGGTCGACCTCGGCGGCACGACGGTGCGGCTGATGGGGGCGGGCCGGGCCGGCCTCTGGAACGTGCACCGCGCCCGCAGCCTCCAGAGCCTCATCGAGATGTGGTCCGTGCTGGACCCGGTCCTCACCGCCGCCCAGCTGTCGGCCGACACGTCCCTCGCGGGCGGCACCTTCGAGGGCCGGCGGGCACGCCCCCAGAGCCAGTTCGCCGACCTGCACGCGGCGGCCGAATTCTCGTTCGATCCGACCCGCCGGCTCTACGTGTCGATGTACCACGGGCGAAGCCGCCTCGAGGCGGATCTGGTCGCGGGCGCCGGGGCACAGAAGGTCTCAGGCGTGCCGCGGAGCGCTGAGGGGGACGGGCCCATCCCCCTTCCGAGCTCCGATCACTACGCGTGGACCAACACGCTCACGCAGGCCCGCTACGAAACAGCCCTGTCCACCCGCACAACGGCCACGGTCCAGGCCTTCCTGAGCCGCTACCAGGCCACCTCCCGCTTCGAGGTCGGCAGGCTCCGGGGCTACTCGTCCTCCGGAGGCGCCCTGGACGCCTCGCTGGGCTCACGGGCCGCCAATTCCGTGTCCGAGATCGGCCTCCACGGCACCGTCGACGTGTCCCTCGCCGACCGCTCCGACCTGCGCGTGTCGGCGGGCCTGACCTCGCTGGGCGCCCGGGCCGACCTCGCCAACGCGTTCGTGGGGACGTTCCGCCATTCGACGCGTCGCCCGCGGCTGACGGCCGCGGGGAAGGCGGAGGTGGGGCTCGGCCGGGCCGTCACCGTCGAGGGCGGGCTTCGCCTCACGGCCCGGCCGGCGACGGGCGGCCTGTACGCCGAGCCGCGGGCGGCCCTTCGCTACCACCGCCCCGACACCGGCGTCGGCGACGTGGCGGTGCGCGTGGGCGGTGGCCTGTACCGGCAGTTCACGACGCAGTTTTCGCTGGCCCGGGACGGGGCCACGTCCGTGGTCCCCAGTACGACGGTCTGGACGCCCCTCCCGGAATCGCTCGCGCCGCCTCGGGCCTACCACCTCTCGACCACGGCCACCTGGGAGCCCGCCCCGGCTTGGTCGGTGGGGACGGAAGGGTACTGGAAGTGGCAGCCCCACCTGCTCGCCGTCGATTACCCCGCTCTGGCCGACGGCACGGGGGCGACGGCCCCCGCCCAGGTGCTCTCGTCGAGCCAGGGCCGGACCTACGGCGGGGGGGTCCAGGTGTCCTACGAGGGCGCCGCCGCGACGGGCACGCTCCGCTACGCCTACACCCGCGCTCGGCGAAGCTTTCCGGGCCGCTTCGGCGGCCGCCGCGTCCCCGCGCCCTGGAGCGAGCCGCACCGGCTCACCCTGGAGGCGCGCGTCCCGCTCGGCGAGGTGCTCACCGTGAACTTGCAGGGAAACGGCATCTGGGGCCGCCGCTGGGGGTACCGCCGATCGTACTACGCCTATCTGCCGACGGACGGCCGCGAGGACGTTCCCGATTTCGACAACCCGTCCGACCACGTCTTACCGCCCCTCTACCGGCTCGACGCCGGTCTCGTGGCGGAGCACGCCTGGGGCGACGTATCGGTGACCGGACGGGTTGGGCTCCTCAACGTGCTCGGCCGCGCCAACGTCGCGGACTGGGGCCTGCGCCCCGAGGGCGACGGCACGCTCACACGGTGGCCGCGCACGCTGCCCGGTCGACGAGCGATCGTCTCCCTGGAGGTTCGCTACTGATGCCGTTTCCGAGTCGAAAGGCCATTCTCCGGCGAGCGTGGAGTGGCTTCTTGCCTTGGGGCTCTTTTTCCCTCGTAACCCTTTAACGTTCAACGTTCTAACGTTGCACGTTCGAAAAAAGCCCCAATCGTTCAGAGGGAGCAGACTCCTCCTCAGGGGGCGCCGTGACGGGTCCGCGTCAGAACGAGACACCCAGGGTCACAACGACGCCCCGATTGCGGAACGTCCCGGTCTCGAACGCAGGAAGGTTGGGGCCGAAGGTGTACCGGTAGGGCACGCGCCGGACGCCCATCTGGTAGCGCGCGTCGATCGAGAGGGCCTCGAGGGGCCCCTCGCCCACTCGCACGTCGACCCCGCTCCCGACGACGACGCTCACCACGGTCCGGCGGTCCAGGTCGTGCCTGTGCTCACCCGTCCCGACCCGGAGGCCGAGGGCCGGCCCGCCGAACAGGACGGGGGTCACGCGGCCCCACCTCGAGAACTCCACGCTCGCCAGGACGGGAAGCTCGACGTAGGACAAGTCGAAGGTCCGCACCGGTGCCCGCTGGTCGCCCCCGTCCCGGTAGCGCGTGCCCTTCTGGGTGAAATTCAACTCGGGGCGCAGGGCGAAGGGCCCTGCGAAGTCCACAGTCGCAAAAACCCCGGCCGTCAACCCCCGTCGCCGTCCCACGATCGGGGACGCCGGATTCCCGCCGTGGGTCGTGCTCGTCACGCCCACCTGCACGCCGGGCTCGATCTCGGGCTGGGCGGTCGTTGCCGTCGGTGTGGCTGCGAAGACGACACCGGACAGCGCAAGGGCGGCCAGGACGTGAACAGCAGAGGAGAGGCTACGCGGTCGCATGGTCGATCTGGCGGTACGGGGTTGATTCCGGAGAGCACGACGCTGCGTCTCGTTCCCGATACACAGCACCGGTCCGGAGTGACCAGTCTTCGGCCGGCCGCCATCGACCGGCCCCGTCCGCCAGGTGAATTCGCGCCGCTATTCGTCCGAGGCGTCGGCCTCGCCGTTGGCACGGATGGCCGCGAGGTGATCCAGGTTCTCGGGGTTGAGGACGTTGTCGACCAGGCCGTACTCCTGGGCCTCCGTCGCGCTCATCCAGTAGTTGCGGTCGGCGTCCTCCTCGATCTGCTCGAAGCTCTTGTCGGTGTGGTGGGCGAGGATCTGGTAGAGCCGTTTCTTGAGCCAGGCCACCTCCTGGGCCTGAATCTGGATGTCGGACGCCTGCCCCTCGGCGCCCCCCATCGGCTGATGAATCATGATGCGCGAGTTGGGCAGGCAGGCACGCCGGCCCTCCTCGCCCGCCGCCACCAGCACCGATCCCATCGACGCGGCCAGCCCCACGCAGATCGTGTTGACGGGGGCCCCGACATACTGCATGGTGTCGTACACGCCGAGGCCGCTGTAAATGACGCCGCCCGGCGAGTTGATGTACATCTGGATCGGCTTTTCCGAGCTCTCGCTCTCCAGGTACAGGAGCTGAGCGACCGTGAGGTTGGCGATCTGGTCGTTGATCGGCGTCCCCACGAAGACGATCCGCTCCTTCAGCAGGCGACTGAAGATGTCGTAGGCCCGCTCCCCGCGGGTGGTCTGCTCCACCACCTTCGGCACGAGCCCGCCCGTCGGGGCCTCACCGCCGCCCATGCCGCTCTGCCCAATGGGGCCCGGAAGCGAAGTGAGCCCTTGACTGAACTGACGAAATCCCTCGACGCTGGCCATGCTAGTGAGTCGGTTGCCTAAGTGGGAACACGTGGATGCACAACCAATCCATACGGGAGGCGACAGTTTCTCCCGACGCGGCCGACTTCGTAATGTGGCTATTACGCCCCGCCCACGCCGAGCCCTGAGGGCACTCCCCCTCGGCCCGACGAACGACCGCGGCCGCCGATCCGTCGGGGGACGCGATCCCTCTGTCCCGGACGGCGTTGTGGCCCGGGTCCACGAGTCATTCGTCGCCTCTCCCCATCTGCCCCGATGACCCGCAGACGCGGCCTTGCCATCGCCGGCGGGCTTCTCCTGATCGGCGCGGCGCTGTACTGGGGCATTGGAGACCGGTTCGCCGGCTCCTCGCGGAGCGACACTGCGACGGCCGACCGCATCCGCATCCCGGCGGATGTCGTGGACGGGCGTCGCGCGTGGCCCGTCGCCGCCTCCCCCGCCGTGAACGGCGTCCGGGTCCGGCTCCGCTATCCCCCCTCGGCCGCGGTCGACACGACCCTTCGTCCGGGCCCCTCCCGGGTCCGCGTCACCTACGCCGGCCCGGGCAACGACCCGCCGGCCCTGACGGACGGCTTTTCGGTGACGGTGACGCTCCGGGAGCGATCCGCGAACACGCCGCTCGACACGCTCGTGCGCCGCTCGACCCGTGCGACGCGCCGGGTGGGCGGGCCCGTGCTGGCCCCGGTGCGCGACACGTCCCTTCTGGATCGCCCGGCCCGGCGGTGGACGCAGGAAAGCGCGATGGGCGGGGCCGTCGATCACCACCTCGTCGCCCTCTCCGAGCGCACCGTCGCCCACGTCACCGCGAGCGTCGTCGGGGCCGACACCGCCCGGTACGAGCGCACGATCGACGTCCTACGCCGGACGCTCCGGGTCGTCCATGCGCAACGCCGCCCGTCTGGAAGAAGCGTCCGATCGTCGGACTCGCTCCGCGTGACGCTCGCCCTGCTTCGCCGCCCGACGGGCACGTCGGAGCGGGGATGCGACGACGTCGCGTGGGTGTCCCCTCGCGTGCCGTCGGCCGGCCCCACCGCGGCCGCCCGCCTCGAGACGGCCCTGCGGGCGCTGTTCGCGCTGGACACCGACTCGCTCGACGGGGCCCGCCACTTCCTCGCCCGCACCACCGAGACCCTCTCGCTCGACTCGACGGCCGTCGTGGACGGGGTCGCCCACATCTACCTGCGGGGCACGCTCACCGGGCTCCGCGGGGTCTGCGACCACCCGCGGGCTCGGATTCAGATCGAAGAGACGGCCCGCGCCCTCCCGTTCGTCGACCGCGTCGTTCTCTACCGCAATGGCCGGCGCAGCGACCTGACACCCGGCGGTCTAGGCGGCCGGGTGGGCGGAGCGCCCGGACGCTCATAACCCACGCGGCCCGTCTGCGTGCACGTCCTCGCTCCCCTACACCGAACGCCCCCCGAGCGCATGCAACAGCGACTGCTCAACGTTCTGTTCTGGTCCATCCTGTCGGCCGCCTTCATCGGGCCGGGCACGGTCACGACGGCCGCGTCGGCGGGGGCGGAGTTCGGATACGACCTCGTGTGGGCCCTCTCGTTCTCGATCGGGGCCTGCGCGGTGCTGCAGGAGGCGAGCGCCCGGCTCGCGCTGGCGACGGGGCGCACCCTGGGACACTCGCTCCGCCGTCACGTGGGCGGCCGGCCCCTCGGCGTCGCCATCACAGCCACGGTCGTCGGGGCCATCGTGCTCGGCTGCGCCGCCTACGAGGCCGGCAACATTCTGGGGGCGGTGGAAGGCATCCGCCTGATCTTTGGAGGGGCCCCCGCGGCGTACACCCTCCTCTCGGGTCTCGGCGCGGGACTGCTCCTGTGGTTCGGCACGACCCGCGTGGTGGCCCAGGTGCTCGGCGTGGTGGTCGCCGTGATGGGCGCCTGCTTCCTCACCGCCGCCGTCCTGCTGGACCCACCGGTCGCGGCGGTGCTTCGGGGAAGCCTCCTTCCGCAGTTTCCCGACGGGTCGGGCCTGCTGATTCTGGGGCTCATCGGAACGACCGTGGTGCCCTACAACCTCTTCCTGGGGGGCGGCGTCCCGGAGGGCCAGTCGATCCGGGAGATGCGGCTCAGCCTGCCGGTGGCCGTGGTCCTGGGCGGCCTCGTGTCGCTGAGCGTCCTCGTCGTCGGGGCGTCTATGACCGACGCGTTTACGTTCCAGGCACTCGCGGACCAGCTCACCCGGCAGCTGGGCGGGTGGGCCGCCTACCTGCTGGGGGGCGGCCTCTACGCGGCCGGCTTCAGCTCGGCGATCACCGCCTCGATGGCGGCCGCGATCACCGCGAAGGGGCTCGCCGCCGACCCGGACGCCCCGGCCTGGCAGGACGACGGGCGGTACTACCGCCTCGTGTGGGGCGGGGTGCTCGCCGTCGGGGTGGGCTTCGGCGTCGCGCAGGTCCAGCCCGTGCCCGCCATCATCCTGGCGCAGGCCCTTAACGGCATCATCCTGCCCGTCGTCGCGATCTACCTGCTGCTCATGGTCAACAGCGCCGCGGCGCTGGGGCCCGAGCAGATCAACAGCCCCGGGTACAACGTCCTGATGGGCCTGGTCGTCTTCGTCACCATTGTGCTGGGCGTGACGAACGTCCTGGAGGTCCTGAATCGCCTCGCCGCGGCACCCGTCGCCGGATCCACGATCCTCTGGGCGTCCGTGGGCACCGCGCTGCTGCTCGCCTGGCCCATCGGCCGGTCGATGATGCGGCTCCGGGACCGGGCGGCCGCCCCCACCCTCTTCGATGAGGACTGAGGACCTCCCTGCAGGGGCGGGGTCACTCGTCCGCCCCGGGCGGCAGGACCGGCTTCTCGCGGTAGACCCACCGCCGGACGGTGCCATCGACCGTCTCGGCTTCGCGGCGGACCGTGTTTTCCCCCTCGTACAGGTAGCGCAGGGCCGCCGTCACGACCGAGAGGCCCGCCCCGGCCTGGAGGCGCAGCCAGTCGCCCCGGGCCGTCTCGTCCTGGGCCTCGGTCGTGATCGAGAACGGCGTGATGCGCGGGTCGCGCACGTCGGGGGGCGGGCCGTCCTCCAGCTCCCGGCCCTTGAGGGCACTGTGGACGCGCACCCCGTTGCGGAAGTACTCGCCGTAGTCCTCGTCTACCGACCGGTACGTCCGGTAGCGGCGGTACTGCTCCCGGCTGAGGGCCATCAGCGTATCGCGCCGGCTCAGGGCCGCCGTCAGCGAGTCGAGCGCCGTGAAGGCGGCCGTCTTGAGCTCGGGGTGGTCCGGGTCGTCCACCCAGTCGAAGCCGGTGAGGAAGTAGCCGCGGGGCGCCCACCAGCTGCGCGAGGTGCCGGTGCGGCTGAAGACCCACGCGCTGTAACCGGAAAAATACTGCACCCACTCGTGCGACGGGTAGCCGTGCAGGTTCATGAAAATGTCCGGCAGCGCGTGTCGCCGGAGGCGCGGCTCGACGGTGGCCTCGGGGTAGATCGGGTCCGTCTCGTCCTCCTGCGCCCCCATCGAGGGCCCGAGGGCGGCGTAGTAGCCGGAGTGCAGCATGAAGTCGGGGTTCACCTTCTGCCGCCCGTAGGCCTCCTGGGCCCCGTCGGGGTTGCTCATGGGGAGGATCGTGACGCCGACGCTGTCGAGGTAGGTGCGCACCGCCGGGTCGGTGGCGACCTGTTCGGCGAGGCGGAGCACGTAGCTGGTGCTCGACACCTCGTTGCCGTCCTCCCGGGCGTTGAGGTACAGGGTGGGCCGCTGCGCGTTGAGCGTGGCCTGCGAGACGTGCGCGCCGCCCTGGGGCGGGCGCAGGTCCATCGCAAAGATGTCGTGCCCCAGGAAGGACGTTTCCATGTAGTAGGGATGCACCTCCGGAAATTGGCCGAGTGTGCCCAGGAGTTGGTTTGCCTCGGCCGGCGGGATGGGCGTCTCCCACTGCACGATGGGTTCCTCGTCGGGCAGCGGGGCGGGGGCCGGAAGCTGAGGCAGATCGGTGTCGCGGGGCGCGTCGGTGCGGGGGAGCCGGGCGGTGCGGGTCGGGGCCGCGCTGTCGTCGGGCACCAGCCGGAGTCGAACCTCACCGACGCGGTCGTAGCTGAGGGTTTCGACGAAGAGCCCGCGGGCCTGGAGCCGCCTCAGGTGCCGGGCCATGCCCTGGAGCCGCTCGCTGGACGGATAGGCGCGGTCGAGTTCGGCCTCGCCGCCGCGCCGCCGCATCGCCCCGTAGACGCTGGTGTCCGTTTCCGTCTCGACGTCGAACCGCAGGCGCGAGACGCCCGGCCGGTCGGCCCGCGTCCGCAGGCCCCGAAGCTCGGGGGCGGGGACGTTTTCAATGTTGGGCAGCGGGTACGTCTTCACCTCACGTCGTCCCGCCTCCGTCGTGTAGGCGAGGCGCAGCTCGGGCCGGGCGTCCTCTTTGCCCGTCATCTCGATGCGGGCGTGGCCGGTCGACCCCGGCACCGGCGGCTGGATGCGCGGCAGGATGCGACCGGGGTAGTCGAGCGGCCCGACGTTGTAGCGGTTGCCCAGCAGCGTGAAGAGGGTGAGCCCGTGGAAGTAGAGGTCCTCGTGGAGCGCCTCCGGGGCGGAGATCGTGTGCTCCTGAATGCCGAGCCGGTAGTTGGGCTCGCTCAGGCGGACGTGCATCCGCAGTTCGTCGAAGAAGGGGGCGTTCTCGGGGCGCGGCCGCCCGTCCTGCACGTCCATCGTGTACGCGGCAATCTTCGGGACCGTCTTCTCCTGGAAGCGGGTCCAGAAGCGCTCCAGATCGGTCCGGATGCGCCGGTCCACGAGCGTGTCTCCGTTCATCGTCACGCGCAGTCCGCCGGTCGGCACCCGCACCGAGTCGTGCTTCGGAAAGTAGTCGACGTAGGGCCGAACGGTGTACCTCGGGCTGAAGGTGTCGGTGTGGAGGGTGTCGCCGTCCGGCCCCAGCACGTCGACCGAGTAGATGGGCTCGGCGGTCCAGCGGGACTCGAAGGTCACCAGGGAGTCGGCGATGCCGAACTCGCGGGCCAGGACGGCGTCGACGGGGTAGAGCGCCTGCAGCCAGCGCGCGTCGGCGTTGATCTGCTGCCACCGCACGGCCTTCGACTCTTCGAGCGTGTGGTACGTCACCTCGATCCGGCCCACCGCCCGGCCCGCGACGGCCGGGGCCACCTCGTCGACGAGCCAGCTGTAGCCCTGCTTGTAGGCGGAGAGCACCGACACGTCGACGGCGGTGGTGTCGACGCCCCGGTCGGCGAGGGCCGCGTGGATCTTTCGGGTGAGGCGGGCCCGCACGGCCGGCCCCTCGCTGAGGCGGAGCTCGATGCGGCCCGTGTCGCCGGCCTCGACCGCCGGGAGCACCCGCTCGCGGAAGAGGCGCCAGAAGGTGTCGCCCTCCCACGGAATGGTCCACTCCTGCTCCAGGACCGATCGGCCGACGCCGTACCCGGTCGGGATCGTCTCGACGGCCACGTCGGCGCCGGGGACGGCGGCCCGGACCCGCTGGCGGGCGTACGGGCCGAGGCCCGACGGCACGCTGTCGGCCGCGAGGGTGACGTGGAGCGAGTCGAGCGCCGCGGCCGTGTCGAGGCGGGCGAGCCACGTGTCCAGCTTTTCGAGGCCGGCGGCGACCTGCCCGGCCCCGCTCTTGCCCTGGACGAAGCGGCGCACGGCGGTGTCGATGCGCTGGAGACGGAATGCATTTTTGCCGTGCCCGCCCAGCCGCGGCAGGCGGCGGGCCGTGTAGTCGAGGACGCTCGCGAGGCCCGCGGCGTCGCCCCCCTCCGCCACGAGGGCCGGCCGACGTCCCGGCCCGTCCTCAATCATCCGGAGGACCCCCTCCCCGGGCTTCGGCGCGGGGCCGGGCAGGCGGTCGGTGCCACGAAGCGACGCAACGGCGGGATGATCGGTTCCCACCAGTACCGGAAGTCCCCGCTCTTCCGGCGAGGGGCCGGGGCCGGCGGGATGCACGAGGGGCCACCGCGCCCCGGCCGTCTCCAGCCCGATGCGCATGGCCAGCGCCGAGAGCGGGCCCGCGACCGCGGGCCCTCCGGGGCCGGCGAACGACACCGATCCCACCACGTCGTCCGGGACGAAGTCGTGGTTCGTGTCGTCGTAGAGGCCGTCGAGCGAGTAGAGCGTGTGCAGCTCCGGGGTCCGGTCGACCGAGCGGTCTGCCGCGGCGAGCGGCTCCGGCTTCCACGCCGTGGCGGGCTGGACCCGCAGGCGCGAGGCGCCGCCCGGATGCGCGATGTGCACGACGACCTTCTGGACGGCGGGCACGTGCAGCGGATGGCCCGCGGTCGACGTGCCGCCGGCCGGGCGGAGGAGCGAGTCGGCGCGTGCCGCGGCCGCCGAGTCCGACACCGCCACGCGCAGGCCGAGCGCGTGGACACCGGGTCGGTCCGCGCCGACGGTTACGTGCCGGGCCCGCACCGTGTCGGGGGCGAGGCCGGCCGTCCGGAGCGTGTCGCGCACCGCGGCGACGACGTCCGCCGCCGTGGGCCCGCCGAGCCGCCACAGCGCCGGCAGCCGACCGCTCGCGTAGGCGGCCGC
>JBDGQP010000204.1:0-14221 GCA_042218975.1 Salinibacter sp.
CGGGCGACGGCGGGCCCAGCCGGATGATCGAGCGCCCGCCGGCCAATACCCCGGAGCGCACCCACGAAAACACCCTCGAATATGCGCGGCCGTAGCGTCCGTACGCCCCGGCTCCGTGCGCGTTGAATTCCTGGGAAGGGTGGCTCCCTCGGCGACGCTTGGCCGGTGTCCGGGGGGCCGTCTGTTTGGACGGCCGCCTCGACAACCAGTCTCTCGTTCCTTATGCCCGTTCCGTATTCTCGCTCCCACGCACCCGTCTGCCGGGTGCTGTTGGTGGCCGTATTGATTTCGGCGGGCACCGGCTGTGGCGGCAGCGCCCGTGGGCCGGCCGGGGAGGCAGCGTCTCCCGCCCGGCAGACGGCCTTCCGCGTGCGGGCCGACGTCGACGCCGGGCTGAACGCCGACCGGGGATGGGCGGGGCCGCTCGACTCGTCCGCGACCCTGCCGGTCGAGGCCCCGTTCCGCCTCCGGTTCGAGGTGGAGACGCCCCCGGGCGCGCCGTTCGTGGAACGGTTCCGGCTGCAGTACCGGCGCAACGGCGCCAGGTGGCGGCCGGTCATGGTCGCGGATTTTCCCGTACCGTCGGGGGCGACGCCCCGGGTGAGCATCGTGTCGTCTTCCGCCTACGCCGACCGGGCCGAGACGACCGACCTGCTGAGCGGGTCGACGGCACCATTCGCGGGCGGGGCGGGCGTCAGCCTCTCCGGACGGACCCTGTCTCTGTCCGGGAAGGGCGTCCAGAGCGAGTGGGCGTGGCCGGTGGTCCTTCGCCGCTACGCAGACGGCGCGGTGACGAACGGCACGGGGGACCGCTTCGAGTTCCGGATGGTCGACGCCCGGGGCCACCCGCTGGCCGCGGCGGCCGCCCCGGTCGTGACGGCCACCGTGCCGCCCCGGCTCCTGGGCGGCACCTTTCCCGAAACCCCCGGCCGCCTCGGGCCCTGGGAGGCCGCGGACGGCAGCCTGTACTTCCTGATGGAGCCGGCGGAAACCTACAACGTGCTGATGGTCGTCAAGTCCGACGACGGAGGCCAGACGTGGCGCGAGGTCGACGGCGAACACCGACCGGAGACCGGCGATCTAGAGGGCTTTGCCTCGGCCGTCCACGACGGGACGATCCACATGCTCCACCAGACCGACGGGGCGGTCCTGCACCACTCGTTCCGGACCGCCGACCACCCGACGGCCCCGGACACGTGGGCCACGCGGGACGATACGGTCGCGACCCCCGGCGAGCCGCCCGTGCAGGTCGCTTCGATCACCGCCCGACCCGACGGGAGCCTCGTGGGGGTCTACGGCGGGCCGGACCGCATCCACTACAAGGTCCGCAGCCCGGACGGCACGTGGGGAAAGGAGCCCCCTGTTCCCAGTCGGACGGGAGACGCCCTGTCCGGGCCGCAGACGACCCTCGGCGCGGACGGTGCGGTCCACCTCGCGTACACTCGCCGCGACGGCACGGCCTGGTACCGCCGGATTCGACCGGACGGCACCCTCTCGGCCCCTCAACGGGTGACGGACCGGGTCGGAACGGCGGAGACCGACGTCGGCTCGGTGCTTCCGCTCGTGCACCTGCCGGGGTCGAGCACGACGGTGATCCTGTACCGGCGGGCGTCGGGCCGGCTCTGGGCCCGCCGGACGACGGGGGGCGGGCCGCTGAGCGCCCCGGAGCCCGTCACCGAGCGCGCCGTCGTGCAAAACGCCGTCGATTCCGACCAGGTCGGGGCCGACGCCGTGGCCATCGGCTCCACGGTCCACGTGCTGTTTATCGAGGCGGGCACCGGGCACCTCTACCACACCCGCAGCGACGCCGCCGGGACCTGGTCCCCTCGGTCCGTTCAGGTCGACAGCGCGGACGTGCAGTGGGTGCGCGGCCAGCCCGTCTCGACGGGCGGCGGCGCCCCGACCGCCTACGGCTACGTCTACGACGCCGGTTCGGACGGGGGCTCGGGCCGCAACTGGTACGGCGAGGTGCCTGTGCGCGAGTGAAGGCCGCAGAGGACGCTCGCCCGGGGGGCTCCGGGGCCGCCTCGACAAGTGGCCTGCCACGGGCGCAGGGAACCCCGGGGAGGTAGTAATCGCGGAGCCCGAGGAGTCGGTCCCTGACGGCAGTGCCCTGGCGGAGCCGATCCCGAATCAGTCCGGGTCCCGGGCGAGGCTCGGGGCGTACCGCACAGAGACCTCCTCCACCGCCCACCGTACGGACTGCGCCGTCTTCGGGCCGATGCCCTCTACCTTCTCGAGTGATTCGACCGACGCAGTCATCACGGCCTCGACGCTCCCAAACTGCTCCAGCAGCCGCTGGGCCCGGGTCGGCCCCACCCCCGGGAGGCCCTGCAACACATAGAGCTGCGTCTTGCGCTTGCCTGAGGGCCGCGTACCGCCCGACGCCCGCGGCGTCGCTCCGTCCTGTGCCCGCCGCCGCTGCCGGGCCGCGTAGACGAGAAGTCGGGCGGTCTCGGTGGGCGTCATGGCCCGGAGCAGCGGCAGGCTCATCCGGAGCGTCAGCGTCAGGAGGGCGCCCTGGAGCGCCTCACGCCGCATGTCGTTGTCCGCTAGGTCCCGCGCCGTCCCTTCTAGCACCACGGCGGCCCGCATCGACGCCGACGCCAGGTGGGACGCCTGCCGAAAGAGCCGCCCGTCGGCAATCGATGCCGCAGGGTCCGGCAGCGTCTTTCGTTCCACACAGAGCCCGTTGCCCACGCGGTAGTCGCCGAGGGAGAGCCGATCCACGGTGACCGTCGTGTCGTCCCTCGCCGCGAGCGCCTCGACCACCCCACTCCCCTTCTCCCGGTCGTCGGCCACGACGTGGACGGGCGGATCGGCCATCGGTCTCGCGGCGCTCAACAAAGAAGCATCGCACGAATTCTCACTCCGTCTCCCGCATGTCCGGGTCGACGAGGGGGCTCAGTCCTCGTACCGATCCGTGAGAAAGTACGCAAATCATTTTCCCCGATAGCTGGGGACCGTGTACAGCCGAAAGCAAGAATCGGACTTCGCGAATTTATTCACGTATCGGTAGATGGCCTCGTACGTCGGCATGGCGGGACGTCCGATTGGTTTGAAGGGGGTACGGGGTTGCACCTTTTCTCCGAGAAATGAGATCCCGGACGGGGACGGGCCGAACAGTCACTTTTCGGCCAGCGACCGCCGGAGGGTGTCGAGCCGGTCGATCGTCGTCTCGATGTCGTCGGCCGTCGTGCGCGGGTTGATCGGGCAGAGCCGGAGCACCGGGCGCCCATCGAGCGTGGTCTTCGTCAGGAAGACGTCGCCCTCTTCGCTGAGGGCCGCGGCGAGGCGTCCGTTGAGCGCGTCGACCGCGTCGCTCGTCCATCCCTCGGGGGTGCACCGAAACGTGATGATTCCCATCTGGGCCGGGGTTACCACCCGCCATTCGGGACGTGTTCGGAGGAGGCGCTCGGCCTGATCGGCCCGCTCGAAGCCGTGGCGCACGGCGGCGGCCACGCGCTGCCGGCCGAAGACCTTCAGGGTCATCCACAGCTTGAGGGCCCGAAAGCTGCGGGTGAGCTGGATGCCGTAGTCGGAGAAGTTGACCTCGTCGTCCACGCCCATCGCGTCCTCGAGGTACTCGGCTTCCAACCGGAAGGCGCGGTGGAGGTGTCGCACGTCCCGCACGAGGACGCCCCCGATTTCGAACGGCTGGAAGAGCCACTTGTGCGGGTCCAGGGTGAGGGAGTCGGCCCGGCCGAGGCCCGTCAGGCGCTCGCGGCCCCGCTCGCAGACGACCGCGGCGGCCCCGTAGGCCCCGTCCACGTGCAGCCACAGGTCCTCGGCGGCGGCCACGTCGGCGAGGGCGGGCAGCGGGTCGACCGCCCCGGTGTTGGTCGTGCCCGCGCTGGCGATCACGCAAAAGGGACGGCGCCCGGCCGCCCGGTCGGCCGCCACGGCCTCGGCCAGCCGGTCCGGATCGAGGCGGAAGCCGTCGTCGGGGGGGAGGCGGCGGAGCTGGTCGGGCCCGAAGCCGAGCAGGCGGAAGGCGCGGTCGACCGACCCGTGCGCCTGAGTGGAGCAGTAGGCCACCGCCCCGTCGAGGGCATCGTCGAGCACCGCGTGGCGGGCCGCGGCGAGGGCCATCACGTTTGCCATCGACCCCCCGCTCGTGAAGAGCCCGCCCGCCGCGTCCGGCAGTCCACAGAGCGATCGCAGCCAGTTGACCACGACCATCTCCACCTGGGCCGCGGCCGCGCCCGAGATCCACGTGCCCGAGAACACGTTGAACCCGGACGCCAGCGTATCGGCCAGCACCCCGATGAAGTTGTTCGGGCTCGGCACGAACCCGAAGAAGCGGGGATGGTCGACCCGGATCGTGTTCGGAAGAATGTCCTCCTCGACCTGATCGAGCACCGCGTCGGGAGCCCGTCCCTCTTCCGGCAGCGGTTCGCGGAGGCGCGCCTCCATTTCCGCCCGGTCCGGTGCTCGCCCGAGGGCTTCGTCGTCCTCCCCGGCGAAGTGATCCACGATCAGATCGACGACCCGGTAGCCCAGGCGGCGCATCTCTTCGGGCGAGAGCTCAAGGGAGTCGGGGCGCATAGGACGGGGGAATGGGACGGGGACGACGACGAGGATTCGGAAAGATAGCCCGCCGGGGAAGCGAGGTCAACGGCTCCCGCCCAGCCCCCGCCGGGTGCCGGGTGCAACGGGCGCTGTTTTCGTTCTTTTTCCACGACCGCAACACGCAGGTGCGCCGAGTCGCCGCCGTGCAGGCGGGGCCCAGGTGGCAGCCCGGCAGACTCGATCGTCGAGGGCCTGTGGGCGCCCACGCGGTCGGACGCCAACACATGATTCTGTGCCGGTCAGTGGGGACTGGTTGACTTTACGCCCCGCATCGGTGTGATTGCTCTCGCTCCTTCTGTTTTTAATCTCATCTTCGCCCCGCCCCGCCATGCTTTTCCGCGTGTCGTGCGGCCTCGCCGCCTCCCTCCTGCTTCTTTTGCCCGCGGCCGCGCAGAGCGGCGGCCCCCTCACCGGCTTCGCTCCGGAGACGGCGGAGCGGCAGCGATCCTGCGAGGCCCAGCTTCTCGACGAGCCGACGCCCGAGGCGTTTCGGGCCCACCTGGCGGAGCTGACCGACGAGCCGCACCCGGCCGGCACCCCAGCCAACGATCGCGTGCGGGCCTACATCGACTCGGTGATGACGGCCGCCGGCCTGTCGACCACCGAGTACCCGTACGACCTGTACATGCCCTCCCCCTCGTCGGCCGCAGAGACGGAGGTGGCGTTGGTGACGCCGATACGACAGCCACTCAACCGTCAAGAATAGGTTTTGGAGGCGGACTCGTTCTCGGCGGATCCGGCCCTCACCGCCGGATGGAACGCGTACGCCGGGTCCGGCGAGGTGACCGCCGAGGTCGTCTACGCCAATTACGGCCGCCGGTCCGACTTCGAAGCGCTCGACTCGATGGGCGTCGACCTGGAGGGGAAGATCGTGGTCGCCCGCTACGGGGGCAACTTTCGCGGCTACAAGGCCAAGTACGCGGAGGAGTACGGGGCCGCTGGCCTCCTCATGTACACGGACCCGGCCGACGGCGGCTACACCGAAGGCCTGCCCTACCCGGAGGGCCGCTACCTCTCCGAAAGCATGGTCCAGCGGGGCTCGATCCTTACGCCCCTCGGGGGTGACCCGCTCACGCCCGGCGAACCGGCGCTGCCGACCGGCTCGGGGGCCGACGTAGACCGGCTCGCCCCCTCCGAGGCGGACCTGCCCGAGATTCCCGTGGCGCCGCTGCCCTACGGCTCGGCCGCCGAGATTCTGTCGCGGATGAGCGGCAATGCCGTGCCGGACGGTTGGCAGGGCGGCCTGCCATTTGCCTACCGGGTGACCGGAGGGCCCGAGCTTACCGTGCGCCTCGCGGTCGACCAGCCGAAGTCCCTGACCCGGGCCACCAACGTCGTCGGGCGCATCCGGGGCACGGAGCATCCCGACGAGTGGGTGATCCTCGGCTCCCACTTCGACGCCTGGACGTTCGGGGCCACGGACCCGAACAGCGGGACAGCCATGCTGCTCTCCCTGGCCGAGGCGCTCGGCACGCTCGCCGACGCGGGCTGCCGGCCCGACCGGTCGATTCTCATCGCGCACTGGGACGCCGAGGAGTACGGCATCCTCGGCTCCTACGAGTGGGTCGAGCAGCTGTCCGATTCCCTGCGCACCGGCGCGGTGGCCTACATCAACGCCGACGGCGCCGTGTCCGGCTCCCGCTTCGGTGGCGCGGCGGCCCCGTCGCTGAAGGGTCCGCTCCTCGACGCCGCGCAGGCCGTCTCGTATCCCGGGGCCGAGGCCGATACGACAACCGTCTACGACCACCTCGCGGCCCGGACGGACAGCGCCTCGCGGCTCGGGAACCTCGGGGGCGGCTCCGACCACGTCGGGTTCTACACCCGCGCCGGCGTGCCGTCGCTGGAGGCAAGCTTCTCGGGCACGACGCCCGTCTACCACTCCGCCTACGACAGCTTTGCCTGGTACCGACGCTTCGCCGACTCGACCTTTGCCCACGGGCCGGCCCTCGCGCGGGTGGACGGCGTGCTCGCCCTGCGCCTCGCCAACGCCGATGTTCTTCCGTACGACGTCCCGCAGTACGCCGAGGACCTTCGTGCCCACGTCGCCTCCCTGGCCGAGCGCGCCGCGGCCCAGGGCATGGACCCCGCCTTCGGGGCCCTCCGCGCCGCCGTCGACACGCTGGCGACCGCCGCGGACGCGTTCGTCGCGGCCCGCACCGACCGTCTCGCGTCGGGGCCTCCCCCGAACGCCGCCGCCCTCAACGAGACGCTCCTGTCCCTGGAGCAGGCCTTCCAGTACGCCGACGGGCTGCAGTTTGGCGCGCAGTTCCGCTCCCTCTACGCCTCTCCGAACCCCTTCAACGGCTACGCCTCGTGGATGCTGCCGGGCCTGCGCTACCCCATCGAGACCAGCGCCTCCGAGGCGGCACTCACCAAATGGACGCGCGTGTACCGCGAGGCCGTCCGGACGCTCACCGAGCGGGTCCGGACCGCTACCGCCCAGCTCCGGGACAGGCTGGGGCGCTGACGGGGGCCTCCGTCGCCCGGTCGCCGCGTACCGGCCGGATGTTTTCATCTCATCTCCGATTTTTTCCGGTAATATCGCACTCCTCCGCTCGTTACTAGCCGTTGTCAGCGACGGACATAGCCCGTCCTTCCTTCTCGCACACTTCTGATCCCCTCGCCGACCGACTCGTCTCATGGGCATCACGGTGTCGAATCTCACGAAGGTCTACGGCAGCCAAAAGGCCGTCGACGACATCAGCTTCGAGATGGATACGGGCGAGGTGCTCGGCTTCCTCGGGCCCAACGGGGCGGGCAAGAGCACGACGATGCGGATGCTCACCTGCTACCTGGAGCCGACCGCCGGCACCGCCACGCTCGACGGCTACGACATCCACGAGCACCCCCGGGAGGTGCGGCGGCGAATTGGCTACCTGCCGGAGGACACGCCCCTCTACACCGACATGCCGCTGATCGACTACCTGCGGCTCACGGCGGAGCTGCAGTCGGTCCCCGACGCGGAGGTGGACGCCCGCATCCAGGAGATGATGGACATCTGCGGCCTCGGGCCCGAGCGGCACAAGCGCATCGGGGAGCTGTCGAAGGGATTTCAGCAGCGGGTCGGCCTCGCGCAGGCCCTTCTCCACGACCCGCCGGTGCTGATCCTCGACGAGCCGACGACGGGCCTCGACCCCAACCAGATCGCCGAGATCCGAGACCTCATCACGGAGATTGGCAAGCGAAAGACGGTCATGCTCAGCTCCCACATCCTGAAGGAGGTGGAGATGACGTGTGACCGCATCCTCATCATCGACCAGGGCCAAATCGTGGCCGACGGCCCGACCGAGGAGCTGCGCCGGCAGTTCATGGGCGGGACGCGGCTTCGGGTTCGGGTCGACGCCCCCGACGACGCCGACGTGGACGGCGCGTTCGGGGGGCTCGACGGCATCGCGTCCGTTCAGCGGACGAATGGACACTACGAGCTCGCCGCCGCGGGCGAGACGGACCCGGCCGCCGACGTCTTCCGCCTCTGCGCGGATCGGGGCTGGGTTCTCACCGAACTGACGCCCCTGGAGTCGAGCCTGGAGGATGTCTTCCGCGAACTCACGGAAACGCCGGAGACCCCCGCCGACACGGAGGCGGCCCCGGCCGCGTGAGTCGTGAGGCCCGCCCTCCGGCCGCCCCGTCGCGCGTCACGCTTCGGGCCTCGTACGTGACGCCGCCCTCATCACCCAATACTCATCAGTCGTCTACGACATGTACGCCGTCTGGACGATCTGCAAGCGGGAGATCAACGCGTTCTTCGATTCGCTCACCGCCTACGTCCTGCTCGTCATCTTCCTCGCCCTCAGCGGGACCTTCACCTGGCTCTTCGGGCAGGGCGACATCTTCTTCGTGGGCCAGGCCTCGCTGAGCACCTTCTTCCAGGTGGCCTTCTGGACCCTCTTCTTTTTCATCCCGGCCGTGACGATGGGCATGGTCGCCGAGGAGCGCCGCAGCGGCACCCTTGAGCTGCTGGCCACCAAGCCCCTCGACGACCTCCAGATCGTGGCCGGCAAGTGGCTCGCGGCCTGGGGGCTCGTGGCCATCGCGCTCGCTTTCACGCTCCCCTACTACGTGACCGTCGCGCAGCTCGGCCCCATCGACCACGGCGCCACGATCAGCGGCTACCTGGGCCTCCTCCTCGTGAGCGCCGTCTACGTGAGCATCGGGATTTTCGCCTCGAGCCTCACGAGCAACCAGATCGTGGCCTTTCTGCTGAGCCTCTTCATCGCCGTCTTTCTTCACCTGCTGTTCGGACAGATGACGGCGCTTCTGCCGGAGCCGGTCGCCAGCGTGGCCGAGTTTCTGGACCTGCAGAGCCACTTCCAGACCATGGCCCGCGGGGTGATCGACGCGGCCTCGGTGCTCTACGTGCTCACGCTCACGGTCGTCGGCGGCCTCGCGGCGACGGTCTCCCTCAAAAGTCGAAGCTGGCACTGACGCTCGTCGGGCGTCCTTTTGCTCCACGCCCTTCTGTTCCACCAACTGCGCTCGCTCTCCATGTCGAACGCACTTGCGGGCTTTCTTGCGAACCGGCGCGAGGCGATCCTGCAGGTTCTGCTCATCGCGGGCAGCCTCGTCGCCCTCACCTATACGGCCCACCAGTTCCTTTGGCGGGCCGACCTTACGGAGAACAACCGGTACACGCTGGCGGAGGCCAGCCGGAACATCGCCGGGGGCCTCGGGGATCCCGTGACGGTCACGGCCTACTTCACGGCCAACCTGCCGGCCCGCTTCGGTCGGACGAAGGAGGAGTTTCGGGCCCTCTTGCAGGAGTTTCGGGCCGCGGCGGACGGCAACGTCGAGTTTACGTTCGTCAACCCCAACGAGAGCAAGGAAGCCGCCCGGGAGGCCCGCCAGGCCGGCGTGCGGCCCGTGACGATCGACGTGCGCCAGCGCAACCAGATGACCCAGAAGCGGGCCTACCTCGGCGCGGTCTTCCAGTACCGGGACAAGCGGGAGGTGGTCTCGTTCGTCGAACCGGGCTCGGCCCTCGAGTACACGATTGCGAGCACGATGCAGAAGCTTACCAGCACCGAGAAATCGGTGCTCGGCGTTCTGCAGGGGCACGGGGAGCCCGCCCCCAAGGCCATGAAGCAGCTGCAGGGCGCCCTGCAGGGACGCTACAACATTCGGCCCGTCTCGGGGGTCGACACCTCGGGGGTGCCCGCCAACGTCGACGTCCTGCTGATTGCGCGGCCCCGAAACGAGCTCTCTACACAGGCGGCCCTCGCGGTCGACCAGTACGTGATGCGCGGGGGGCGGGTCGTCTTTGCCCTGAACCGGGCGCAGGCCAACCTGCGCTTCGGCCAGGCACGCCCCCAAACCACCGGCCTAGAGCCGCTGCTGGAGGCCTACGGCGCCCCCATCCGTCCGGACCTCATTCGCGACCGCAGCGCGAGCGCCGTCCGCATCCGCCAGCAGCGGGGCGGCTTCAGTGTCGTGAATCGGGTCCGCTACCCGTACATCCCGCAGGTGTCAAACTTCGCGAGCCACCCCATCACCAGTGGGCTGGACCGGGCTGTCTTCCGGTTCGTGTCGTCGCTCGACACCACGCAGGTTGACTCCACGGACCAGCTTACGGTCCTCGCCCGCTCCTCCTCGCAGTCGGCCCGGGCCCGCCTTCCCTCCAGTGTGCGTCCTCAGCAGCAGTGGACGGTGTCCGACTTCTCGGGGTCCTCGATCCCCATCGCCGGGCTGTTGGAGGGCACGTTTTCCTCGGCGTTTGCCGGGACGGACAGCCTGTCGGTCGAGCGGACCCAAAGTCCCGAGACGAAGCTGGCCGTGATAGGCGACGGGGACTTCATCGTCAACGGGACCGGCGGCCGGCGGCAGCAACGGCGTCGTCTCCCGGAGGGCAACATCAATCTGATGGCCAATACGGTCGACTACCTCGCCGACGCGACGGGGCTCATTTCGCTCCGGACCCAGCGGGTGACGAGCCGACCGCTTATGCAGCTTGCCCCCACCACGCAGACGATCCTCAAGTACCTGAACGTGCTGCTGCCCATTCTGCTGGTGATCGGGTACGGTCTCGTCCGCTACCGGAGCAACCAGGCCCGGCGCCGCCGCTGGAAGCAGGAGGGCGTGCCCGCCTAGACGCCTCGGGCCCTCTCCCCTCGCAACCGCAGCACTCTACTCGTCTTCTGCCACGCGACCCCGTCATGACGAACGCGACAAAGACCTTGGCCATCCTCTTTGCCGGCACCGTCGCCCTCGCCGCCGTCACGTCCTGGGGCGGAAACGGCCCCTCCAGCGCGGCCTTCCGGGGACAGCTGCTGTCCGTGGACACGAGTGCCGTGCAGACGATCCGAATCGAGCGGTCGGACGCCCCCACCGTACGGCTCCGGCGCTCGGACGCGGGCTGGGCGGTGGCCCCGACCGACACGTCGGCGACGTACCCGGCCGATGCCCGGGCGGTCAATCAGCTACTCACCACGCTTCCGTCCCTCCAGGTCAGTGCGGTGGCCACCCGACAGCCCGACAACCATCCGCGCTACGGCGTGGACTCGACCGGCACGCGCATCACCTTTCTGGGCGGCGGCGAGACGCTCGGGGCCTTGATCGTGGGTCGCACCCGGATCCGGCGGCCGCAGTCGCAGGGCCGTAGCCAGAGTCCGATGCAGCGGATGCAGCGTCGTCGACGCGGCTCCCCCATCACCTACGTCCGCACGCCCGACCGGCCCGACGTCTACTCCGTGGAGCAGGCCCTCCGATCCGTCACTCGTCGCGGCGTCGAGGAGTGGCGGGACCGGCGCCTCTGGGCCGTCAACCGCTCCAACATCCAGCGGGTCGACTTCACCTTTCCGGGCGACACCTCCTTCACCATGCAGCGCGCCGCGCCGGGCGACACGGCCTCCGTCGTGGGGCCGTCGACCTGGATCTCCCGGGGCGATACGCTCTCCAGCAGCGAGGTCTCCTCGGTGCTCCGGAGACTCTCGTCCCCACAGGCCAACGGGTTCGCGACGGGCACTACACCCGACGAGCTCGGCAATCCCCGGTACCGGATTCGGCTCCACCTCAAGGACGGATCCCAGCGCACTCTCCGCCTCTACCCGCCGTCCGACGGGGCCTACCGCGCCACCGCCGAGGGCTTCGGGTACGTCGCCCGGCTTCGGACGAGCACCTGGAACGAGGTCCTTCGGGGCCGGTCGGCGTTCCTCCGTGGCAACTGAGGGCCTCGGCAGTCCCGACGTACGGGCGGCCCCACTGCGGGCCCCCGAGTGGCGGACCCGGGGAGACGTCTCCCATGTTGACAGAGCGGTAACCCGGGCGTAATGGCCAGATAACGCCTGGCCGCTAGGCTGGGAAACAATCATCGGAGCCTCGGCTCCTTCCGCGTTCCCACGCCTTCGAGGAAGGCTTCTACAAGCACGGCGTCCTGGCCCGTTTTCAGGGCGTCGCACGGTGGGTCTCCCACCTCGTTCAGGGACGTGCGCCCGAGGAACTGCTCGCGGGCGACATCATCGACGGATGGGCCCCGCGGCGCTCCCGGTACTGGCCCCCTACCACGACAAGCGGTTCCGCCTGCTTCTGGAGCGATCCGAGCGCTCGGAGATAGTCTCCATTCCCGGCACCCACGACGCCGATGCCCACCGCTTTCCGGAACGGTGAGGCTTCCTGCTCCGGCAACAGCACGGCCGACCGGTCGTCTCTCCGTCTGTCGGCGCCCCGGAGCGCAGGACTTGGGACCTGAATGTAGAACGGGCGTGAAGCTACGATCAATCCTTCACTTCGGGGGACGGAGACATAGACTCCGCGGCGCGTCACCGCTTACTTGGCAGACGTGTCTGACGCTCCGGACAGAAGTGGCGCCACAACAGGCTGCTCATTCAGAGTTCTCGGCACATGGAGTCGACCCCGCATTACCGCACAATCTGGCTTACGGACATCCACCTGGGGACCCCTCAGGCAAAGGCGGACTTCCTGCTCGACTTCCTGCGCCACCACGAGGCCGATCGCTATTACCTCGTGGGAGACATCGTCGACGGATGGGCGCTTCAGCACTCGTGGTACTGGCCCTCCTCCCACAACGACGTCATTCAGGGCCTGCTCCGGAAAGCGAAGAGCACCACCGTTACCTACATCCCGGGCAACCACGACGAGGTGGCCCGCGACTATCCGGGGCTTCAGCTCGGGGGCATTACCGTAGAGACACGGGCGGTCCACCAGACGGCGGACGGGCGCCGCTTCGTCGTCGTCCACGGCGACGAGTTCGAGGGCGTCGTGCGGCACTCCAAGTGGCTCGAGGTGCTGGGGGGGTGGGCGTACGTCGGGGTGTTGAAGATGGACCGCTGGTTCAATCGCGTCCGTCGCCTGTTCAATCTTCCCTACTGGTCGCTCTCCAGCTACCTCAAGCACTCGACACAGCGGGCCCTCCAGTACATCGAGGACTTCGAGGAGACCGCTGCCCGCGAGGCCCGCGAGAAAGGATTCGACGGGGTGATCTGCGGCCACATCCACCATCCCCGCCTCCGCACGATCGAGGACACCCACTACGTAAACGCGGGCGACTGGGTCGAGAGCTGCACGGCGCTCGTCGAGCACCTCGACGGCCGGCTGGAACTGCTCCGCTGGATTCCAAGCGGCCACGGTGTGCGGAAGGCCATCGCCACGGAAGCCCCTCTCAGTCGAGACCGGAACCCCATTCCGGCCGAGGCTCTCCGCTCCGACATCGAGGCCCCGTAGCGCTCCGACGAGGTCGGGAGGCGCCTTCGGCCTAGCAACCTGTGTGAGCCGCGAAAGGGACGGTTCGGATACTGTTCTTTACACATAAGAATAGGTCTAGCAGGATAGACCTACGCCCTACGGGTCGAAGCTGCATGGCACGGGCCATGTGGTGAGAAATCTGACCCAGGAAGGGGGATTGAGGACAAGCAGTGACGGGCCTAGCCAGTCCGCGGGTACAAGTCCAAGATGATCCCCTTGGCGCATTCCCAACAAGGTGAGTGTGAGCGAACTGCCTTAGTCTCCAACGGGAAACTAGGCCCCTCACCTAAACTGCTTTACAAGGAGTGTAGAAGCGTCGTGGAGTCGAATCCCGCGCTCCGGCGACCCGCTACTGCTATCAGGCAGCAACGTGGGCATGTCGGGGACCGGGCGCACGACGTGGGTGAGCCCCAGACCAGAGCACCCGGGTTGTGCATACTCTGGATAACGGCAGCAACAGGTACCGTATGACCGGGAATCCTGATCCAACGGTCACTGGTGGGATACCTCCAAAGCGGAGGGTTAAGGGACAATAGACGAGGCAGCACCTAACTTGGGAGAGAATTAACGAACCGTCAAACGTGGGAAGTGCTGGTAGGGATGGTAAGGCCCCCGGACCGGCCAATGACCTACCAGCACGACGGAGCTACCGTAGTAGTCTGAGCAGCGCAAACCGCTGACCTTGACGAAGGGTAGCAGCAGGACACGATTTCACTTATCGATGTAGCCGAAATCACCCAACGGTGGATGCCGATGGATGTAGGCAAAAGTGTAAGTGAAAGGGGTAGACCTTAGAGTGTCCTGCGGAGAGCCGTTGTGCCGTGAAATACGGCATGCACGGTTCGGAGAGGGGACTGGGGTAACGGCCATAATAGGCACCGCACCCTGGTCCTACTCTACTGCGCATAGATCTATCTTCACGATTCTCCCTAAAATTGCCAAATAAATTTGCGTA
>JBDGQP010000205.1:0-7804 GCA_042218975.1 Salinibacter sp.
GTCTCGAAGTCGTGCGTCTTGGCGACCTTCGACAGGTAGTGCGGGTCGATGGGGATGCAGTGCCCGCCCACGCCGGGGCCCGGGTAGAACGGCATGAACCCGAACGGCTTCGTCGCCGCCGCGTCGACCACCTCCCACATCGACAGGCCGTCGACCCGCTCGCAGAACTGGGCCAGCTCGTTGGCCAGGGCGATGTTGACCGACCGGAAGATGTTCTCCAGCAGCTTCTCCATCTCGGCCACCTTCGGGCCGGACACCGTGTGCACGTCGGCGATGATCTGCCCGAGGGCCCGCCGGGCCACGTCCGTGCAGGCGGCCGTCACGCCCCCCGCCACGACCGGCGTGTTCGCGGTCGTGTACTCGTCGTTGCCGGGGTCGATGCGCTCCGGGCTGAAGGCCAGGAAGACGTCCTCCCCCAGCGTGAGGGCGTCGGGGCCGTCCTCCTCCAAAATCGGCGCGACCACGTCTTCCGTCGTGCCCGGATACGTCGTGCTCTTCAGCACCACGAGCTGACCGGGGCGCAGGTGCGGGGCGATCGAGTGCGTCGCCGCCTCGATGTACGAGGGATCCGGCTCGTTCGTCTCCGTCACAGGGGTCGGCACGCAGAGAAACCAGACGTCCACCTCGTCGCCGTCTTCATAGTGGGGGGTGGCCCACAGTGTGCCCATGTCCACCAGGCCCTCCACCGCCGCGTCGTCGAGGTCGTCGATGTAGTTGTCGCCGGCATTCAGGCGACGGACCCGGTCCTCGTTCAGGTCAATGCCCCGCGTCTCGAATCCTTTCGCCGCGTACTCGGCCGCCAGCGGGAGTCCCACGTACCCCAGTCCCACGACGCCGATGGTGGCCGTGGTCGCGTCGAGGCGCTCGGTCAACTGCCGGGCCGCGGCGGGCCCGGCGCGGGTCGTCGTCGCGACCCCGTTGGAGGAGAGGTCCTCCCGGGACGGCGGGTCGAGGTCGGAGGGTTCCATTCTGGGAAGAGAGGTATCGGCTGGAGGAGAAAAAAACGGTCTTCGGCTTCGATCACGCGGCAGGAGCGTCGGCGGCCGGGCGATCGGTTTCGGGCCCCTCCGGAAGCGGCGTGAGGCGCACGTCGAACGACCGGCACTCTACCCCAGCCTCCGTGCACAGCCGGGAAACTTCCTGCTCGTGGCTGGGGTCTGTAGAATCGGTCGCGACGATCACCTCGTCGATGTCGTGCTCCCGGCAGAGGGCGGCGCACGCGCCTGTACCCCCGAGCACCGGAAGCCCCTGCACCACCCGCTCGTGCTTCGAGGCGTCGGGGGCGACGAACCCCACCGGCACGCGGTCCATCTCCTCGGCGTCTCGGAGCGCCCGCAGGGCGAGCATTCCCTGCTCTCCGGCCCCGAAGAGGAGCACGCGGGTGGCCGCTCCGGGCGACGCGGCGTGGGACCTGTAAAGCGAGACGCCCCGTCGAAGCCCCCGAAATCCTAGTCGGTTTCCCATTAATCCGAGAGTAAGGATCATCCAGTCGGCCATCAACAGCGGCCCGGACAATGCACCCAATCCATACACGAGGGCAAGCCCTCCCGCGGTGCCCCCCTCAGCCAGAAGTGTCGTGCCCACGATCCGCGCGACGCCCGGCGTGCCGGCGTGCCGCCAGAGGCGCCGGTAGAGCCCCATCGCGGCGAACAGCGCGAGCTTTGCCCCGCCGACGAGGAGCAGACTCTCAGTGAGCGGCACCGCCGAGGCACCGCCCGGGCCGCCCTGCCCGGTGAGGGTGTAGGCGGCCGCGAAGGCCCCGCCGACCAGGAGGGCGTCCCCAATCAGGCCGACCGCTTCTCTCTGCCACGCCCCGAGGCCACCCAACGACGTCGACGGGGGGCGCGGCGCGCCGTCCCCCCCGACGCGGGCCGTCCGGTGCGCGTCGAGCCGCCCCAGGTACACCCCGAGGACCCCCAGTGCCACCGCCGCCAGGGCACACGCGGCGTAGAAAAGGACCGGCTCCACGACCAGCGCCAGCAGGCCCACGCCCCCGACGCCCGCGCCGATCCCGTGGAGCAGGCCGACGGCGTCCTGTTCCGACAGCCCGACCGAGGCCAGCCGGTGCGACGTGTGGTCTTTCCCTCCGTGTGCCACCGATCGGCCTGCCTGCAGCCGCGTGATCGTGACGAGCGTCGTGTCGAGAATGGGCACCGCCAGCACGCAGATCGACGCGAGCACCGCCACGCCGGGTCCCGCCGCCACGGCCCCCTGCGCGAGGACCGCCAGGGCGGCCACCCCGTACCCGAGCATCAGGCTGCCGCAGTCGCCCATGAAGATGCGGGCCGGCTTCGCGTTGAACCACAGAAAGCCGAGAGCCATCCCTCCCAGAACGCCCCCGAGCAGGACCGCCGCGAGCGCCCCGCCCGCCGCCGCGAGCGTCGTCATGGCGGCCGCCGCGATGCCCGCAACGCCGGCCGCGAGCCCGTCCATGTTGTCGAGCAGGTTCACGGCATTGGTGATGCCGATGACCCAGACGAGGGTGACCGGCCCCGCGATCCACAGCGGCCACTCGGGGCCGAACGTGTGCCCGGCGGCCACCAGAAGCCCGGCGGCCCCGGCCTGGGCCGCGAGTTTCCAGGCGGGCCCGATGCCCCAGAGGTCGTCCACCGTGCCCGCGGCGAACAGCAACGTCGCTCCGCCCCAGATCACGGCCACGTCGGTGCCGCCCCCCTCCGTGAAAGGGACCAGGCACAGCACGGCGAGCGTCCCCGCCCCGTACATCGCCGCGCCGCCCATCAGGGCGGTTGGGGTGACGTGCCAGCGATCCGCCTGCGGATAGTCGACCCAGTCGAACGCGCGGGACACTTTGATCATCGCGGGTGTGAGCAGCAGCGTCGCCGCCCCCGACAGACACGCGGCGGCGGCCGCCCAGATCATCACCGGCATATGGGATACGTTCGAAAGCACAGTCCCTGCGCAACGTTTGATTGGAAGAATCGCGGGCCAGATGCCGAGGACGGCGGAGTCTCCGCCCGGCTCCGGTCCCGCAGGCCCTACGCGACGGCCTCCGCGTCGTCGTCCGTCACTCCGCTCACCTCTTCGATGACGTCCCGCAGAATATCGTCGACGGTCCGCCGGGGCTCATACCCGGTGAGGGCAGTGAGCTTCGAGCAGTCCGGCGTCCGGCGCTTCATGTCCTCGAACCCGTCCCCGTACACCTCCTCGTACGGCACGTGCCGGACGTCCACGTCCGATTCCGTGAGCGACAGAATGCGCTCGGCGAGCTCGTTGATGGAGATCTCCGTCGGCTGCCCGATGTTCACCACCTCGCCCTCCGCCGCCGGCGACTCCAGAAGCCGAACGACGGACTCCACCGCGTCGTCGATGTGCGTAAAGCAGCGCGTCTGGGTGCCGTCCCCGTGGATGTCCAGGGGCTGTCCGCTCAGGGCCCGCTCGACGAACGTCGGGATCACCATGCCGTACTGCCCGGACTGCCGCGGCCCCGCCGTGTTGAAAAACCGGGCGCACACCACCGGGAGGCCGTGCTCGTCGTGGTACGCCTGGGCCAGGAACTCGTCCATCGCCTTGGTGCAGGCGTAGGCCCAGCGCCGCTTTTCGGTCGCCCCGAGGGTCCAGTTGTCCGTCTCCGAGAGGGCCTCCAGGTCCTCGTTCTCCTGCATCGCCTTCCCGTATACCTCCGAGGTAGAGGCCACGAGAACCTTTTTCTGCTCCTGGACCGCCCGCCGGAGCACGTTTTTCGTCCCGTCGACGTTGGTGTGGATCGTCTCCACCGGCCGGTCCAGGATCCGCTTCACACCCACGGCCGCCGCGAGGTGCACCACCCGATCGCAGGCGCCGATCTCCCGGCCCAAAAGCTCCTCGTCGAGGACGCTTCCGGTCGTAAGCGTAAAGTCCTCACGGTCCTCCAGGTGGGCGATGTTTTCCCGGCGCCCCGTCGAAAGGTCGTCGAGGACCCGGACCCGGTGCCCGTCGGCGATGAGGCGGTCGGCCAGGTGACTCCCAATGAATCCGGCGCCGCCGGTGATCAGATACGTCATGCGGAAACAGATCGGAAATGAACGTGCGGGTGAGACGGCACAGAGAAGAGCGGAGCGACCCCAACCGCAGGGGACGCCTGCCAGACCTCGTCCTAGACCTCGTCCTACTGGTCAGGCTTTGCGTCCATGAAGGCATGTAGGAAAAGAGAGGGGATAGTTCATATTCTTCTCTAAGAAGTACCCTCTGATAAGATTTGTTTCGCGATCTGGAAATTGTTTTAGCTTTTCAACCTCTCTACATCAGTTTCAGACTTGTCTGTAGCGACCGCTTTGTCGAGCGGGCGGGTCTGCCGCCCCGGCACATCCGTTAGGGTTCCCCCCGTTTCTCAGTTGCGTTTCTCAGTTGAACGCCCGCGTCGCGAGCACCAGGATCGTCAGGGCGCTCGACAGGACCTGCGTGACGCTCGAGGCGATCTCGGTGTAGTTGATCTGCTCCTGCTGCTCGCTCGGCGGCTCCTCCTCGACCCGGATCACCGCGCCGTCGTCGACCTCGGGCGTCCGCCGAAACCAGCCGGTGTCGACCCGAAAGGTCGCCCCCGACGCCTGCGTGAGCAGGATCGCCTCGGTGTTCTGGCGGGTGCCGCCGGCGCGGTCCAGGTAGTAGTCGACGCGCCGGCCCTCCTGGTGTTCGATGAGGCCCTCGTTTGCCACGTTGCCGCGGACGGCCACGGTGTTCGGCTGGGTCGGGATCACAATCTCGTCGCCCGGCTGCACGATCACGTCCTCCTCCGGGTCGCCCCTTTTCGCCTCCTGCATATTGACGATGATCTGCTCCCCGTCACGCCGCAGGCGGCCGCCCTTTAGGTACCCCGTGCGAAGCACGCCGCCGCTCCGCTGGATGAAGCCTGAGAGCCGCTCGTTGTCGCGCAGAATCGTGTACTCGCCGGGGTAGCGCACCTCGCCCCGCACGGTGACGGTCCGCTGTGGCTGGAAGGTCGGGTCCTGCCGCACGAAGACGCGGTCGCGGTGCCGCAGCTCGAAGTCCTCGGCCATCCTGAGGGCCCGGGCCGTGTCGCGCACCGAAAAGTTGACGTCCTTCGGGTCCCGTTCCGTCTGCACGAGCGGCACCTGCACGGTCTTGGCCCGGAGGCCCTCCCCGTTTTCTCGCTCGACCATGCGGGTGACCTCCACCTCGCGCAGGGACGCCCCCTCCTCGAAGCCGTTGGCCTGGAGGAGAAGGTCCTTGAGCGTCATGTTGTCCCGGTACGCGTAGCGGCCGGTGTCCTGCACGGCGCCGCTAATCTGCACGAAGCGCTCCTCGAGGCGCTTTACCGAGGCGGGGTATACCCGGATTTCGTCCTCCGGCTTCAGCGGGCGGGTCCCCATGCCCTCCCCGTCCAGTGCGTCCCCCAGGTGGAAGGGAATGACCCGCTCCTCGCTCCCGTCGTTCGAGACGCGGAAGAGGTCGGCCCGGCCCTCGAAGACCTGCTTGCGGTACTCGTTGTCGGTCAGGCCGCCCCCCTTCAGCAGCAGGTCGCGGACGGTCATGCCCTCGCGGTACCGGTACTCGCCGGGCGAGCGCACCTGGCCGCTAATCTCAACAAACCGGTCCGCCTCCATCTTTCGGGTCGACGCCACGTGCAGGCTGTCGCCCGGCTGCAGGACGACGTTGGCCTGCGGCCGGTCCGCCATCACGGCGTTCAGGTTCAGGGCGCGGGAGGTCTCGGTCAGCGTGTCGCTGATGCGGACGAGGCTCGCCTGCTCGCGGTAGGCGTCGCCCGTGAGGCCGTCGGCCCGCTCGATGAGGTCCTTGACCGTGCGGACCCCGCGCCCGATCTCGTACTGGCCGGGCTGGAAGACCGCCCCCGTCACCTCGGCGGCGTTGACGCGGGCCTCGACCGCCGGGTCCTGCGCCTCCGCGATGGAGAGGATGCGCACGCGGTCCCCGTCGGCCAGGGCCACCTGCCCCGAGTCGGAGCGGACCTCCGCGAGGCTGGCGTCCACCACCCTGCGGGCCACCGACGGGTCGTCCCGCTCGCCGAACGGCACGATGCGGTTGATGCGGAAGCGGTCGGCGTACGCCGTCGGCTTCAGGCCGCCCGCGTACTCGATGAGGTCGGCGACGGTCTCGCCCTCCTTCATTTCGTAGTAGGCGGGGCGCTTGACCGCGCCCGTGATGGCCACGGTCTTCCCCCGGGGCGGCACGAAGACGTAGTCGTTGCCCTGCAGCTGGACGGGGTCCGGGCTGTAGCCCTCCATCAAGTAGTTGTAGAGGTCGACCGTCTCGACGACCTCCCCGTTGCGGATCACCCGGATGTTGCGGAGGGTCCCCCGCTTCAGGGGCCCGCCCACGCTGTAGAGGGCGTTGAAGACCGTCGCGAAGCTGCTCACCATGTAGCCGCCGGGCTGGGGCACCTCGCCCAGGACGAACACCTGCGAGGGCCGCACCCGCGTGAGCGTCAGGTCCATAAAGACGGACGGCGGGTCGCTCGTGAGGCCCGAGTAGCTACGGGAGAGCCACTGCTTCATCTCCTGGCGCAGCGAGTCGAGCCGCCGGCCGGCCACGGTGAACTGCCCCACGTTCGGGACGGTGACGCGCCCCGCGCGGTCCACCTGCAGGTCGTACGTGAACTCGGCCCCGCCCCACACGGTAAGGCGCAGTTCGTCGTTGGGCCCCACCACGTAGCTGCCGTCGGCCGGGCCCGTGGGCTGGGGCGTGAAGGCCTGCGGGATCGTCTCGAAGGTGTCGTAGCCGAAGTACTGGAGGGTGTCCCGCGCGGCGCGGGCCGTGTCGCGGCCGGGGAGCTCCCCCTCCGGAAAGATGGTGAGGCGGCGGCCCGTGGCGAGAACGACGCTCGTGTCCTGGGTGGCGGCCCGCACGTAGAGGCTCCACATGCCGTTGGGCGTGTCGCCCGGAACGGTGATCGTGCCGCGCCACGTGCCTTCGATCACGGAGCCGCGGACCCGCTGCACGTTCTCCACCTGCACCGAGTCGCCGTCCGCCGTGAGGAAGCCCGGCTGCACCCGTCGGATTTGATTCTGGCTGCGAAGGGGCACGCTCACCTCGATGTCCCGGGGCAGCTGGCCGACCGAGATGCTGTCGGGCTCGATTTGGGGCGTCCCGGCCAGCACCGGGAAGGGAGGGGTGGTGGGCACCCCGCGGGCCCCCATCGTGTCGGCCCCGGCGCCGCGCCGCTGCCGGACGGCCTGGAGGAGGGCCTGAATGCGCGCCTCCGGCACGCCGAGCTGTCGGGCCCGCTGGGCGGCCTGCTCCGGGTTGGAGGGGTCCACCCCGAGCTGACGCAGTCGCTTGCGCGCCTCCTGCACCGTCATGTCGCGCCGCTCAAGCTCCTGCCGGGCCGCCTCCGGCAGCTCCCCCTGCTGCTGCGCCGCTACCGGCCCGACCCAGAGGGCCAGGAGCGCAACTATACTCACACACAGACGGATACCGGAGGGGCGCATAGAGAGGGAGTGCTGCGAGACAACGAGGGATCTGCCGCGGCTCAGGGCCGACCGGCCGGTGGGTCGGGTGAAGACAAATCCGTAAAATGATACACTACTTGGTAATGTCTGCGGCGGGAAAACGCGAATGGCTCCGTCGAGGCGGGCGCCAACTTATTCAAATCTTTGCCGCCGATCCCTGGTGCATACTCCCACCCTCCGTTTGGGCGGAAGAGGCGCGAGACGGAGCCAGTGGATTTGCACTCCTCATCTGCTAGATCTCGCCGATCTCGAAACGGGGTCGGCTTCGATCTCTCAGGCGTACATGGGGCCCTCTTCCCCAAGAGCGGGCACGGCGCACCGGTCGACACGGAGAACGCCGACACCAAGGAAGTGCCAAGGACGGTGTGTGAATCCACTAG
>JBDGQP010000206.1:0-8916 GCA_042218975.1 Salinibacter sp.
CCAGCAGGTCGTGCATGTACGTGAAGTACTCCATGTGGCCGCCCTGGTAGCTGGAGACGGCGATGCCCTGCACGTCCTCCTGGATGGCCGTGTCGACGATCGCCTGAACGGACCGGTTGTGGCCGAGGTGGATCACCTCCACGCCGGTGGCCTGCAGGATGCGGCGCATGATGTTGATGGCGGCGTCGTGCCCGTCGAATAGGCTCGTCGCCGTTACGAAGCGGACCGGATGCGTGGGCTGGTAGGGCTCAGCGTTCATGGGTCAGGAAACCGCGGAAAAGGACATTCGAAAGCGCTTCCATTTTCTTATACGCACGGGTCTCCGGTACGTTACTACGACCCAGAGGGCTCTCCGCAGGGTCTCGATGACAGTGGGTCCCGGCGCTCCTCTGATCGACGCCCTAACCCGATCATGTGACAGGTTGTTTTTACCTCAGAACCGTCGAGACTCTCCGGATGGCAGGTCGATCCTGACTGAGAGGAAGCAGTCTATGATCTGTCGAGGCGGAACTGTCGGGACCGGCTTATTCGTTTTCCTCATGCTCGCGTCGGTCTCCTCACGTCCCCGATTCTCCATGAAGCTCGTCGTCGCCGGCGGAAACGGCTTTATCGGACGCGCGATCTGTCGGGTGGCCGTCCAGAACGGCCACGACGCGGCCGCCTTTGGCCGCACCGGACGGCCCGCCCTTACGCCGGCCCGCCACCCGTGGGTTCAGGATGTTGAGTGGCGCGCGGCCGACGTCTTCACGCCCGAGACGTGGAGCGATCTGCTCGAGAACACCGACGCGCTCGTCCACAGCATCGCCACGATCCGGGAGGCCCCCGAGCGGAACGTCACGTTCGAGCGGGTGAACGGCGAGTCGGTGCTCCACGCGGCGCAGGCCGCGGCCGACGCGGGGGTTCACGGCTTCGTCTTTCTCTCCGTGCGCGACACACCCCCCTTCGTCTCCGACCGCTTCCGCGCCGCCAAGCGCCGGGCCGAGCGGGAACTCGCCGAGCAGTACGGCGCGCTCCGAACGGCCGTTCTCCGCCCCAACCTCGTGTTCGGGCCCCAGCGAACGGGCTCGGCGACGCTGGCGGGGGTCCTCCGACAGACGCCTGGAGTGGCATCGCCCTACGCGTCGGCGGAGGGCCGCCCGCTCCCCGTCGAGCTCGTCGCGGCCGCGGCCGTCCACGCGGCCGTCACGCCCACGCTGGAGGGGACGCTCTCGGTGCCCCAGATCGAGGACCTGGGTCGCACGAGCGGTCTCGTCGACCCCGACGCCCTGTCGGAGCCGACCCTCACGCCACTGCTGGCCGGGCTGGGAGGCGCGGCCCTTACGGGCGGGCTGTTGCGCCGGTGGTGGACGCGGTGACGCCCCGTGCGGGGCCCCTCCGACCGACACCGGTCCGTTCCCTCCGTAGGGCGTGCCGGACGAGGCCGGTGTCAGTCGATATCTACGTAGCGACGGAGGGTGTCGCTCCGGAAGCCCCCGAAGACCCCAAGCCCCTCTTTTACCGTAGACGCGGTCGGGTCCGCCAGCACGCTGTCCGCGGGCCAGTCCGGCCCGTAGTGGGTGTACACGATACGGAACTCGGACTTGTCCAGAACGAGGCAGGATGCCTCCGGATTCTCTGGCAGGGCGTACTCGGGAAGCGCATCCCGGACGATGCGCCACGGCACGAAGCCGGCTTTCCGGGGTACGGAGGCCGGATCCGTCCAGTGGATCCTGTCATTCCAGAAGACTGCCACCGCGAGGGTGATGGTGCTCTCCGTCCGTACGTTCTGGAAGTGGAACGAGACCTCGCCGCCACAATCCACCGTGTCCGACGGGGCTGGTTCGACATCGACTGTTGTGCGCCGCGGCATCGTCGCGGTCGCCTGCGCCTGCTGGCCGTCGGACCGCGTCACCGTCAGGCGGTAGGTCGCCCCCGGCACGAGCGGCTGGCTCATCCGGAAGTTGTGGGTGTACGTCCCGTTGAACACAACCACCGAGTCGACGAGCGTCTCGGTCGTGCCCGTCCGCAGGTTTTTGAGCCGGACCGTCGCGTCCAGCGTGCGCGTCGAGTCGCTGGTCGGCGGGGTGTTGAGATCCTTCACGCGGATGAAGTTGGGACCGGAAAAGGACAGAAATCCGTAGATCGAATACAATCCCGTGTCCTCGGCGAAGGGGGATATGGTCGTCTCGCACCCGCCTAGGACCAGTCCCGTCCCAATCACGGTGAGTAGAAGCCAACACGCGCGCTTCTCGGATCGCATAGACCGTTGTCGGGGAAACGGACGGCACGGAGGCTGTCGACAACGACAGCGTAGTTGGGATTGAAACTCGACTTGGGGGTGGGTGGGTTTCGCACCGGGATTCTGTGCGGGCAGAGAACAACGCTCCGATCCGCCGGACCCGCAGGCTTCGGAGCGCAGGAGCCCCCGGGAGGCGGAAGTGGCCGACGGCCCCCCGGTCGAGGGGGCACTGGTCGGGCCCGAGCCCGCCCCCTGCCGTCTCTCTTCATCTCGGGGAGACTCGACCCGTCCGCTATGAGGGCGGGCTTCCATCGACGCGGTCCGGCAGGGCCACGGCGGCCCAGTAGTCGCGGAGACGGCCGTAGTGGAGGCGCCAGCGGCCGTTCCCTTCGACCTCGACCGCAGCGGTTTCGGTCGCGGGGGCTACGGTCAGGCGCAGGTCCTTCGGCGAGGTGCGGAAGCCCGACCGGCGGGCCTTCAGGACCGCCTCCTTGAGGGTCCAGCAGAGGATGAGGGCGGCGTCGGGGCCGTAGGGGAGTCGGTCGATGAGGCCCCGATCCGCGGGCCGGAAGAGAAACTCGGCGATGCCCGAATCCCGGGCCTGAATCTGCTCCAGGTCGGCGCCCACGACATGGGGAGCGCAGACCGCGAGGGCGTGGGGGCCTGAATGGGCAATCGACACGTGCCAGGGGCCCGCCTCGACGGTAACCCCGCCGTCCGCGTCCCGCCGCAGGGGCACGGCCGAGGGCGTAGTCGACAGCCGCCCGGCCAGAAGCTCCCGCGCCGCGGCCCGGCCGGCCACAAACTCCCGTCGTCGGCTCTCGGCCCCGAAGCCGGCGACGCACGCCCGCTCGGCCGCCGAGAGCCAGGACGTCCACTCCGCGGTCGCATCGTAGGTGACCGCGTGAAGACCGACGGCGGCCGGCAGTCGATCCGCGAGGGCGTCAGCTTTCATGGGATGCGGAGGGACACGCGCCTTCAACAATCACGGACGGGGACCCAGGGCCCGGCCGACGTGCTTTTCCAGCGAGCCTTTGATGTCGGCGATCACGTCGGCCCCGTCCTCGGAATAGACGGAGATGGCGTGGACGTAAAGGTGCTCGCGGTCGGGCGAGACATCGAGACTCAGGGTCCCGGGCGTCAGCGAAATGAGGTTGGCGAGCACCGTAATCTCCCGCGGCGTCTGGACGTCGAGGGGATACTTGACAATGGCCGGTTGGATCTGAAGCGTGGGCTGCACGGTGTAGCGGGCGACCTGCACGGCCGAGACGACCAGCTCCCGGAGAAACACGACCGCGAGCACGAGGACCTGCCAGAGGCGCCGGGCGGGTCGGACCCCGTCGCGCAGCCGCCGCGACTCCGTAGGGTCGTCGAAGAGCGGACGGGAGAGTCGAAGGACGGCGGCGCCGAAAACGACCCCGAGGAGGAGGTTGCCCAGGCTGAAGGACCCTTGCAGGGCCACCCAGATGAGCGTAAGCAGCAAAATGCGAACGATCGGTGCAACCATGGGGACGCGGCATCGTGAGGAGTCGATCGCGCCGTCCGGGGTCTACGTCCCCAGCACGGCCTGGACGTAGGGCGCGGGGTTTGTGAGGTGCCCGGCGGCCGTCTGCGCGAAGGCGAAGACGGGCTCGGCGTAGAGGCCGAGGGCAAAGAGGACCAGCGCGAGGGCGACGACCGGCCCGTTCAGCAGGCTCCGGGTGGCGAGCGAGGACGCCTCGCGCAGCGGGGTCGTCTCCGTCTGCATGAAGGCACGCCCCCAGACCTGTGCCACCACCAGCAGGGTGAGCAGGCCCACGAGCAGCGCGATCCCCACCAGCACCCACTGCTCCTGGGCGAGGCCGGCCTGGATGAGGGTCAGCTTTCCCCAGAAGCCGGGAAAGGGCGGGAAGCCCGCCAGCGAAAACGCCGGCACGATGAAGATCGTCGCCAGCAGGGGCCGGTGTCGGTAGAGACCGCCCATGTCGCCGATCTGGGTGGTGCCGGTTTCCCGTTCCATGAGGCCGCCGATGAGGAAGAGGCTCGTCTTTACGGGCACGTCCTGCAGCACGTAGAAGACGGCCCCGGCCAGCCCAAGGGTCGTGAAGAAGCCGAGCCCCATGACGATGTAGCCCATCGCGCTAATCACCAGGAAGGCCAAGAGCCGGAGCACGTGCCGCTGCACCAGTGCCCCGAAGACGCCGATCAGCATCGTCGCCCCCGCCACCACGAGCAGCACGGCCTGGGTGTACCCGGTCGGGTTCGGGAACAGCAGCGTGAAGACGCGGATCAGCGAGTAGATGCCCACCTTCGTGAGCAGGCCCGCAAAGATGGCCGCGATGGGGGCGGGCGGGGTGTGGTACGACGCGGGGAGCCAGTAGTACAGCGGGAAGAGCCCGGCCTTGATCCCGAACCCGATCAGGAAGAGCATGGCGATGGCCGGCCCCAGCCCGGCCTCCCGCACCGGCGCCATGCTCTGGGAGAGGTCGGCGAGATTGAGCGTGCCGGTGAGGCCGTAGAGGAGCCCGATCGCCGTGAGGAAGCTGGCCGAGGAGACGAGGTTGATGCCCACGTACTTGACCGCCCCGTCGAGCTGTGCCCGGTCGTTGCCGAGGACCAGCAGCGCGAACGAGGCGATCAGCAACACCTCGAACCAGACGTACATGTTGAAGATGTCGCCGGTGATGAACGCCCCGTTGATCCCCATCATCATCAGATGGAACAACACGTGGAAGCCGAACCGCTCCCGGGCCTCGCTGATGCCGGCCAGGGCGTAGACGGCCACCGCCAGGGCCACGAAGCCCGACACGGCAACCAGCCCTGCACTGAAGTGGTCGGCCACGAGCGTGATGCCGAAGGGGGCCGGCCAGTCGCCCATCTGCGCCGCCTGGATGCCATGGGCCTGCACCTGGTAGACGAGCGCCGCGCCCGCCCCGAACAGGACCGTGGCCCCCACCACGCTGATCCCACGCTGCAGCGTCCGGGAATTGCGGGCGAGCAGGGCCAGCATGCCCGTCACGGCGGGGACGATGATGGGCAGAATGAGCAGCGTGTTCATACGACAGAATCGGTGCGGGGCAGAAGAAGCAGCGCCACGGGCACGCCGCGGGGGGGTCAGGCCGGGAGGCGCTTGGCGTCCTCGTGGACGTCGAGCGGCTCGTCGGGTTCGGAGGTGCGCACCTCGTCGGACTCGACGGTCCGGTTCGCCGCGAAATTCCGGTAGACCAGCACGAGGGTAAAGGCCAGCAGCCCGAAGCTGATGACGATGGCCGTCAGGATGAGCGCCTGCGGAAGCGGGTTCGCGTAGGCCCCCTCGATCACCTTTTGCCCTTTCGGAATCAGGGGCGGACGGGCCCGGGTGAGTCGGCCCATCGTGAAGAGGACGAGGTTGACGGCGTTGCCGAGAATGATGAGCCCAATCACGAAGCGCAGGAGGTTGCGCCGCATCAGCAGGTAGAAGCTGGCGGCGAGCAAGACGCCCGCGACGACCGATACGATCAGTTCCATGGGGATGGCGCTCCGCTAGACAAAAAAACGAACCCGACTCCCTTACTCCTCGACGAGGCCCGGGAGGCGATCCTCCACGGAAAAGACCATGAGCAGCACGGTCCCGACCACCACGAGCATGACCCCGAGGTCGAACAGGAGGGTCGACCCGAGGTGCAGGTCCCCGAGCAGCGGGACGTGAAGGTGCACCCAGAGGCCCGTCAGGAAGGGCTTGCCGAGCACCAGGGCCAGGAGGCCGGCCCCGTAGGCGAGGGCAAGACCGCTCCCCAGCAGCGTCTGCGGCTCGACCCGTAGCACCTCCCGGGCCCGCTCGACCCCCGCCGCCAGGGCGTAGAGGACGAACGCACTGGCCGCCACGAGGCCGCCCACGAAGCCGCCGCCCGGCAGGTTGTGGCCCCGCAGCATCATGAAGACCGAAAAGAGCAGCAGAAGCGGCACCAGGAACCGCACCGCGACCCGAAAAATGAGGGAGTAAATCATTGCGGGATGAGGTCGAACAAGCGTCAGGAGCGGGCCTCGGCGGTCGGCTCCTCGGAGGCGGACTGCTCGGCCTCCGGGGGAGACTCGTGGGCCCGGTTGCGGGGCATCCGCATCAGCACGTACACCCCGAGGGCGGCGATCGTGAGGACCGTGATCTCCCCCATGGTGTCCACGCCCCGGAAGTCAACCAGGATAACGTTGACGATGTTGTGGCCCTCCGCCTCCGTGTAGCTGTTTTGCGCCAGGTATTCGCTGACGCGCATACTGAGGGGCTGGTTCACGATGATGCTCATGATGGCGGTGACGAGGGCCCCGCATCCGAGGGCCACCGCCCCGTCCCGCAGGCGCACCCCAAGCGGCTCCTCTTCGCCGATGCCCGGCAGATGGACGATGACGATGACGAGCAGGATCAGCGTCAGGGTCTCGATGGCGAACTGCGTCATCGCCAGGTCCGGGGCGCCGAAGAGCAGGTAGATGAGGGCGATGCTGTAGCCCGCGACGCTGAGGGCCAGAATGGCCACGAAGCGTCCCTGCGTACGTACCGCCACGAGGGCCGAGAGGACGATGAGGCCGGCGAGGGCCGCCTCGTAGTACCTGATGGAGCCTTCGGGGGCCGGCCATGTCAGCTGGACCTCGAAGAAGAGGCCGCCTCCCACAAACACGATGATCGCGGTGAAGATCGCGAAGAGATACCACCGGAAGCGGCCGTTCTGGAAGAGCTGCGTAATGCCCTGGCTGAACTGGGCCAGGCCGTACAGGCCGCGTTCGAAGACGCGGCCGGGCCCGCGGCCGAAAGCCGCGGCCAGGCCCCGCATCGGGGCACTGGCCTGGATCGTTTCCCAGGTCGCATAGACCGCAAAGCCGAGCGCAAAGGTCACGAGGCTGGCCATCAGCGCCGGGTTGACCCCGTGCCAGAGTGCGAGGTGCAGCTCGTGGGAGGTCTGGAGGATGCCGGTCTGGGCGGCCTGCAGGACCGTGTGGTCGATGAGGGCGGGATACACCCCGAACGCCAGGCCGAGCGCCCCGAGCACACAGGGGCCCAGCCACATACTGACCGGCGCCTCGTGCGGCTCGCGGGTGAAGGCCCCGGTCTGCTCCCCGATGAAGGGCTTCAGGCCCACGACGAGGCCGGATCCAACCAGCGCCACGTTCGCGAGGACCCCGGCGGCCAGCAGGGCGAGTGCCCCGGTGGGCGCGTGGAGCGCCGCCTCGTAGGTCGCCTCCTTCCCGATGAAGCCCATCAGCGGCGGGATGCCCGCCATCGACAGGCCGGTGGCCACCGCTCCCGCCATCGTCCACGGCATCGCCGACCGCAGCCCCCCCAGCTCCCGCACGTTGCGGGTGCCGGTCTCGTGGTCGATGCTCCCCGCCATCATGAACAGGCCGCCTTTGTAGAGGGCGTGGACCACCGTGAAGGTGACCATGGCCGTGATGGCCTCTTCCGTACCCACCCCCAGCAGCATCGTGAGCAGCCCCAGTACCATCACCGTGGTATAGGCCAGAATCTGCTTCAGGTCGGTGTACCGGAGGGCCAGCCAGGCGCTCAGGACCATCGTCACGCTCCCGACGACGCCGAGGGTGCCGGTCCACACGGCCGTGCCCCCCAGCACGGGACTCAGACGTGCCAGCAGGAAGACCCCCGCCTTCACCATGGTCGCCGAGTGGAGGTACGCGCTCACCGGGGTGGGCCCCGCCATGGCCGCCGGCAGCCAGAAGTGGAAGGGAAACTGGGCCGACTTCGTGAAGGCCCCGGCGCAGACGAGCACGAAGATGGCGAGGTAGTAGGGGTGCGACTGCACGGTCGCGCCCATGCTCAGCATTCTGCTCATCTCGAGCGTGCCGGTCACCTGCGAGAGCAGAACCAGCCCTCCGAGGAGGGCCAGCCCGCCGCCCCCGGTCACGACCAGCGCCTTGCGGGCCGCCACGCGGGCCCCCTCCTCCGTATGGTAGAACCCGATGAGGAGGTACGAGGTGAGGCTCGTGAGCTCGAAGAAGATGAAGAAGACGAAGATGTTGTCCGCGAGCACGAGCCCCAGCATGGCCCCCATGAACGAGAGCAGCTGCACGTAGAAGCGCCCCAGGAGCTCGTGGTGGGCGAGGTACCCCCCCGCATACACGACGATCAGCGTCCCGATGCCCGTCACCAGCAGCGCGAAGAGGAGGCTCAGGCCGTCGAGGTAGAACGACAGGGGCACCTCGAACGACGGCAGCCACGCAACCGACTGCCGAAGGGGCTCCCCGTGACTCACGGCGGGCACCCGCCGGACGAAATACACGAAAACCCCGAGCGGAAGCAGGCTCAGAATCCAGCCCGAGGCCCGCCCGGCCACACGAACCACCAGGGGAGCGAGGGCGGCGCCGAGAAAAATGCTCAGGACAGCAAACAGCATAAACGGGGCGCCAGAGACGGGGTGCCGGGAGGGGGCGGTCGGTCAGTGCGAGGGGGCGGTCGGGGCCTCGTCCGCGCTGGACTCATGTTCTCTGATCGACCCGCCGCCCTCCCGCTGAAGGTCGTCGTACCCGGCCTTCCAGTCGTCGAACACTGTTCCCTCCCACAGCGCGACATTCCCGAGGTACCCCGCCCGACCAATCAGATGGGCCGAGACCGGCGCGGTGAACAACACGAACAGGAGGGCGACGACGGCCCGAGTGGCGACGCTCACGTCCCCGAACGCCACCGCGGCCGACGGCGGCAGGGACGAGCGCGTGGTTCCGCGTCGGCGGGGCGGCTC
>JBDGQP010000206.1:8926-25107 GCA_042218975.1 Salinibacter sp.
CCGAGCGTGCCGGCCTTCGTAACCGCGTGCATCCGGGTGTAGAGATCCGGAAGCCGAAGCAGCCCGATGGCGGCAATCAGCATGAACCCCGTGCCCACCAGCATCAGAAGGCCCGGAAGAGCAGTAGTCATGAGTCGACGAGGGCTTCTCCGGAACGAACGCGTTCGATGTACCGAGCCACGGCCACCGTGCCCAGAAACGCCAACAGGCCCAGCACGAGGGCCGCGTCGATGAAGGTCTGCTCTCCCACCAGCACGGCGTAGGTCGTCAGAAAGCCCATGGCGAGGTACGCCACGAGGTCGAGGGCCACGACGCGGTCGGCCAGGCTTGGGCCCCGGAGCACCCGAAAGAGGGCCCCCAGAATGGCGAGGCTGAGCGTGGCGAGGGTTACGTAGATGACCCAGAGCAGCGGGCCGTCAACGACGATCATGATGGGGCCGACGAGGCCGGCAATCGGGCCGAGGCGGGACGTACGAACGGTATTGTAATGACATCCGGGCAGAGAGTCCAGCCCCGGGCGCTAAGCCCCCTTGAAGACCCGGGCCCGTACGGCCTGAGGCGAAGGCTCCATTAAGAAAAGGGGTGGCCGGTGGGGGCCACCCCCTTTCGTTGCTCGTTCAAAGCCGGATGGCGTGCGGCACCGAACCACCGACGCCGAGGCTACGCAACGATGTCGTCGTAGTTATCGCCGACGGCGTCCCAGTCCACGACGTTCCACCAGGCGTCCACGTAGGTGCCGCGCTCGTTCTGATATTTCAGGTAATAGGAGTGCTCCCAGACGTCGATCCCCAGGATTGGGGTCTCGCCGTCCATGAGCGGGTTGTCCTGGTTCGGCGTGTCGGTCACGCTGAGGTCCCCGTTCGGGTCGGCCACGAGCCAGGCCCAGCCGCTGCCGAAGCGGCCGGTGGCGGCGTCCTTGAAGGTGCTCTTGAAGTCCTCGAACGAGTCGAAGTGTGCTGTGATGGCATCGCCCAGATCCCCCGTCGGCTCCCCGCCGCCATCCGGCGACATCACGTTCCAGAAGAGCCGGTGGTTGTAGAAGCCGCCGCCGTTCTGACGAACGGGCGTGCGGACCCCGGCGGGAAGGGTGTCGATGCCCGCCAGCAGTTCCTCGATGGAGTGGTCCTGCAGATCGTCGTGTCCCTCGAGCGCGGTGTTCAGCTTTCGGGTATAGCCCGCGTGGTGTTTGTCGTGATGAGTCCGCATCGTACGCTCGTCGATGTGCGGCTCCAGGGCGTCGTAGTCGTAGGGAAGATCAGGAAGCTCGAAGGCCATGGCAGAGTTGAGATTGATTGTGGTGTAACCGCGACAACAAGTGGGGTACTGTGCCAATGCGAACGATCCGAAATTCGCTTTTGTTTTGTGGATTTCGGGATCGTCATCTTCCTCTTGGTGGGGAGGAGTAAGGGCGTGTTCTTCTCCGGAAATACCGGCTAAAACGTGCGGAGGAGCACCGCCCCGGCCCACAGGAAGAAGGCGACGTAGAAGAGGGCTCCGCCTCGATGCCACCACCGCGCGGGCCGGTCGCGACCGCGGCGCGACAGCACGCGGCCGTAGGCGCTGCAGCCGCCCCCCGCCCCGATCAGGGCCAGCCAGGCAGCGTTCCGGTAGTCCCCCCCGTAGAGGAGCGCCGCGAGGCCGAGGGCCCATCCGGCGTAGAGGGCCCCGACGGCCGTCCAGTTCAGCTCGGCGTGGGGATCGGGCCCGGTCGCGTCCATGAGCAGGGGGCGGTGGAGACAGGAGTCGGCAGGGCCTCTACGCGGGGAAGTGGACCACGACCTTCCCGATGCTCTCGCCGCTCTGCAGATACTCGACGGCGTCGGGCACCGCCTCGACGCCCTCGAACACGCGGTCGTCGATGCGGATATCGAGCACCCCGCTCCGCTGCATGCGCATCAGCTTCTTGACGTGCGGGCCGAAGTGCTTGGCGAAGTGCGGCAGAAAAAACCCGTGGATGGACGCCGACTTCGGGATGAGCGACGTGTAGATGCGCTCGGCCTGCACCCTCTCGGGGCCGTTCTTGTACTCGCTGACGTAGCCGATCGAGAGGAGACGGCCGTGGCGGGCCAGATGATCGACGCAGACGTCGAAGAGGGATCCGCCCACGGCCTCGTAGACCAGGTCGATGCCGTCGGGGTATTCTTCCTCGAGCACGTCGCCCACCGCCTCGCGTTCGTAGTTGATGGGCCGGTCGCAGTTCAGGTCGTTCAGGAACGCCACCTTCCGGTCGGTGCTGCAGGTGCCGACGACGTGGTTGCCCGCCTCCTTGGCCAGCTGGACCGCGTACTGACCGGTGCCCCCCGCCGCGGCGGTCACGAGGACCGTCTCGTCGTGCCGGAGCGCCCCGACCTCCGAGAGCGCGATCGAGGCCGTGAGGCCGCTCACCACGATGCTCAGGGCCTCGGGCGAGGCCTCCGGGACGTGGATGGCATTGCTTTCTTGAACGAGGTGGTACTCCCGGTACCCGCCCCCCAGCGTGCTGGTCACCACGGCGTCTCCCTCCTCCAGTTGGCGCACCTCGTCCCCCACCGCCAGGACGATCCCTGCCGCCTCCACGCCCAGGTCGATGGGCAGGTCGCTGCTCAGCTCGTAGCGCCCCGCGGAGATGTTGACGTCGGTCGCGTTGACGGCGGCGTAGCGGTTTTGGACCAGCACCTCGTGGGGACCGGGCCGGGAGATGTCCTCTACGACGATCTCGGCGGCCTCGCGAAAGTCGGTGCTGAAAGAGGTGGCGACGAGCTTTCGGTAGGAGTCGGCCATGATGCGGGGGGCAAGGAGGGACTGCGAAGTTTGGGGACCGTCCGTTGACGCTATCCCGCTCCCCCCGAGGCGTTCCGCTGATAGTGGGTTTGCCCTCCTCATCTGCCAGATCTCGCCGGTGTCGAAACGGGTCTACTCCACCCCCACCGGCCCGCAATGGGTCTTCTCGCCGTTGGAACGAGTCCGACCTGCCGGTCCACGTGCAGGATGCCGGCATCGAGTGATTCGCAAGGTGGGTGTGCAGAGTCACTGGGCCGGGGCCGCCGGGGGGTCGGCCTCGACCTCCACGCCCTCGATCCCGGACACGAACGAGGGGCCGAGGGCGGTCGCGGGCGTCTGGGTGCCCACGGCCGGCGGTCCGTCTACGACCCGGGCGGCGGCCGCCACGGCGGTCCGGGCCGTAAAGACGTAGGCTTCGGGCCCGCGGAGCCGGGCCTCTCGGCGCTCGCCGCGGTCGTTTCGGACCGAGGCCCACACCCGGGTGGATCCCCGCTCCCGGTCGGCGGCGGTCGGGGTGGGGCCCCACCGCTCCACGGCTCGCTTCAGGAGGGCCTGGAGCGGGGGCCACTCCAGGAGCCCCTGCACGTACCGGGTGTAGGGCAGCAGGCGCCGGGCCCAGCCCGGGAGCGCCGTGTAGACCGTCACGTTCGGGATCCCGGTGCTCCGGCCGGCCGTCACCACGTCCCCCCAGGGGATCGATACGACCGTGCGGGGCCGGTCCCCAAACGACACCCGGCGGGAGGTCCACCCCGACGGGACGGGCACGACCCGGCCCCCGCGTCGAACCCGCCCGCCCTCGCCCATCTGCTCGACGGCGGTTTTGAGCGTCCCCGTCGACACGCCCCCTTGCCCGACGAACGCAATCTCGAGGCTGGTGGCCGAGGGCATCTGCTCGGCGAGCAGGCGGGCGAGGCAGTCGGTGGGCACCACGTCGAACCCCACCGCCGGAAGGAGGAGCACCTCCTTTCGGGTCGCCTCCGCGTCCCGGGCCATCAGTGCCTGCAGGACCGGGATTTCGCCGGTCACGTCGAGGTAGTGCGTCCCGGTGTCGAGACAGGCCGCCACCATCGGGGCGCTGGTGTGCGCGAACGGGCCGGCGCAGTGGACCACGGCCGGGACCTCCCCGAGGACGCCCCGGAGCCGTTCCCGATCGGAGAGCGAAACCACACGCGACTCCAGGTTGAGGCGGCGCGCACACGGGCGGAGCGTCTGTGCGTCGCGGCCGGCCAGGATCGGTTCGTGGCCCTGCGCGACGGCCCGCTCGGCGATGAGGGTGCCGGTGTACCCGTAGGCCCCGTAGATGAGGTAGCTCATGGGTCGAGGTCAATCGTGCGGGGATCAGTGAGAGGAGTGATACCGGATCGGCCGGCGATTAATCCCAACCCTCCGGGATCGCTCCAGTGTCCGGTCCGACGGCCGCGTGGGCCCCCGGCGGCCGGCGCCTCGGGGCGGGACGTCGGGGCCCGGCTCTGTAAAAATGCGTGCATAATCTCCCACCGGGTTCTCCGCCCTCGAACCTTCCCGGCCAGGGTGGGTGCAACGACTGCTCTGTTATCCCACTCCTTTCTCCTCTATGTCCGAGGCTTCCTCCCCGCCGCTGCTCCGGCTCATCGACGTCGAGAAGACCTACCGGGAAGGCGACGCCAAGCGGACCGTCCTCGACGATCTCTCCTTTGAGATCGCGCGCGGCGGCTCCGTGGTCCTCATGGGCCGTAGCGGCGCCGGAAAGAGCACGCTGCTCAACATCGTCAGCGGCATCGACCTCCCCACCACCGGCCGGGTCGTGATTGACGGGACCGACCTGACGGGCCTCTCGGAGACGGACCGGACCCTCTTCCGGCGCACCCAGATTGGCTTCGTGTTTCAGTCGTTCAACCTAATCTCAACGCTTACGGTGGTGGAGAACGTGCTGCTGCCGCTGGAGCTGGGCGGCGCCGCGTCCGCCGACGCCCACCGCCGGGCGGAGGCCGTTCTCGACCACGTGGGCCTGGGCGACCGCCTCGACAGCTTCCCCGACCGGCTCTCTGGCGGCGAGCAGCAGCGGGTGGCCGTGGCCCGGGCGCTGGCCCACGACCCGCTCTTCGTGCTGGCCGACGAGCCGACCGGCAATCTCGACTATGAGACTGGGCAGGAGGTCCTCGCCCTCCTCTACGACCTGGTGCGCGACACGGACACGACGCTCCTGGTCGCGACCCACGACCGCGAGGCCCTCGACCGGGCAGACCGCGTGCTCCACCTCCGGGGCGGCGTCCTACACGAGGAGGTGCCGGACTTCCTCACGGACGCAGCGGCGTCCCTCCCGGGCCAGTCCCCGTCCGACACTTGATCGGCGCGGGCGCCAGGGGGTATGGGAGGGAGCATGGGCATCCTCTTCACTTCGAATCTGCACTCCGTCCTACGCCAGACCCCAGACGTCCAACCGCAGATGAGCCTGCTTCAGCGCTCAAGCCTCCGCTACCTGACGCGCCACCCGTGGCTGATGGGGCTTTCGGTCCTCGGCGTGGCGATTGGGGTGGCCGTGGTCGTGTCCATTGACCTCGCCAACACGAGCGCGGAGCGGGCCTTCCGACTGTCGGCCGAGACGGTGACGGGGAAGGCGACCCACCAGATCGTCGGGGCGGGCGCGTCCCTCGACGACGACGTCTACCGCCGCCTCCGCACGGAGGAGAACGTCCGGTCCACGGAGGGGGGCATCCGGGCCTCCGCCCCGGTCGTGGAGGGCTACGCCACCCTGCGACGGGGCGAGCGCACGTTTCAGGTGGTGGGCATCGACCCGTTCGCCGACGCGGCCTTCCGCCCGTACCTGGGCACCGGCCCGTCCGGCAACCTTGACCTCGAGGCGTTCATGACGCAGGACGCGACCCTCATGTCGGCCCCCACCGCCGAGGCCCTCGGCCTCGCGCCCGGCGACACGCTTCAGGTTCAGGTCGAGGGCACCGAGCATTCGGTTCTCCTCGCCGGCCTCATCCGTCCGGACGACGAGCGCACCCGCCGGGCGGTGGCCAACCTGCTGGTGATGGACGTCTCGACGGCCCAGCGCCTCTTCGACATGCGGGGGGAGCTGAGCCGCATCGACCTCATCCTCCCGTCCGACGCCCCGGACACTACGCTGTCTCGTCTCCGGGCCGCACTGCCGGAGGGCACCCGCCTCCAGCGGTCGGACACGCGGACGCAGACCGTCGAGCAGATGACGCGGGCGTTCGAGCTGAACCTGACGGCGCTCAGCCTGCTGGCGCTCGTGGTGGGGGCATTCCTCATCTACAACACGATGACCTTCTCGATTGTCCAGCGCCGCGGCCTCATCGGGCGGCTGCGGGCGCTCGGCGTCACCCAGCGGCAGGTCTTCGGCCTCGTGCTGGGGGAGGCCGCGCTGCTCGGCGTCGTCGGCACCGGCCTGGGGATGCTGCTGGGCATCGTGCTGGCGACGGGCCTCGTGCAGCTCCTCGCCCAGACCATCAACGACCTCTACTTCGTGGTCCAGGTCAGCGAGCTGTCGATCACGCCCTGGGTCCTCACGAAGGGGAGTCTGCTGGGCGTGGGCACCACCCTTTTGGCGGCCGTGCCGCCGGCCCGCGAGGCCACGAACGCCCCGGTGAGCACGGTGCTGCGCCGCTCCGTCCAGGAGACGAACGTGCAGGCCCTCGCGCCCCGCCTCGCCGGGGCCGGTCTGGCCGTCGGGGGCCTCGGCGTGCTGTTGCTCGTCGTAACCGAGCAGAGCATCGTCGTCAGCTACGCGGCGCTGCTCTGCCTCCTCCTGGCGGCGGCCCTGGCTACGCCCTGGGCCGTGATGGGGCTGGCCACGGCCCTGCGCCCCGTGCTGGGGCGTCTCTTCGGGGTGCTCGGCCGCATGGCGGCGCGGGGCGTGGTAACGAACCTGAGCCGCACCGGCGTCGCCGTCGCCGCGCTTATGGTGGCGGTGGCCGCGACGATCGGGGTCGGCCTCATGATCGACAGCTTCCGCGGGACCGTCGAGGACTGGCTCACGCAGTCGCTCCAGGCCGACGTGTACGTCCAGCCCCCGAGCCTCGTCTTCCGCCGCTCGACCGCGACGCTCGACTCGACCGTCGTGGCGCGCCTGCGTACCCTGGAGGGGGTGGCCGGCGCCTACACGGTGCGGCGCGTGTCGGTCCGGGCGGGCGTCGGCCCCACCGAGCTGGTTGCCATCGAGCCCGGTCCCAGAACGCCGGACGTGTACCGCTTCAAGGTCGGGGACCCCGGCACGATCTGGCCCCGGTTCCGCACCAGCCCCACGGTCTTCGTCTCTGAGCCCTACGCATACCGGCACGACCTCGCGGTGGGCGACTCTGTGCGGCTCCAGACCGACCGCGGCATGCACCCCTTTCCCGTCGGGGGCATCTACTACGACTACGGCTCCGACCGCGGCGTCGTGATGATGAGTCGCACCACCTACGAGCGCTTCTACGACGACCGGGGCGTGTCGGGCATGGCGTTCTACGCCGCCGAGGGCACGACGGTCGACGCCCTCATCGCCGACATGCGGACGGCCACCAGCGGCCTGCAGGACATTCTCATCCGGTCGAACAAGGCCCTCCGCAAAACGTCCCTGAAGGTCTTCGACCGCACGTTTACGATCACGAACGTCCTCCGCATCCTGGCGATTGTGGTGGCGTTCATCGGGGTACTGAGCGCCCTCATGGCCCTGGAGCTGGAGCGGCGACGCGAAATGGGGGTGCTCCGGGCCACCGGCATGACGCCGGGCCAGCTCGGGGGGTTCGTGACGCTGCAGACGGGCCTGATGGGCACCATCGCGGGCGTGCTGTCCCTCCCGCTCGGCTACGCCCTGGCCTACATCCTCGTGTTCGTCATCAACAAGCGGTCGTTCGGGTGGACGCTCCAACTGACCGTCTCGGCCGACATTCTGCTCCAGGCCCTCGCCCTCGCCGTGGGCGCGGCCCTCCTGGCGGGCCTCTACCCGGCGTGGAGCATGGCCCAGGCCCGCCCCGCCACGGCGCTGCGGGACGACGAGTAGCCCGGCCGCAACCCACCGCGTCGCGGTGCATTTGGGCGGGGAGTGGCCCTCCGAGCGGCACCTTCCTTCGCATCCGATGGACCTGTCGGCGTGGCCGGCCCTGCTGATGGGCGGGATCGTCGTGCTCTGCCTGCTCTCGAAGGCCTTCCTGGAGGCGGCCGATCTTCCGGACCTCCTCGGCTATCTTCTGATCGGGATCGGCCTCCGGGCCGCCGACGCGACCTGGGGACTTCTGCCCGCCCCGGCGCCCCGCCTCCTGACGGTCCTGGCCGAGGTCGGCGTGGTAGCCCTCCTCTTCCGGATTGGGCTGTCGCGCAACGTGCAGAATCTCCTCCGGCGCCTGCCGTGGGCAACGATCATCTGGCTGGCAAACGCCCTCGCGAGCCTCGCCCTCGGGTTCGGCGCCGCCCACTACGGGCTGGGATGGGCCCTTCTGCCGAGCCTGTTTGTGGCGGTCGCCCTCATGGCGACCGGCATCGGCGTGTCGGTCCGGGTGTGGCGCAGCGTCTACCGGCTCGACTCCGCCCGCGGCGCGCTCATGCTCGACGTCGCCGAGCTGGACGACCTCTCCGGCGTGGTCCTCCTCGCCCTCCTCACGGCGCTGGTCCCCCCCTGGCAGGGCCAGGGGACGCTGCCCTCGGCGTGGACGCTCGCAGGGACGGTGGCCGAGGTTGGGGCCAAGCTGCTTCTGCTGACGGCCGGAGGCGTCCTCTTCGCCCAGTACGTTGAGGGCCCCCTGACCCGCTGGCTCCACGACGCCCAGCCGCGGCCCGACCTGATGATTACCGTGCTCGGGATCGGGCTGCTCGTGGCCGGCCTGGCGGCCCTGCTCGGGCTCTCGGCGGCCCTCGGCGGGTTCTTCGCGGGGCTCCTCTTCAGCCGCGACCCGCGGGCCGTCAAGGTGGGCGCCTCCTTCGACTCCCTCTACGACCTCTTCGTGCCATTTTTCTTCGTCTACGTGGGGTTCTCGCTCGACCCGACAAGCCTGGTCGGGCGGGGCCCGGCCGTGGGCCTGCTGCTGGCCGCCGCCGTGGTCGGGAAAGGGCTCGGATCCTTCCTCCCGGCTCTCGGCCCGCTCGCCCCCACGGAGGCGGCGGTCTTCGCCGTGAGCCTGATCCCCCGCTCGGAGATCACGCTGCTCGTGCTGCAGCGGGGGCTCGACCTGGGCGTGGTCCCGCCCGCCGTGTTCGGCCCGGTCGTGGCGGTGGCCGCCGCGACGATGGTGGGCGTGCCGCTGGCCCTGCGGCTGCTGTTGCGCCCCTGATCGCGCCGCTCACCGGAGCTGCTCGTACAGCGTGTCGGGACGCGTCTCGCGGGCGTCGAGGCTTGCTCCCAGTACATGACGCCGCCGAGCCCCTGTTCGCGGACGTAACGGGCCTCGTGGCGGAGGGACTTCGGATCCTCGTAGGACAGGACCGCCGCGGAGTCCGGCGCCCAGAGGTACGGGGGCTCGGCTGCTTCGGCTCCCTGCGCCCAGACGGGGCCGGGGGCCGGTACGATGAAGACAAGCGATATGAGGGGGGCGAGTTCAGCCGGGCAAACGCGTCATGGCCCGAGGAAAGCGCCTGCAAATACCGGTACGCGAATGGGGTTCCAACGTCCGTTCTCTGCTTGCGGCCGTGCACGGTCCGCAGCTGTCGCGGACAACCGGTTACGCAGGTCCTCCTGGATCGGTAGATTGGGGGAAACGGGGACTCCGTCAGGTCACCACGTTCAGCCAGCCCCCGTCCACATAGTAGCTGGAGCCGAGGCAGTAGCGGGCCCGGGGCGAGCACAGAAACACGACGAAGTCGGCCAGCTCCTCGGGGGAGGCAAACCGCCCGATCGGGGTCCTCGCCTCGGCGATGGCCGTGAGGTAGTCTTCCCAGGAGCGGTCCTCGCCGGCGGTGGCCTCGCGGGCCGCCGTCTCCCACGGCTCGGTCTGGACGAGGCCGGGGTGCACGCAGTTCACGCGGATGTCGTCGTCGGCCACCTCGTTGGCGAGGCACTTCGAGAGCATCGACAGGGCGGCCTTCGTGACGTTGTAGATCGGCTCGTGGTCGAGCGGCTGCCGCGCGCAGATGGAGGCGTTGTTGAGGATGACGCCCCCGCCCCGGTCCCGCATCGTGGGCACCAGGCCGCGGGCCAGCCGCACCGCCGCCATCACGTGGAGGTCCCAGTGATACTGCCACTTCTCGTCGGGGGCGTCCAGGATCGTCTCGTTCGTGCCGACGCCCGCGTTGTTGACGAGAAGGTCGGTGCCCCCGAAGGCCGACGTGACCTCATCCACGAGCCGCTCGAGGTCGTCCGGCGATGTGACGTCGGCCGGGACGCCGAGGGCCTCCACCTCGTAGGTGTCCCGAATCTGCGACGCGACCTCGGTGACCCGGGCCTCGTCGCGGGCGCAGCAGACGACGTGGACCCCTTCACGGGCGAGGCCCTCCGCCACCGCCCGCCCGATGCCCTGACTTCCGCCGGTAACGACGGCCACGTTTCCGTCGAGGTTCAGATCCATGGGGGCGGTGGGGTGCGTGAAGAGAAGGATTCCTCCGGAGGATTCGGAACGAGACCGGAGTTCAGTATAAGCCTCAGCGGCGACGGTCCCAGGTGGAACCGGTTCCGAATTCGACGGCCGGGCCGGGCGTGACGGTTCGATGAGAACCGGCGCTCGTCCGAACCGCAGCCCCGACGTCTCGGTTCAAGCTCTGTTCTGAACAAAGCCCATTCGATCTTGCCGATGTCCCGCCCGACCTCTCTCCTCCTGAGCCTGCTCGTCACGGCCGCGGCCCTCGGCGGGGGGGCCTACTGGCTCACCGCCGGCAACGCGGCGTCGACGCTCGAGGCCTCCGTGTCCGTCGCCGACGCGATGGGCAGCGACACCAGCGGATACCGCCGTGCAACCACGGTTCGGGACTTCTCCTTCCCGGAGGACCATGGCCCCCACCCCGGCTTCAAGAACGAGTGGTGGTACGTGACCGGCAACCTGACCGGCCCCGACGGGACGCCCTACGGCTACGAACTGACGATCTTCCGGTTTGCCCTGACGCCGCCGAGCGACTCCACCGGCCCGATCGTGCGTACCGACTGGCGCACCAACCAGTTCTACATGGCCCACTTCGCCGTCACGGACGGCGGGCGGAAGACCTTCCACGCCGCCGAGCATTTCGCCCGGGGCGGGGCCGGCCTTGCCGGGGCCCGAGCCGATCCTTTCCGCGTGTGGCTCGAGGACTGGTCGATGCGGAGCACCGGGCCCGACACGTTCCCCGTCCGGCTCCGGGCGCAGATGCCGGACGCGGCGATCGACCTGCAGATCGACCCGACAAAGCCGAGGGTTCTGCAGGGCGACCAGGGCCTCAGTCAGAAGGGCCCCGGAAGCGGCAACGCCTCCTACTACTACTCCTACACCCGCCTAGCCACCGAGGGGGCCCTGACGATCGGCGGCGACACGGTTCGGGTCTCCGGCCGCAGCTGGCTGGACCGGGAGTGGAGCACCTCGGCCCTGGGCCCCAACCAGGAGGGGTGGGACTGGTTTGCGCTCCAGCTCGAGGACGGCCGCGACCTCATGTACTACCGGCTCCGCACCGACGACGGCGGCGCGAGCCGCTTCAGCGAGGGCGTCCTCGTGGGGCCCGACGGGACCAAAACGTCGATAGCCCGGAGCGACGTCACCCTCGAGGTGCTCGACACCTGGACCTCGCCCGACGGCACCCACACCTACCCCGTCGAGTGGGCGCTCCGCGTTCCGTCCGAAGGCATCGACCTGCGGGTTCGGGCCCTCATCCCGAACCAGGAGCTCAACGTGTCGGTGCGGTACTGGGAAGGGGCCGTCCGGGTCGAGGGCTCCGCCACGGGTCGCGGGTACGTGGAGCTGACCGGCTACGGATCCAGCCCCGCCTCTCCGACCTCGTAGTCCCCGGTTCCGAGGGACCCGCAGGGGGCGGCGCGGGGTCGCACCCAGGGCGCGCCCCGCATACGCCGATCGTTCGCGTCTCCTTCCGACGTCGGGCGTCGGCGGCGGACGCGGTCGAAGGCGCTGTGGAACGCGAACTCGATCGCCCGAAGATGTACGGCCCCGGACCGGTCCCCGCCCGAAGCCCCTGTGGCGGTTCGGAGAGGAGTTTGCGACGGACCCTCCCCCGCGTCGTCGAATCAGTCTCGCCTCGCCTATGATCTCGATCGTCGACGTCGAGACCGAGACCTCCCTCGACGACTACGCCGCACACGCGTCCCTCGCCCGCCCGGTCGAGGACCTGCGGGCCGCCGCCCGGCAGACCATCGATCGGCTCGACGGCCGGACCGTCTGGATGATGAACTCGACCGCACAGGGCGGGGGCGTGGCCGAGATGCTGCCGAAGGTGGTGTCGATGCTGCGCGACCTCGGCGTATCGACGGAGTGGGCCGTCCTCGTGAGCGACGAGGAGGGCTTCTTTCCCCTGACCAAGCGCATCCACAACCTCATTCACGGGACCGGCACGCCCCACCTGAGCGAGGAGGACGAGACCCTGTACCGGTCGGTGAGCGAGGCCTGCGCGGACGGCATGGCGCGCCGTGTGGCCCCGGAGGACGTCGTGGTCGCCCATGACCCCCAGCCCCTCGGCACCGGGGCGCTGCTGAAGGAGCGGCTCGGCGTACCGGCCGTCTGGCGCTGCCACATCGGCCTCGACGACCGCAACGAGGCCACCGAGACCGCCTGGTCCTTCCTGAAGCCCTGGGCCACGACCTACGACCAAACGGTCTTTTCGCTGCGGGAGTACGTGCCGTCGTACCTGGAGGATCGGTCTACGATCATCAATCCCGCGATCGATCCCCTCAGCCCGAAGAACCGCCCCCTCTCGGTGCACGCGTTGACCGAGGTGCTGCGCCGGGCCCGCCTCGTGCAGTCGGGCCATCCCACGATCGACCGCGACTTTGCACAGCCGGCCCTGCGGCTGCAGCGGGACGGCTCCTTCGAGCCCGCGACCCGGCCGGAGGACCTCGGGCTTCTGCACCGGCCCATCGTCGCGCAGATCTCGCGCTGGGACCGACTCAAGGGCTTCGGGCCGCTGCTTCAAGGCTTTGCTCGCATGAAGGAGCAGGCCTTCGTGGACCGATACGCGACCTCGGCCCGGCACCGCACCCGCCTCACACTGACTCGCCTCGTGCTGGCCGGCCCGGATCCGGACTCCGTCTCCGACGACCCGGAGGGCCAGGAGGTTTTCCGCGAGATCTGTCGCCGCTGGCAGGAGCTCCCCGCCGAGATTCAGCGCGACATTGCCGTCCTCACCCTGCCGATGGCCTCCCGCCACAACAACGCTATGATGGTGAACGCGCTGCAGCGCTGCGCCTCGATCGTCGCCCAGAACTCGCGGCGGGAGGGCTTCGGCCTCACCGTAACTGAGGGCATGTGGAAGCGCGCCCCCATCCTCGGCACCCACGCCGCGGGCATCCGGGAGCAGGTCACCGACGGCGAGCACGGCCGGCGGCTGCCGGAATCGGGCGACCCGAAGGCCCTCGCGCGGACGATCCACGAGATGCTTCGGGCCGAGGAGAAGCGTAAGGAGTGGGCCCGCAACGCCCGTCGGCGCGTGTCGGAGAAGTACCTGGTGTTTACGCAGGTGCGTCGTTGGCTGGAGGTACTGGCCCGGACGGTCGATCAGCGGGAGCGGGCGGTCGACGGCTCGGCCGTGGCGTAGCGTCTCGCGCCCACACGGCGCCTCAGGCAGCGTCAAGCCACGCGTCCACCTCTTCCCGCAGGGAAAAGGCGGTCTCGGGCTGGTAGTCAAACGTCCGATGAATCCAGTCGCCGCTGCCGTCGAGGACGGGGCGATACTGAGCACGGTACTCGGCGGGACGGGCCGCGATGTCGGCGAGGGCCTCGGCGGCCCGGTCCACGTCGGCCTCGGTGTTGTAGAGCCCGAGGGAGACGCGCACCATGCCCGGCTGGGTCTCGGGGCCGCACTCCTCGCCGGCGGCCCCGTCGCCCCCGGCCGTCGCGGTGCCGGTCCGGCCCAGCAGGTCCCGCACGAACGGCTGCGCGCAGAAGCACTCGTTGCGGACCGCGACGCCGAAGTAGTCGTTGAGGGCGGCGGTCACGAGCCCGTGGGGCAGGGCGTCGAGGTTGAAGGTGACGACGCCGATGCGGTCGGCCACCTCCAGGCGGTGAGAGCCGTAGATCTTGAGCCCGTCGATCGCCTCGAACCGCTCGAGCGCGTACTGGGTGAGGGCGCGTTCGTCGGCCTCGATCACGTCCATCCCAATGCGGCCCAGCAGGTAGAGCGTCGCGGCCAGGCGGAAGGCCCCCGGCAGGTTGGGCGTGCCGGCCTCTTCCCGCTCGGGGAGGGCGCCCGTGATCTGATAGGACTCCGTCTCGACCCGGTCGACGATGCCGCCGCCCACCTCCTGGGGCTCAAGGCCGTCGAAGAGCGCCTTTCGCGCCACGACGACGCCCGGGCTCCCGGGCGCATAGATCTTGTGCCCGCTCATGCAGAGCACGTCCACGGCCTCCTCCGGCGCGTCGCCCTGCACGCTGACCGGAAGGTGCGCGGCGGACTGCGCGGCGTCGACCACGCAGAGAGCCCCGGCCTCGTGGGCCAGCCGGGCGATCTTGTGCACCGGGTTGATGATGCCGGTCACATTCGAGGCGGCGGTGACGGCCACGTAGTTGAGCCGATCCGCGTGCTCCTCGATCGCGGCCCGGAGGGCCCCCATGTCGACCCGGCCGGCCTCCCCGTCGGGGTCCTTCTCGAGGGCACGTGCACGACCTCGCCCACGTGCTTGCGGTGGCGTGGTGCTCCATGAGCGTCGTGATGACGACGTCGCGGTCGGGCCGCCGCTCGGCGAGGACGCGGGCCATGCGGTTGAGGCCGCCGGTGACGCCGCTGCCGGTAAAGATCGTCGTGTAGTCGTCCGACGCGTCGACGAATTCGCCGACGATCTCGTGGGCCTGGTGGTAGAGGTGCGTCGTGATGCGGGCCCCGAAGTGCAGCTCGGAGTGGGTGTTGGCGTAGTGGCGCAGCGCACGCCGGACGATGTCGTCGGCCACCGTGCAGCGCAGGTTCGAGGCCGCGCTGTCGAGGTACGTGCGGCGGGCCGTCGTGCCGTCGGCGAGCGGGTACTCGGTGTCGAGGCCCGTGAAGGCCGTGCGGAGAGCCTCCAGGCGGACCTCCCGGTCGGCCCGGGGCCCGAGCGGCTCGATTGACGTGGGCAGTGTGGGAGGCATGACGACACCGCGGGGACCTGTGGAGAAAAACAGACGTTGGTACTCGTACCTCCAGACGGGCGTCGAGTTCACCGCTTTTGCGCTCGGGGGCGGGCCTCCACCGCCATCATGCCCCAGATCAGGTCGAACCGGTAGCGGAAGGTCCACCGGACGTCGAACCCCGCCCTACGGAGGAGGCCCCGAAGGTCGTCGAGGGTGTAGCAGGTGTGGTGCGCCGGATCGACCCGGCGGAGGACCGCGTCCATCGCCCGGCACGTCCAGAAGTCGCGGCACCAGTCGAGGAGCACCAGCCGCCCCCCGGGGCAGAGTACCCGTCGGGCCTCCGACAGCACCGTCCCGGGGTGCGAGAAGTAGTGAAACGTGTTCGCGCAGAGGACGACGTCGAACGACGCGTCGTCGAACGGCAGGTCGTGGGTGTCGGCCCGCTCGAACCGCAGGCCGGGCCGGGTCCCGAGCTTGCGGCGGGCCCGCTCGATCATCGAGGCCGAAAGGTCGACCCCGACCAGCTGTAGATCCGAGACGCTCCCGTCGAGGCGGGCCGCGAGGGTGCCGGTGCCGCAGGCGAGGTCGAGGACGCGTTCGCCGGCCCGAACGGCCGCGGCCCGCTGGAGCACGGGGACCGTCTTCTGCGTGTACCGCCGCCATAGCACGTCGTACACCCGGGCCCAGATGTCATACTGCGCCGCGACGGTCTGATCCTGTCGAGTCATGGAGGCGGAAACGTCGTCGAAGCGTGGAGAACCCGCAGTGGGCAATGGTGAGAATGTGCCGCTCCCCGGGCGCGGCCGAGGGGAATCAGGCAAGCCGTTCGCTGCCCCTTGGTTTTTCCGTCCTGGCGACGGGGCCGTCGGATCACGGCTCGTCCCGACGCTCCGTCGTCGGGCAGGACGATGTCCAGTCCTCGGAGCCCCTGCAATGGGATTTGGACGGCCGCGGGGAGCGCACCGGTGGACGTGGACTGAGAGCCGCCCGTTCGGTCAGAGGCGGTCGATCACGGCCCGCAACCGCCCGCGAATCTCCTCCGCGACGGATCGCAGATCCTCGTTCTCGACGGACTGCATCGACGCCACCGGGTCGACCGCCGCCACCTCTGTGCGCCCCTCTCCGTTTCCCTGAAGGATGACATTGCAGGGAAGCATTGTGCCGATTTTGTCTTCGGCCTGCAGGGCCCGGTGTGCCGCCGGCGGATTGCAGGCGCCCAGGATCTTATAGGGCCGGAAGTCAACGTCGAGCTTTTTCTTGAGGGTGGCCGCG
>JBDGQP010000207.1:0-6084 GCA_042218975.1 Salinibacter sp.
TCCGATTTTGTCGTCATGTGAAGGGGTCTGGAGTCATAGAGGCTAAGTTCAGCGAAGAGCTTGAGCCATATCTTCTCGAGCTCAAAGAGCAGTTCACGCTCTATCTTCTGAAGGTCTTCCTACGCCTCCGCTCTAAGTATGCGACGCAGATTTATGAGCTGATGAAAATGAGGCAGGGCATATCGAAGCTAAGTATGTCAACCGCTGAGTTTCGCCGCAAGCTAGGCTTGGAAGACAAGTATAGTCGGTTCTCGTCGCTGAAGGCGCGAGTCATCGATCAAGCCCAGAAGGAGCTACGCGAGAAGGCGGATGTTTATTTTACCTACCGCGTCATTCGGGAGGGAAGGACCCCTAAGCGAATCGAGTTCTATATCAAGGAGAATGAGAAGATCATCGAGGAATTGAGAGAGGAGGTCTCTGCACTGAAGCGTGGGGACGAAGCGCCACGCATTGGTCGGCCGTCAGACGATTCAGACCTGGGGGTGCCTGATCAACCGCAGTCAAGTAAAGAGGGTGGTCCAGGATCGGTGGATGCGAAAGTCCTCTTTCTCTCTGAGCGCACACAGCAAGAGGTCGAAAACCTGACTGAAGAGAAAGTTGAGAAGCTCTATGATCAGGCCCTTGCTAACATTGAGCGTACCAATCACGGGGCCAGTCCCGCATATATTGAGTCGATGACGGCTACAGAGATGCAAAGGATCTGGGACGATAAGGACCATTCCCAAGTAAACAAGTAGAATAACACTAACCCGTTGTGAGGCCGGCCTTCCGGAGCGTCTCTTCCGGCGAGAGCTGCTCGAAGAACCGTTTGCAGGCGACCTCCAGCGCATCGAGATTCTGCTCAAGGTTCGCTGCGACCTGGTTTTTGAGCAGCCACCAGAGGCTTTCGACTAGATTGGCCTCGGGGGAGCGACTCGGCAGAAGCAGCACCTCCAGCCGTCCATGCGCCTCGATCAGGTCCTTGATCGCGCCCGAGACGTGCCAAGTGGATTAGTCCCAGATCAGCAGGATTGGCCCTGAGATCTCCGTGAGGACCGTCTCCAGGAAGGCTTCCATGTAGCAAGTCTTGCCTTTCGGGTGGGTCTCAGCAATGACTTCTCCACTTCCAACGTCCAGAGCCCCGTAGAGGAAGAACTTACCGTTCTGGTCGGGAACCGGGACCGGACGCTGCTCGCCGACCGGCATCCAGGCCCGCCGCAGTTCCGTCTCGTCCTCGAACGGCACGGTCGTTTCCGGACTGGCCTCCTTGATGCACCGATCGATCTGCCCGAGGCGCTCTTCCCACCCGGGCGGCCCTCACGATCTTGGTCGTAAAGTCCTTCGGGCCCGTGCTCGTCGAAGCGATCGATCCATTTGTAGACGGTCACCTTTGCAATGTCTTGGATCTCGGCAATGGCCGGGGCGGAGTAGCCCCGAGCTGACAGCAAAATCATCTGGGCTCGCATCGTGACACGGCCGACCGCCCCGCGGATCATAGCTTCTAAGGTCTGGCGCTCCTGATCGGTTGGTGGGCGAGCCGTCTTCGGATCCGACATGGGAAGCGAGGGACTTCTAAACCGTTTCGTACTGACCCGCACGAACAGACGATCGTTCGTGTTCTTTTGCTCATCCACTTAGGGCCGATTCCAGCCTAACGATCGCGACGTGCGGGCCGTCGGTTCACTTGGGGCCGGGCAGCGTCCCGCCGGGGCCCCGAGAGCGGGGAGCCGTCTGCACAGGGCCGAGGGGACAGCCGTAGCCGAAACCGTTGCGGTGGTGGCATGCCCCGACCTGAGAGGCCTGTGGGACCGTTCCGTGGGAACAGTTCCAGAAGGCGGGCCGAAGCGGCCGGTGTAGCCGGCCTGGTGAAGGGTGTAGGCGTCCTACACAGACACGGGGCCACGGCGAGGCCGGTGGGCTGAGGGCCGTCCTGCTTCGGCGCCGGGCCCAGACCTGACCGCTCCGAAAGCGTGGCAACGGCTGGCGGCCGGCCCGGGGCCTCATCGGGACGAGCTTCGCTTCGAGGCGCTTCGCTTTGAGGCGCTTCGCTTCGAGGAGATTCGTTGCGAGGAGCTTCGCTGAGAAGAGCTGCTGGCGCGGTTCGGCGCCCCGTCTGGGCCGCCGGCCCCAAGGCATCCAGCCAGCCTGAGGCCCGGGAGCACGCGGCCGGCTGCCGGCTGGGCTGCCGCGCTTCGCGCTGCGCTGGACGCCGCGTTTGAGGCCGCGTTTGAGGCCGCGCTGGGCGCCGCCTGACAGGGCCTTCGAGGCCCGATTTTCCCGCGCGCACCCCTTGGCTTGAACCCCGGTCATTCGCGTTCTCTTCGACGGATGGGGAGGGAGGCACGCGCGCGCGAGCTCCCCGTCGATAGGCGCGGTTCGTCTCTCGTCCGGTCCCCGTCCGGTTTTCCTGTTTTGCAGACCTTTGCACCTGGTATTTCTCAGCGCTTCGGCGAGGAGTGTGCCTTCTGAGCGCCGCAGAGGCATTTGGGCCTTTCCGTGTCTTTTCGTGTGTTCGCGGGGAATTGAGATTGGAAGCAACTACATCGGATTTTGCGGGGGGAATTTTCCCTTCCTTGAGCGGCCGTTTTCGCCCCGCGGCGATTTTGCGCTCTTACCCAAGCCCCACCCCTATTTTAGCGGCATCCATTTTCGCCGGATCGGGGCCGCAAACGCCTTCTGGAGGGTAGGTTCTGAAAGATGGGAAGACGGGCGTCATGGCCGGCACGTGCGCCGGCTTCTCGGGCACCGGAAGGCCCACGTCCTTCGCGTTGCGGGGATCGGTTGCCGTTCTATCGATTGCCGTTCCGGGGACCTCCCATCGGCCCGCCTGGCTGCAGCCTCACCTGGCTGTAGGCTCACCTGGCTGGAAGAGGGCCTCCTGGGCCTCATCGTCGCCGAGGATCCTGACATTGTCGTGTGCGCCATGGGTGAGCTTCGAAACGACCAGCAGGCCGGGCCCGCGCCTCGCCCGCCGATCGATTAGGTAGCCAGTTATGCCGAACCTTCCTGCCCCACTTGACATGTTGGGCGGGCTGTGGGCCCGCGTGCGGAGGAGGGGCCCCTGAGCGAGCAGAAGGCCGCCTCTCCGACGTCGCGGAGGCGATGGCCAAGCGCTCGTTTGTGGATGATCCAAACGAGCCCTCCTGGCGGGAGGCCCGCGAGAAGGAGCTGGAGGGCCGAGCCCACGGAGACGGTGAAGCTGGTGGATGGGTCGGAGGACACCGACCTGATCGAAGAGACGGGCAGCCGCGCCCTCACCTCAGGCAACATCTTAGACCGGTCAGGGGCGATCCGGTGGCCAGCAGTCGAGCCTCGGGGCAAGAGCGCCCGGTACGGCGCCGGGCAGGCCGCTTCCGGCGGCGTTGCCTCGCCGGAGAGCCTCCGCCCGATGGAGGACCGTCTCCGTCTGGAGCCCGGCTACGTGCTCGTCGAGGAGGACCTCTGGTACATGCCGGGAGAGCTTGACGTGCTCAGCTTCCGCCTTCCCTCGGGGACCGAGAAGACGGTCATCGTGCCCTGGCACATCGAGTCGGGGCACCCGCACCAGATCGAGGTCAAAAGTGAGACGGAGGTCCGCCTCATCGGCGCCGACGGCCACGAACGCGCGACCTGAGCTGACGAGGACACCGAGCCGGAGCAGGTCGCCTACAGCGAGGCCGGGAGCGGGCGCGCCCAGCACACCCATGGCATCGAGCAAGTGGGTGCACAAGGCCCGGTCTTCGCGCAGACGCGGCCACAGGTCCCGACCTCACGCGCAGGAGGCGGGACCTTGAACGCAACGGCGGGCTCGACCATCGCGCCGGGACGCCCGGCGAAGGTCCCCCGGCTGCAGACCCAGACTGTCATCACCGAACCGGACAACACCGGCCATCAGCACGAGGTGCTTCTCAGCCCCCACGAGTACTGGTCCGGTGATTTCACGCTCCCCCGCGAGGACCACACCCACCAGGTCGACGACTGGGTGGTAAAGGAGGCCGCCGGCCACCAGCACGTCTTGGACAAGCCCCCGATCCCCGACAACCGCGCGCTGATTCCACGCCTCACTCGCTATGAGGGAAAACAGCTCCTGGGGGAATCAGAGAGCCCGTCCGCGGGTGAACGTCCACATTGATCAGGGCTGGACCGTCGCCTCCGTGCCGGAGGGCCTCTCCGGGCAGCTCCTGCTCGGGGTGGAAACCGGCGGCGCCGTAGAGCCCCCGAAACGCCCGCTCAGAGAGGCAAACGCCGCCGTGACGGTGGGCGTAGGCAAGGACCACGGCTGCGACAATATCCGCATGAACGTGGGCCAGGCCCGGGCAGGCGCCCCCATTCTCCTCCACGTCCGCGTTGAAGACAAACACACCGGTGGGATCGCCGACCAGGAGGTCACCCTCACGTGGGATGGGGGCACCCGATCGACCAGCCAGTACACCAGCGAGCGGGGCTGGGCCGTCTTTGAGGTGCCGCTCGAAGACGGAAAGGCCGACTACACGGTCACGGCCACCTCTGGAGGGTGCACGTTGCAGCGCACCATCAGCATCGACGCGCTTGAGGACCTGGACGGCTACGGCGTCGAGTGGGGCATTGAGCAGGGCTCCTAACCAACACGCTAATCGTTCTTCTATTTAGACACGAAACGATAGGCAGTTATGCGGTGAAGCTTATTCTCACGCGCTACTTCGAGTCGGAGGTTTGGGCACGTGGGCAGCTCCGGCTTGTCGAGGATGGGGAGACGATCTTCTCGTGCTACACGCTGGAGCTTCCCTGGAAGGACAACGAGAACCAGGTAAGCTGCATCCCCACCGGCGAGTACACCGTCCGGCACCGAGGAGCGACCCAGAGCGGGAGCTACGACTACGACCACTTCATTCTGCGGGACGTGGAGGGACGCAGCTACATCCTGATCCACGCCGGGAATCTGTATGCGCACACGCTCGAGTGCATCCTCGTCGGAGACCGATACATCGACATCAACGACGACGGGTACCCGGACATGACGGGCTCCCGGGGCGACCCTGCAGGAGCTGCGGGACCTCTCGGAGCCGACGATGGACATGGCGGTGCAGGCCGCAGAGGAGGCGGCGGGCCGGTGCTGGCCGTCAGGCCGGGGCGTTTGCGGTACGCGCAGGCAGTAAAGCGCGAAAAATCCCGCGGGAAACTTGGGCGGGCGAAGCGGCCCTGGAAAGGGAGCGCGGCCAAGGTAGGAGGCGGGCAGGGATATTGGCCGGGCAAGCCGAGGAGACCCTCAACGCCTGGAGGCGGGTCGACAGGCAGAGACGCTAAGGCAGGCCCGCCCTGCGGGCCGCGTGCTCGCGTGCCCCGGGGATTCGGCGGGTAGATTTGCGGAATGCAGGCCGGCCGCGCCTGCCAGCGGGCAGGTCGCGGCCCTGCGATGGGCCCTTTGGCTGGCCGCCGAGTCGCGGCTCTGGGTCCGGCAGCAGCAGCGCCGCGCCTTGCCGGAGGAGTTTGCCGAGGGAAACTTTCGGATGGAGGTGGACCTTGGCAGTGGGGATACCCGCGAAGAGCGGGTTTTCCTGCCGGAGGAGCAGGTCCGGTGAGGGAGGTAGAGAAAGGCGCCGGGACGCAGTCGAAGGGGCGTGAGTTGTGTCTTTTCGGAAGCGAGGTTTCTCTAATCCATGGCCACTGCCGGACCTATTGAGGCGAAAGGGCAGTTTGAGGCGAAAGGGCAGTTACTAAAATCCAAAGAACAAGTCTCAAATCCCTCGGCCCGGCCATGGACGTTTCGTTTTCGATGCCAGACCGCCTCGCCAATCGTCTCAGCGAGCGTTGGGGCGACCTTTCGGAGCGGGCTCTCCAGGCGGTCGTGGCCGAGGCGTACCGGGAGGAGGCGATTACCCTGGGAGAGGTTCGGGAGATCCTCGGCCACTCGACCCGGATGGAGACCGAGCAGTTTCTGAAGGATCGGGGCATCCTGCTTGAGATGACGGAGGAGGAGCTGGAGGCCGACGCCCAGGTCGCCCGCGAGGCGCGCTCCTAGAGCTGCTTCCCAGGCCCGTAGGCGACCTAAGGGGAACCCTCCCGATAGAAAGCGTCCGTCCGACAGAAAGGGCCCTCCCGACGGGAAGAGCCTCCCGACGGGAAGAGCCTCCCGACCTGAACCGATCC
>JBDGQP010000208.1:0-28893 GCA_042218975.1 Salinibacter sp.
TCTCCTTCAGCGCATGTGCGGCGTGTAATTACACCCCTGACTTAACAAGAGCCTATGCCTGGATTATGTTGACGATGGATCAAGATTGCACCCGAAGTTTAGGGTCTTCCCGGTCCGATTGGTCGGCTTTCCTGCTGTGAACAGGGAAAAGCACGGGGGACGGAGCCCGCCGAACGGGCGGGCCCGAGAGCCGTTGACCGTTCGAACCTGTCCGTTGTCCACCTCCTTCTGTCCCCGATGGCCATCGACGTCGACGTCGTGCGGGCCGACACGCCCGGCACCGAAAACGTGCTTCACTTCAACAACGCCGGGGCCGCCCTGCCGCCGCGGCCCGTCCTCGACGCGCAGGTCGACCACCTGGAGCGGGAGGCGGCCGTCGGCGGCTACGAGGCCGAAGCCGAGGCCGAGGAGCGGCTGGCCCACACCTACGATGCCGTCGCCCGCATGCTGGGCTGCGCCCCCGAGGAGGTGGCCCTCGTCGAGAACGCGACGCGGGCCTGGGACATGGCCTTCTACGGGATGCCCTTCGAGCCGGGCGACCGGATTCTCACCTCCCGGTCCGCCTACGCGAGCAACCACATCGCCTGCCTGCAGGTGGCCGAGCGGACCGGCGCCGAGGTGGAGGTGGTGCCCTCCGTCGCCTCCGGGGCGATCGACGTCGACGCCCTCCGGTCGAGAATGGACGACCGGGTGGCCCTCATCGCCCTGACGCACGTCCCGACGAACGGGGGGCTCGTCAACCCGGCGGCCGAGGTGGGCGCCGTCGCCCAGACGGCCGGCGTGCCCCTCCTGCTCGACGCGTGCCAGTCGGCCGGGCAGATGCCGCTGCCGGTCGACGAGCTCGGCTGCACGATGCTGTCGGCCACCGGGCGCAAGTACCTGCGCGGCCCGCGCGGCACCGGCTTCCTCTACGTGCAGCGGGACTGGATCGAGCGTCTGGAGCCGCCCCTGCTCGACCTGCACGCCGCCACCTGGACCGGGCCCAACACCTACGAGGTCCGTCCCGACGCCCGCCGGTTCGAAACCTGGGAAGGGCACGTGGCCGGCTTCGTAGGGCTCGGCGTGGCCGTGGACTACGCCCTCGACCGAGGGCCTCCCGAATCCTCAGCCCTCGACGCGATCGCCAAACGCATCCGGATCCTCGCCACCACGTTGCGGGCGGCCCTCGACGATGTGCCCGGCGTCACGGTCCGCGACCAGGGACGCACGCGCTGCGGCATCACCACCTTCACGGCCGAGCAGATGGCGGCGGAGGCGGTTCAGTCCACCCTGCGGGATCGGGATGTAAATGTGTCGGTGTCGCCGCCGAGCTCGACCCGTCTGGACGCCGAGCACCGTGATCTTCCCGCCCTCGTCCGCGCGTCGGTTCACTACTACAACACCGAGGCCGAGATCGAGCACTTCGTCGCGGCGCTCCAGTCTGCGCTCGGCAATTAGGTGGAGTCAGCCCCCGCGTGCAACGTACGGCCTGTCCGGGAGGGCTCGACGGCCGCCGGATCGCACCGAGTCGTCTCTTTTGCGCCCGGCAGTCCCGAGCGGTTGTTCCCCACCACGGGTCGACGCCCCCTCATGAAGCGCACATGCCCTGCACACCGCTTCCCGTTCGAACAGGGCCCGACAGCAGACATAGAACCCCGTGTCAACACAAAAAGCCCACCCCGGGACCTACAATCCCGGAGTGGGCGGACCGTTCACACTCTCTACTCTGTTGGGTACAAGCATCGTGCCACGAAGCTGGGTGCTCGCTCGCCCCCCGGCGTCGGGCGGCGGGTCTGGCCCACACCGGAAATCGGCTCGGACCTCCGTCGTGGAGACGTTCCGGCCGGAGGTAGGAATCACATCCGTTCCGGGAACGATGGGGCCGATTCGTCCTGCGAGCGATGGACCGCGGTCGGCCGCTTTTCGCCCCGCTCCGGGGCCTTTCGGGGCCCGACGACCACGCAGCGGCGAACGTCCGCACGGCGGAGACCGGCGCGTGCGAAAAGGGACCGACGCGTGATGCCGGGCGGCCCTCCGGGTCCGGTCCAGCCGCGGGGTCACACCGGGTACGCGCCGGTCACGTACCGACGGAGTCGAGTGGTCTCCTGCTGGGCCCGCCCCACAATCTCTTTGACGCCGTCTCCAATCGAGACGATGCCGATGAGCTCCTCCCGGTCGTTGACGACCGGAAGGTGACGGCACCGAAGCTCCGTCATGAGGTGCAGGCACGCGGCGAGCGGCTTGTCGGGGCGGACCGTCGCCACGTCGCTCTGCATGACCTCCCGGACCTCCGTCGTCTTCGAGGTGCGGCCCTCCAGGACGATGTTGCGCATGTAGTCCCGCTCGGTGAAGAGGCCGGCGATGGCGTCTCCGTCCATCACGACGATGGAGCCGACGTCACTCGCCACCATCCGACCGATGCACTCGTAGACCTTGGCGGACGGAGACGTCGTGAGGACGTCATCTCCGTCACTGGTCAGGAGGTCCTTGGACTGAATGATGTCTTTCACACGCGTGTCGAGGGGGCCCTCTCGTTCCATGGCACTGTGGGGACTTGGGGGGAGGCTGTCGACGGCTCACCAGTGGACCATCCCGTCTGGTCGGTACGGGGGGAACTCGTCCCACGCTCCGCAATCAGACTCTAGCGGGGCAGGGATGGACCGGAGGCACTTCTCCCGCTGCGCGGAGACGACCCCCCGCCGCAGGCTCATGAGTAGTTCTTTCGCAAAAGATTAACAAAACACCGCTTTGGTGGACAGATGAGTTCGACCACGGGCCGGAAGCGGTTCCAGGACGGTCCTGGATGTAGCAGATTGTTTACGGTTTATCTTCTCCGATCACTTATCCTTCCACTTTGCCGTCGGCAAAGTGGGCCGCTCGTTCTGCTCGTTATGTCCCCTCCCGTCTTGTTCGACTTTGCCGCCCCCGATCCCGACAGCGCCGCCGCCTGGCGCCCGATCAACGACGACGTGATGGGGGGCGTCTCGGACAGCACGTTCGAGCCGACCGAGGCAGGGGCCGCGTTCACCGGCACGGTGTCCCTGGAGCGCGGGGGCGGATTCGCCTCGGTCCGTGCCCCCGAATCGGCCTACGACCTGAGCGGGGCCGACGGGCTCCGGCTGCGGTTGCGAGGGGACGGTCGGCGCTACTGGTGCACCGTCTACACGGAGCCGGGCGGATCCGTCAGCTACCGGGCGCCCATCGAGCCGCCCGAGCGGTGGACGACGGTAGACGTCCCGTTCGCCGACCTCGCCCCGTACCGCCGCGGCACGCAACGGCCGGACGCTCCGCCGTTTGCCCCTGCCCAGGTGCGTACGCTCGGCTTCCTGATCGCCGACGAGCAGGCCGGCTCCTTCCGTCTTAAGGTCGCGTGGATCCGCCCGGTCGGAGGAGACGACTGAGCGGACTCGGCGTCACGCACTGCGCGGCGGTTGCGGCTCTTTGTCGCGAACCGCTACCTTGTGTGCTCGCCGTCCGCCCATCGCAAGGAGCCGCCATGGACGCACTCTTCTCCGACGAGGACCGGCAGCGCATCGCCGAGGCCGTCGAAACGGTTGAGGCCCGGTCCGCGGCCGAGATCGTGCCCTACGTCGTGGTCCAGAGCGACGACTACCCCGCCGCGCGCTGGCGGGGTGGGGCCCTCGGGGCCCTCCTCGTTCTGGGCCTGGGGGCCCTCCTGCGGGGCCTGCCCCTCCCCCTGGTCGGACCGTACCTGACCGACGCCCTTCTCCTCGCGGTCGCCCTCGGCGCCGGCCTGGTGGGCGCCGTTGCCGCCGGGACCGCGCCCCCCATCATCCGTGCCTTCACGCCGCCGGCGGAGCTGGACCGGACGGTCGCCCGGCGCGCCACGCAGGCATTCGTCGACGAGGCTGTCTTCGACACCCGCGACCGAACGGGCATCCTCCTGTTCGTCTCGCTCGTGGAGCACAGGATCGAGGTGCGGGCGGACGAGGGAATCGACCGGGCGGTCGACGAGACCGCCTGGACAGACGTGACGGACCGCATCCGTCGGGGCATCGAGGCCGACCGGGTCACGCAGGGCCTCCTCGCCGGCATCGAGCGGTGCGGCACGTTCCTCGAGGAGGCCGCCCCCCCGGCCCGCCCCGACGACAAGGATGAGCTTCCGGATCGCCTCCGCCACGACGAGTAGCCGCGCGGGCCTTCCTTCTCCGACGTAAGTGCCTCCGTCCCCGTGTCGCCCTGTGCCTTCGCTGTGCTGTGCGGCCTTCTTCTCGGGTCCCTTCCGGGGGGCCCCGACGCGGTCGAGAGCCGGACCGTCCGTCCCCCACCCGTCCGGGCCGCGCCTCAGGCCCACCTGGACCTGGGCCCGCCCTTCGGAGCAGAGTCCCCGGCGCCCATCATCTCGTCTTCCCCGGCTCAGGGTGGGGCCCAGAGCGCCGCTCAGGAAACCTCCATCCTCGAGGCGGTGGTACTGGGCATCGCCGCGCTCCTGTTCCTGGTTCTCTTTGCGGGCATTCCCGTCAGCGTCGCGGCCGTCACCGCCGCCATGGACGGCAGTTGGCTCCGGACCGTTCTGTCGGGCGTCGGCGTCGTCGGGGCTCTCGCCGGAGGGGCCCTCACCGGCATGTTAGGGCTGTCGCTTACCGGACAGGTCGTCGAGATGACCCTGACGCTCGGGCTCCTCGTCTGGACGATCGCGGGGGGCGGGCTTCTCTTCGCGGGCGGGTTCTTCGGGCTTCGAGCCCTCATCCGCCGGTGGCTTCGGGCGCTGCCCCCGGAGCGGGCCCGCACGTGGCGGCAGACGCTCACGGGCGGGGCCGTGATCGGGGTCGGCTTCGGGACGCTCTCGAGCCTGCTTCGTTCGCTGTTCGCGGCCAAGGGAGGTGGGTTCGGAGGGTATGGGGGCGGGCACTTCGGGGGCGGGGGCGCCTCGGGCTCCTGGAGCGGGGCGTCTGCGGGCGGCGGGGCCGCGTCCGCAGGCGTCGCGTCCGCCAAAACGAAGACGGAGACGGGCACGGCCGTCGCGGTCACGCGGGGACCCGAGCCCCCCGAGCCGGGAACCCCCGACGCGACGACCGACACCTCCCCGTCTACCGGACTGTTCGGAGGGGTGCTGCGATGGGTTCGCCATCTGCAGTGGTACCACGCCGCGACGTTCGCGCTCATCGCGGTGGCGTTCTCGTCCCTGGTGAAGCTCACGGTACAGGCCCTGGAGGTGAAGACCGCACTCGTCCTGTTCGGCCTCGTTGGGGCCTACGCCCTGTGGCGCCGGCGCTCCACGGACGGGGGCGACGCCGCGGCGGCGTTCCGGGGCGGCCGGGCCTCTGCGTCCTGGTCGTGACAATTCTCTCCCCAGATCTTTTTCCGCACGCCGCCCTCGCGGACTCGGGCAACGGAACGGACAGGCGTCGCTCGTCTCGTGCCGGGATCGAGGTCGAGAGGCGCCTCCGTCGGGGAGCCGGGCAGCCCCCTAGATTCGCACAAAAGGAATCGGACGCCCGTGGTGACTCTGTCCGCGTCCTCCTAGATTGGATATTGCTCCGCTGGCGAGGCACCATCTCCGTTCCAATGCCCGACCTTTTCGACCAGTCCACCGACGAGAACAAACACGTCGCCGTCGCCGGCAACATCGGCGCCGGCAAGACCGCCCTCACCGACGTCATGGGCCAGTATTTCGACTGGACCACCGTCTACGAAAAGGTGGACGAAAACCCGTACCTGACGGACTTCTACAACGACATGCGGCGGTGGTCCTTCAACCTCCAGGTCTTTTTCCTGTCCCGCCGCTTCGAGCAGCTTCAGGAGATCGAGGAGATGGACGCGTCGGTGGTTCAGGACCGCTCCATCTACGAGGACGCGGAAATCTTTGCCCGCAACCTCTACGAGATGGGCCTTATGAGCGGCCGGGACTACAAGAACTACGCGAACCTCTTCTCGATCATGACCTCGCACCTGACCCCGCCCTCGCTGCTGGTGTACCTGCGGGCCTCGGTGCCCACGCTCGTCAACCACATCCAGAAGCGGGGCCGCGACTACGAGTCGACAATCCGCATCGACTACCTGGAGCGCCTGCAGGGGCACTACGAGGAGTGGATTGAGGACTACGACCGCGGCCCGAAGCTTATCGTTGACATCGACGAGCGCGACTTCGTGAACGAAGAAGACGACCGGCGGGCAGTCCTGAACCAGATTGAGAGCCGTCTCTTCGGCCTGTTTCCCGACGAGTAGGCCGCGCGGCACAACAACCCGCCCGGGCCGCCGCCGTACGAGGAAGGTCGGCACAGATTGCTCTCCAGACGATCAGCGTGCCTTCATGGATCGCCTCCTTGGGCTCGTCGCCCCCGTCTCGACGACCGCGCCGAGCGCCGCCCTCCTCGCGGCGGCCCTTGTGCTTGCAGTGGGGGGGGCGGTGCTGCCGGTCTCTGCCTACGGGCAGGCGGACTCGACCGCGGCCGCCCGTTCCGACACGGCGGCCGTGCCCGGCGACCCGCAGGCGTTCCGTCCCCCCGCCTACGGCCGCCCCCCGATCGACTCACTCCCGGTGCTCACCCCTCTTGTGAGCGTCGGGCACATCGTGGCCCGGCAGCCGGGCAGCTTTCTCTACGATCTCGGGGCCGTAGGGTGGCCCCACGGCTGGAGCCCGTCGGGGCTGGGGCCGCACCGGTCGCGCCTGTGGCTCGACGGACACCCCTACAACAGCCCGCTCACGGGCCGGGCGCGGTTCGACCTCCTGCCCCCGTCGTTCCTGAAGCGACCCGGGATCGGGATCGACCCCGGCGGGGCGGCGGTGGGCGTGCACGCCTCGTGGCGCGACTACGACCCGGTCCGCCCGATCACCGAGATTCGCTACCGGCGGGACAGCAACGGACAGCAGGCCGTCGAGGTGGCCCACTCGCAGAAGCACCGGCTCTCCCTGTTCGGGACTCCGGGCCTCTTCCAGGCGACGCTGGGCTACGGGGGCCGCGCGACCGACGGGGCCTACGTGGGCACCGACCTACGCCGCGAGCGCCGCATCTGGGGCCGCCTCCGCTATCAGCGCGACGAGTGGGCCGTGGAACTGAGCGACCTCTCGGTCCGGCACCGGATCGGGGCCCACAGCGGGGTCCTGCCGCCGCAGGGGGCGCCGTTCGCGTCCATTTACTTCCTTCCCCGCTGCGAGGCCTGCAGCCAAGACACCAAGGCGCGGCGGCGCACCTTCCGGAACGACCTTACGGCCCGCGTCCGGGCCCCGCTCCTGCCGGGGGTCGATGTCCCGACGACCCTGTCGGCCACCTGGACCTCGAACACGTTCGACTTCAAGCCCAGCGCCGCCGATACGACGTGGACGGTTCGGATGGACGGGGGCCACGGCTGGGTCCGGCAGTCCGTTGCGCTCGGGCCCCACGCCCTCAACCTGGAGGCACGCGGCAGCCTCTGGCGCGTGGGGGACAGCAACGTGCTTCCGGAGGGCGACACCCGATGGTCGGTCCACGCCCTTGCCCGCGACTCCGTGCAGGTCGGCCTCACCGACCTCGTCCTGGACGCCGGCTGGCACGCGACCACGCGCCAGCAGTACCCGTCCGCCGCCGTCCAGCTCCGGCGGCGGGTGGGGCCTGTTCAGGGGTCCGCCTCCGTCTCCGCCACCGGCCAGCGTCTCTCCTGGTTCGAGACGGCGGGCTTTCCCGGCTTCGTACGGCCCCTCTCGCGCACCTCGTCGGTCTCCTTCGGACAGGTCCTGCGGGGCCGCGTCGGCGTCTCGACCCGCGCCGGGGCGCTCGACCTCAAGCTCGAGGCCTTCGCCCACCAGGTCCGGGACGCCGTGGACCTCTACGCCCCGCCGGTGCCCCCCGGCCAGCGCATTGCCTCGGCCGACTCGGTGGGGGTCCGCTCGACCGCGACGCCCGTCCGGCGGGCCGGGGCCACGATGACGCTCGGCTGGCGGCGCGACGCCGACCGAGGACTGTACCTGTCGGGATCCGCCACGGCCCTCCGCACTCTGAGCGCCGGGGCCTCCCGGCAACAAACGCGCCTGGCCCGCACCCTGCCCACCGTGTACGGGCGGGGTCGCATCGGGGCCCGCTTCGTGTTCTTCGTCGACCTGGTGACCGACCTCTACGTGCAGGCCCGCGGCTGGACCGGCATGAACAGCCGATGGTTCCATCCGCCCACCGGAGAGCTCGTGGTGCCGCCCGCCTCGACGCCGGTTCCCGTTCGGGGGAGGGGCTTCCAGCCGGGCCCGAGCGGCACCGTCGACGTCCACGCCGAGATTAAGCTGCGCGGCGCCACCCTGTTCTTTACGTTCGAGAACGTACAGTCGACGTTTGCCCCGGTCGGCTCCGTGCAGCGGCAGGCCTCCCTGGTGCCCGGCACGTACATCGTGCCCGTGTATCCGCTGCCCGCCCGGCAATTTCGGTTCGGGGTGCACTGGCCGATCTTCAACTAATGGGGCGGCAACTACCATCGAGCGGGTCGATGCCGCGATCCTCACGACTCGACGAGCAGAACTTGACGCACCACCCGCCGGCAGCCCGCCCAGAATCACCACGACTCGCCTCCCGGTACAACCTCCTCCGCCGCGGCTTCGTCGGCGGTGCCCTCCCCTCCGAGACCAGCTGGCGCGGATATGCCCCGGGCTTTTCGTTCGATCAAGTCGGGCCTCGCGGAGAGCATGCACTACTACCTGCGGGGCCTCTACCGCGAGCTGTCGGCCAAGAACGTCTTCCTGTGGGCGCAGGCCATCGCCTTCAAGGTGCTCGTAACGATCGTGCCCATCGTGATTCTGGGCACCGGGGTCGTCGGCCGCATCCTGCAGGGCGAGGATGCCTTTTCCGCCGTCGAGCGCTTCATCCGGGGGCTCCTTCCGCCCAGCCAGAGCAACGAGCTCGTTGCGTTTCTCGCACAGGTGGAGGCCGCCAGCGGCACGATCGTCGGGGTCGGCGGGGTCGGCCTCTTTCTGTCGGCGATGTCTCTCTTCATCACGCTGCGGATCGCGGTCAGCAACGCTTTCGAGCAGAACTGGCACAAGGAGCGGTCGCTCCTCCGGGGCTACGTGTTCGACATCCGCATGGTGTTGCAGGTCGGCGTTTTGTTTTTGCTGACCGTCGGCCTGTCGGCCGTGCTCCCGTCGTTTTTCAACAGCGTCATCCTCAACGACCTCGGGCAGGAGGTGCAGTGGCTCCGCTGGATCTGGAACAACGTGCTCTACGCGACGGGGGTCCTGCTGCCGTTTCTCATCACGACGGCGATGTTCTTTCAACTCTACTACCTCGTCCCCCAGCCCCATCCCCGGACGCAGAGCGCCCTCTCCGGGGCGTTCATCGCGGGCCTGCTCTGGGAAATCACCAAACAGGCGTTCACCTACTACGCCACCTACGTTGGGCAATTCGACCAGTACACGACCGGGACGGAGGGCCTTAGTGCCCTCGGCAACGCCTTCGGGCTCATCATCGCGTTCGTGTTCTGGGTCTACTTCTCGAGCATCGTGCTCATGCTGGGGGCCATCACTGCGTCGCTCCACGAGCACCGGCACGTGACCGCCGGCCACCTGCCCGGCGACGAGCCGCCCCCCGAGGCGCTCCCCGTCACGGAGGAGCCCCCGGCCGAGCCCCCACCGGCCCACGACCCGGCCGACCCCGCGGCGCCCGACGGGACCGACATTCCGGACGGGGCTGAAGACTCTGCGAAGCCCGACCCCTCGCCCTCGTCCTCGGCCTGACGGCCTCCGGTCTCTACCCGTCTGGCCGAACGGACGCCCGCGCTGGTCGTATTTGCACTCTGATTCGCCGGCCTCGCTTGTTTCGACGGCTGCCCCGTGACCGCCACGCCCCCCCTCTCCCGCCGCCTTCCGTTCGGGTGCCGGGGCCTTCTCTCTGCGCTTTTGGCGCTCGGACTCGCCGTCGGGCCGTCGTCGGTGCGGGCCCAGGCGCCCCTTCACCTCGTCAACGACCGCACGTCGGTCCGTGAGATCTCCTTTCGCTTCGTGGACGGGCAGACGTTTGCGCCGGAGCGCCTGAAGGCCCAGATCGCCACGACGGCGCCCGGCTTCTTCGCCCGCCTACAGAACCGATTCGCGTTCCTTCCGGGCCTCCAGCGCCGCCCATTCCCCTTCGACCCGGTTACGCTTCAGAAGGACGTCGTGCGCCTACGCCGCTTCTACCAGCAGAACGGCTTCCCGTCCCCGCGCGTCGACTACCCGGCCTCTCAGCTCGACACCGCGGCCAACACGATCCACGTCATCTTTACCGTGCAGGAGGGAGCCCCCGTCACGATTCAGAATCTTTCGTTCCGGTCGGCCGACGGGGCGCGGCCGGTGACGGCGCTTCTGGACGCGTCCCTTCGGCAGGAATGGGCCGCCTTCCGCGACCGGGCCTCGGTCCAGCCGGGCGAGCGCTACACCGAGTTCAAGCGGACGCAGACTGAGGGCGACATCCAGACGTGGCTGCGCAACCAGGGCTACGCCTTTGCGCGGGTGGACTCGGAGGCCCGGATCGATACGGCGGCCACCGCGGCGTCGCTGCGCTTCCGGATCGACCCCGGCCCGCTCACCCGCGTGTCCGACATCGTCGTCGAGGGCAACGAGACGGTGAGCAAGCGCGTCGTACTCCGCGAACTGCCCTTCCAGGTCGGCGATCGGTTCTCGGCGGCGGACGTGTCCGCCGGGCAGCAGCAGCTCTTCGATCTCAACCTCTTCCGCGTGGCCCTGGCCGACGTTCCGGAGCAGCCCCGCGACAGCACTGTGCGGGTGCGCTACCGCGTGCGCGAGTCGAACCTGCGCTCCTACTCGGGGCAGTTGGGCTACGGCACCCAGCCGGGCGTGACGCTGGAGGGCAGCTGGCGCCATAGAAACTTCCAGGGCGACGCCCGCACCCTCATCGTCGGCCTCCTTGCCGACACCGGATACCCCCAGAATCCGCCCGACTTCTTCCCGTCGTTCCTGTCACAGTCGGCGGCGCAGGACCCCAGCCGGCGGTTCGAGGCGACGGTCACGCTGCGACAGCCCTACCTCCTGACCGACCGTCTCTCGGCGTCGCTCGAGCCGTTTGCCCTGGAGCGACTCAATCCCACGCTCGGCGCGGACTCGACCCGCTTCCTCGGGCTCAACGAACGGCAGTTCGGGTTCAACACGCAGCTGATCTACGACTTTCTGCCCTTTCGCTCCTTGTCGCTGCAGTATTCCCTGGCCCGCATTCAGCAGTTCCGGGCGTCGGCCGGCCCCGACACCCCCGGGGTGGGCGACGACCTCTTCGACAAGAGCGTGTTCTCGCTCAGCGCCACGCTCGGTGAGGCCGACGACTTCCTCAACCCCACCCGGGGATACATCTTCCGCCCGTCCCTGGAAGTGGGCGGGTATCCGTTCGACTCTGGGGTCGACTTCGTGCGGCTCAGCGGCGGCCTGAGCGGCTACCTGCCCGTGTCGAGCCGGGTGAAGCTGGCCGGGCGCGTCTTCGGGGGCGTGCTCTGGCCCTTCGACGAGAGCCGGGCGAACCTCACCCTTCCCCCCTCGGCCTCCAACGCGCTGAAGCGCGAGAACCGAAAGTTCCAGGACCGCTTCTCGGAGTATCTGTTCTACGCGGGGGGCGGGAGCGACGTGCGGGGCTGGCGGTCGCAGCTGGCGGGCGGGAAGGTGCTCCGGGAGTCGGACATCGCCCGGGTCAACTTCGTGTACCGCCCCATCGGGGCCCGCCTCAAGCTGGGCGCCAACTTGGAGGCCCGTCTGCCTTTCCCCGGCCTCGGGGCGAGTTGGCGAACAGCCCTCTTCGTCGACGCGGCCTACCTGGACTCGGGCGCACTGAGCCTCATTCCGCCGCCGAGCGTGTCGGGCACCCTTCGCGACCCCGGCGACCAACCCACCAACCCCGACGACCGGTCCACCAGCCCCGAGGACCAATCCATCAGCACGGATCCGTCCCAGTTGCTCGTGGGCACCGGCGGCGGCGTGCGCTACCAGACCCCGTTCGGGTTCGTGCGCCTCGACCTCGCGTACAAGCTCACCCCCGATGCGCTCGACCTCCGGCGCCCGAACGCGGTCGGTAGGGAAGCGAAGTCGGAATCCCAGAACCCCATCGACGCGGCGCCCATCCGGCCCATTCGCCGGTTCCGGCTGCACTTCGGCATCGGCCGGTCGTTCTGATCCCCTCGCCTGCTCTCCCCCGCTGCTTCTCCGCTCGTGCCCGACGCTCCCGACGCCCATTCCGACGCGCCGACGCCCACCGAGGAGGGTTCCTCGCGCCTCCGGCGCTGGGCCCGCCGCGGGGCCTGGACGGTCGGCCTCACCGTCGGGGCGGTTCTACTGCTCGTCGGGGCGCTGCTGCTTGGGCTCCAGACCGAGGCCGGCGCGACCGCGGCGGCCCGGTGGCTGGCCTCAACCGCGAACCCGCTGCCCGGCACGGAGCTGACCGTCGAGCGGGCGTCCGGCAACTGGGTCCGCTCCCTCCGCCTGACGGGCGTCACCCTCACCCGGCCCGACGCCGGCCGGGCCGCCCCCGTGCGGATGGCCCACGTCGACACGCTCGCCGTGCGCTACCGCCTGTGGCCCCTCCTCCGGGGCCGCCTGCACGTGACGGCCCTCACCGCAGACGGCCCGTCGGTGACGATGCGCCAAGCCGCCGACTCGACCTGGGACTGGGCCCGCGTGCTCCCGGCGACGTCCGGGACGCCGGACACGAGTGCGGGCCTGCCCATTCGGGTCGACCGGGTACGGATCGAGCAGGGGGGGGTCACGGCGTCGTTCTACGCCGAGGGCCGTGACTCGACGGCCCGCATCCGCGACCTCCGCCTGCTCGCCCACGACCTGCGGTCCGACTCGACGACGACGGGGCGCCTCGACACGCTCGGCCTCCACGCCCAGGTGCCGGGGGACAGCACCGACCTCCGGCTCGGCGCCCGCGGCGCCCTCTCGGCCACGACCCTGACGCTCGACACCCTCCGTCTCACCTCGCCCCGGAGCCAGGTCCACGGCCACGGCACGATCCGTCTCCCGGCGGAGACGGGCGTCCCGGTCGATGACGTGGCGCTCCGACTGCGGGCCACGCCCCTTGCCCTGCGGGACCTGACTCCGTTCCTGCCGACCCTGGACGTCGACCCCGCCGAGACAATCCGGCTCGATCTTCGCGTGCGGGGCTCCGGCCGGCGCCTCATCGCCACGGTCGACGGTCGGTTCAGCGGCGGTGGCACCCTCACGGCCCGGGCCGAGGCCACGCCGACCACCACCACGCCCCCCGAGGGTCCGCCGCTCCGGTACCGCCTCGACGCCCAGGTCCGCGACCTGACGACGAGCCTCCTCGGCCCCCGCGATTCCACCCGGAACCGCCTCTCCGCCACGGCGACCGTGGACCTGACCGGGCCGACCCTCTCGGCCCTCGACGGCACCGCCGACCTCCGCCTCACCGACACGCGCTGGGCCGGCCTCCGGGCGCCGGACCTGCGCCTCACCTCCACCCTGCGCGACGGCACCGCCGACCTCAGGCTGCGCGGCACCCTCAACGCGGCGCAGGTGCGTATGACGGGACGGGCCCGCCCGCTCGACGCGGCCCCCAGCGCCACGCTGACAGTGCGCGTGCGGGCCCTCAACCTGGCCGCGTTCGTGCCCGGCGCCGGGATCGAGAGCACCCTCTCGGCGACCCACGAGGTCCGGCTTCGCAGCCTCGGAACGGACGCCCAGACGATCGACATCGACGTCGCCCTCGCCCCCTCCCGGGTGGGGGTCCAGCGGATCGAGGGGGGACAGGCGTCGCTGTCCCTACGCTCCGAGCGGGCTCAATTTGACGGTCGCCTGTCGCTGCCGGCAGGCACCGTGACGGCGAGCGGCGCGGCCACGCTGGACGGCAGTGAGCGGTTCACCCTGGATCGCGTCCGGCTCGACAATGTCAACCTAGCCGCCCTGGTGGGCGAGACCACCGCAAGCCGCGTGACGGGGACCCTCCGCGCCGAGGGGCGGGGCTTCGCCCCCAAGACGATGCGCCTCGACGCGTCGCTCAGCCTGCGCGATTCCTTTTACGGCCCCTATCGGCTCGCCGCGCTGACCACAGAGGCGACCCTCGCGGACGCCCGCCTTACGACGACGACCGACGCTACCCTCAACGGAGGCGAGTGGCGCCTCGCCCTGAACGGCCGGCCCTTCGCCGAAACGCCCATCTTCAAGCTCGCCCGTGGCCGCTTCACGGACGTCGACCTCGGCTCCTTCCTGCGGGACTCGACCCAGTCGAGCACCCTCAACGGCACGATCCGGGGCACCGTGCGGGGCCTCTCCCCCGCCACCATGACGGCCGACGCCGAACTCACCCTCGACTCCTCCCGCGTCAACCGGCAGCGCATCGACGCGGCCTCGTGGACCTTTCGCCTGGAGGACGCGACCCTCAACACCGAGTTTACCCTCGAGACGCCGCAGGGGGGAACGCGCCTTGCCGTCACGGCCCGGCCCTTCGCCGACCCCCCGACCGTTCGGGCCACCAACGGGTCGTTCGACGACCTGAACGTGGGGGCCCTCGCCGGGATCGAGGGATTGACGACGGCCCTCTCCGGTACCCTCACCGCGGAGGGACGCGGCGCGAGCGTCGAGGCGCTTGCCCTCGACGCGGGGCTCTCGTTCACCGAGTCCCGGATCAACGACGCCGCGCTCACGGAGGGCCGCCTTGCCCTCCGCACCGAGCAGGGACGGGTCCGGACCGAGGGCCAGTTCGCGGTGGCCGGGGGGCAGGTGGCGGTGAGCGGCACGATCGACAGCCTCGACGCGACCCCTACGTACACCCTCCAGACGACCGTCGGGGCGCTCGACGCCGGGGCCCTGGCGGGGCTCGACTCCCTGACCGCCCGCGTCGACACGCTGACCTGGACCCTCGATGGACGCGGCCTCGCGCCCGATGCGCTCACGGCAGCGTCCTCGCTCTTCGCCTCGGGTGTGCAGATCGGCCCGTTCACACTGGAGGACGCCCGGCTGAAGGCCCAGTACCGGCGCGGCCAACTTGCCCTCGACACGATGGTCGTCCGCTCCAACGCCGTCGTGGCCGAGGGCCAGGGAACCCTCGCCGTGACCGACACGGCGGCCCGCTCCGACTTCTCCCTCCGCGCCGAGGTGACGGACCCGGGCCCGCTCCGCGACCTGGTGGGCGCAGAGACCCTTCGCCTCCGGAAGGGCGTCCTGGAGGCCCGCATCTACGGCTCGTCGCTCGCCACGCAGCGGTTCGACGGCGAGGCCCGACTGACGAACCTCCTCTACGACAGCGTGCGGCTGGCGGAGGCGGAGGTCAACTTCAGCGGACAGCGGGGGCGCGGGCAGCTCTTCCGGCGGCTGGAGGTGGACGGGACGCTGGGCTACCTGTCGTTGCCCTCCGTGTCGGCCGAGCAGACCCGCGTCGACGCCGTCTACGACGGCACGGGCACGACGGTATCGGCCAACGTCCGCCTCGACCCCACCCACAGCGCGGCCCTCGACGCCCGCGTGCGCACCGACTCGATGCGAACCAAGGTCACGCTCAACCGGCTCGTCCTCCAGCTCGAGGGCGACCGGTGGTCGCTCCGGCAGGAGGCCACCCTCACGGCCGGCCCCGACTACCGCGTGCGGGGCCTGCTCCTCCAGAGCGGGGCCCAGCAGATTGCGGTCGACGGCGTCGTCGACCCGCAGGGCACCCAGAACCTTGTCGCCACGGTCGAGAAGGTGCGGCTGGGGGCCGTCTCGTCGCTCGGCGGGCTCTCGGGGCTGGACGGCACCGTTTCGGGCGCACTGACCCTCACGGGGTCCGCCGCGTCCCCCCAGCTCGACGGCCGGCTGTCAATGGACCTCCGCTCCCAGGACCAGGCGGTTGGAACGCTGCGGCTCGACGCCTCCTACCAGGACCTCGCGCTTGGCCTCAACGCCACCCTCACACACACGGACGGGAGCACCCTCACGGCCGAGGGCACCATCCCCATGGACCTGCGCCTCCGGACCCCCAGCTCCGTCGACGTGGGGACCCGCCCCGTCCGCCTGGACCTGTCCACCGACCGCTTTCCGCTGGACTGGATCGATCCCTTCCTCGACCCCGCTACAATTCGGGACGTGCGCGGCGTCCTCACGGCGGACGTGTCGGTCCGCGGGACGCTCGAGGACCCCGACCTCGACGGCACGGCGTCGCTCGCCGACGGCGGGGCCGCTCTTCCGTCCCTCGAGACCCGCTATCGGGACGCCGCGGCGTCGCTCCGCTTCGCGGAGGATCAGGTGACCCTCGAGAAGGCCGTCCTCCGTTCCTCGAACGGCGGCCGCCTCGAGGCGAAGGGCGTCATCAACTTCCCGCAGCTGACGGTGGGGGAGTACGACCTCTCGCTCAAGGCGTCCGACTTCATTGCCATCGACACGCGGGCCTACCGCCGGGCCGTTATCGACGGAGACATGACCCTGCGCGGAACGACCGTGCGGCCCGTCCTCACCGGCACGGTGCAGGTGCAGAGCGGCGAGGTTTACTACAACGAGGCCCTCGCCGAGGGCACGGCCTCCGCCACGGCCGTGTCTCTCACGGAAGAGGACCAACTCACCCTCGAGAACCGCTTCGGCCTGCGCCTCTCGGCCGCCGACGTGACGACCTTCGACGCCTACGAAGCAATGAAGATGGACCTGTCGGTCCGCGTCCGGCGCGACACCTGGCTCCGGTCGAAGAGCACCCCGGAGATGAACATCCAGTTCACCGGGGAGCTCGACCTCTCGAAGGCCGCCGACGAGGAGCCGCGGGTGTTCGGTTCCATTCAGGTGCTCACCCAGCGCAGCACGCTCCGTCAGTTCGGCCAGGTGTTTCAGATCACCGAGGGCAGCCTCACCTTCAACGGGGACCCGTATAGCCCCTACCTCAACCTCGCAGCGGTCTACGAGAAGCGCGCACGGGGAACGCAGGGCACCGAGGTGCGCATTACGCTGCGCCTGGAGGGCCGCCCCGAAAACCTCTCCCCGACGCTGTCGTCGGACCCGCCGATGGACACGCGCAACATCTTGTCCTACCTGGCGACGGGCCGCCCGGCCGACCAGCTGCTGAGCGGCAGCGGCAAGAACGGGAACTTCGCCACGCAGGTGGCCCTGGGCCAGGCGTCGAGCTTTGTCGAAAACCTCGCCGCCAGCGAACTTGGGCTCGACGTGGTGCGCGTGCAGCTCCGGGCGTCCGGGGTGTCGTACCTGACGGTCGGCCGGTACTTTACCCCCCAGTTTTTCGTGTCGATTGAGCAGCCGGTCGCGACCTCGAGCCTGAGCGACCTGCAGACGACGCAGTACCTGCCGGACCTCACGCTCGAGTATCAGCTCCTCGACCCCCTGCTGCTGCGGGCCCGCAGCGGCCAGCAGTCCTTTCAGCTCAACCTGCTGTTCGAGTACGCCTACTAACGGGCCGCCACCGGAGGCCCGATGGGCCGCCCCGCCCCCGAACCCAGCCTGCCCTGAGGAGTTGCATCCTTCTCGGGTAGTGCATAGGGCCGCGCCTCTCCCCGTCGCGATCGGCTTCTCGCAGTTGGCCCCGGTTCGCTCATGTCGTCCCCGTCTCGTTCGCCGTCGTCGCCTCCCGACCCGCCGTCGGAACCGGACGCCGGCCCGCCTCCGTCGGCCGCAGGGGAGGCCGCCTCTCCGACCAGCGGCATCGCGCGGTCCGCCTTCGAGCGCATCACGGCCTTCGAAACGGTGCTCATCGCCGGCGGCGTCGTCCTGTTTCTGGCCATGCTCTACCTGATGCAGGTGCCGGGCCAGGAGGAGAGCTTCCTGAGCCCGCCCCTCGTGGGCCTGGCCGGAGCCCTTCTGCTCTGGCCCCTCCGGCAGCAGAAGGCCGCCCGGGCCCTTATGCTCTCCGGCGGGGTGCTCCTGCTGCTGTGGACGATGAACAAGCTCAGCCGCATCCTCATCCCGTTTGCCGGGGTCTATCTGCTCGCGTACCTGATCAACCCCGTGGTGCGGGACCTGAAGGAGCGGTTCCGCGTGCCCCGGTGGACCTCGTCGCTTCTCATCACGGGGCTCGTTGTGGGAACCTTCGCGCTCTTCGTCTTAATCCTCGCCCCCAGTGTCGCCGACCAGGTCGAGGGGCTGTCGGATCGACTGGTGAAGGGGGTAGGGGGGCTGCGCTCGTGGCTGGCGTCGTCGGCCATCCTCGATACGCTCGCGAGCACGGGCCTCATCGACAAGCAGGAGGCCCTCCAGCAGATCCAGGTCCTCGTGCAGCGCCAGGCCCGCCGCCTGCCGGAGGCCGTGGAGGGGGTGGCCTCGTCCCTCGGCTCGGTGCTGGGCGTGCTCACCCTCGTGGCCCTGGTGCCCGTCCTCCTGTTCTACACCCTCCGCGACTACCCCGACATTCAGGAGAGCCTCACCGAGCTGTTCCCGACGGCCGGGGGACGGCGCGACTACCTCGTCCAGGCCGGCGGCATCGTCGGGCAGTACCTGCGCGGCCAACTCATGATCAGCTCCGTCGCCGCGTTCAACGTCTCGCTGCTGCTGTTCCTGTTCGACGTGCCGTTCTGGCTGCTGATCGGGCTGCTGGCCGGGCTCCTCAACTTCATCCCACAGCTGGGAGCCATCGTCACGATGGTCGTGGGGGGCTTCATCGCGTTCGTGCTGGGGGGCTGGGTGAAGGCGGCCGTCGTGGTGGCCGTGCTGACCGGACAGGGCTTCCTCGAGCAGAGCGTGCTCACGCCCAATATTCTGAGCTATCAGGTGGGCCTTCATCCCCTCCTCGTGCTGTTCTCACTACTGACCTTCGGGCTATTTCTCGGGGTCTTCGGCCTGCTTGTCGCCGTGCCCCTCACGGCCATCCTCGTGACGGCCTATCGGGCCTACCGGGAGGAGTTGACCTTCGAGCTGGCGGAGTACAGCGGCGAGTCGGCCCCGAACGGAAACGCAACCGCGCCGTAACCTCTCCACCCAGCCGGCACACACACCATCTTGCCCGTCGGTCGCGCCGTTCTTCCGGTTGGGGCTCGTTGCGCTGCTTTATAGATTGCACAATTCATTTGTCTACGTCCCTGCACCACAAGCGCTGCCGTGACGCCCACCTTCCGGTCTCCCCGCACCTTCGACCCCCGCTACTCGCTTCTCGGGCGGGCCTTTCGGGCCTGGACCGGCGACCGGCTTCGGGGCGAGGCGCTGTTCATCGTCGCGCTGACGGGCCTAGCGCTGGCCCTTCTCATGGCCCACTACCTCGGGTGGGCCCTCCTGAAGCCGGTGCTCACGGAGAATCCCGACTGGCAGCTGCTCTTCTGGCTCGGCCAACTGGCGTCGGCGGGCCTGTGGGCTGGACTCGGCCTCGTCGGCCTCCGCCCCGCCGTCACGGTCGCCTGCACCCCGTCGGGCCTCGAGATCGAGCAGGGCGGGCGCTGCCGCACGGTGTCCTACGACGCCCTCGAGGCAGCAGAGGCCATTTCGGCCACCACCTACCACCGCCACTACCGCCGCTACGCGGCCACGGCGGTGTTCGTCGGGGCCTTGCGCGACGAGGTGCTACTGCTCCGCACCGAGCGGGGCCCCGTCGTCCTGGGCCTCGCGGACGCCGAGGCGCAGGCGGCACTTCGGTCCCGCATCGAGCCCACCGAGGCCGACGCCTCCCCCCCCGTGCCCCAGCCGTAGCTTCCGCGGCCGGATCCGCTCCGCACGTCCCGCGGGCGGGCCCGGAGGGTTACACCAGCCGCGACCGCTTGTTGAGGTACGCCATCAGGGCCGTGTCGTAGGGCTCATTGGTGTCCAGCTCCGCGAAGTCGATGTCGTGCTCCAGGCAGCTGCGGCGGAAGTGGTCGATGAAGTGGTCGACCGCGTCCTCGTAGTGGTCGCGCAGCTGGCTGGGCTGGAGGGTCACCTCCTCCCCGGTCTCCACGTCGCGGAAGAGCGTGGGCCGATCGGGAAAGGCGAAGCGGCGCTCGGTCTCTCCCTCCAGGACGTGGAAGACGATGACCTCGTGCCCCCGGTGCCGAAGGTGGCGCAGCGCCTTCAGCAGGTCGTCGTGGGCGGCAATGTTCTCGAACAGGTCCGTGATGACGACCACGAGCGACCGGCGCCCGATGCGCTCGGCCACCTCGTCGAGGGCCGCGGCGGCGCTGGTGCGGGTGCCCGTTGCGTCCCGGTCGTGCATCCGCTCCAGCGTGGCGAGGAGCTGGCGCAGATAGCCGGGCGTGGCCTTCGGGGGGCGGACCGTATGGACCGACTCGTCGAACCCAATGAGGCCGGTGGCGTCCCGCTGCTTGAGCATGAGGTTGTGCAGGCCCGCGGCGAGGTAGGCCCCGTACTCGAGCTTCGAAAGATCGGCCTCGCCCCGGTACCGCATCGACGGGGAGGTGTCGAGCACGACGTGCTGCCGCAGGTTGGTCTCCTCCTCGTACTGCTTGATGTAGTAGCGATCCGTCTTGGCGTAGACCTTCCAGTCGACGTGGCGGAGCTCATCGCCGGGGTTGTAGGGCCGGTGCTCGGCAAATTCGACCGAGAAGCCGTGGTAGGGGCTCCGGTGCAGGCCGGTGATGAAGCCCTCGACAATGAGGCGGGCCCGCAGCTCCATGGTGGCGAGCTGCGAGATGGCGACGGGGTCGAGGTAGCGGAGGGCGTTGTCGGGATCGGCCATAGAGGCACCGGCGTGTGAGTCGGGGGAAACGGGGCGGGGATCTCTGAAGCCGGGCGGCCCCTGAGCGTCCCTGCACCGTGCGGTACGGTCTTCACCGTCTCCGGTGCCAGCCTGCTGGTTAGAAAGTCTCGGTCGTGTTCAGTTCCTTTCCTATGCCGCGCATCGACGGCCAAATGTCGAGAACGGCCCTTTGTGCTCGGCCCGACGCTCGCACGAGCTCGACACCTGTTCTCCGAATGTCGCCATCGACCGCATGGAGTCTGCCGACCGCATCAAGGCCCAGCTGATGTCCGCCCGCGACCTGGAGCGGACCCTCGACCGCATGGCGCAGCAGATCCTCGAGCTCATCGACCCGGACGAGGCGGGCGCCGCGAACCCGTTCGCCCTCGTCGGCATGCAGACGCGCGGCGTGTATCTCGCTCGGCGCCTGCAGGCCCGCATCGAGGCCCAGGAGGGCCTCGACCTGCCGCTCGGGATGCTCGACGTCACCATGTACCGCGACGACGTGCGGATGCGCCTCGAGCAGCCCCGCATGCAGGAAACGCGCATTCCGTTCAGCGTCACGGACCGTCACCTCGTGCTCGTCGACGACGTGGTGTATACCGGGCGCACGGGCCGGGCCGCACTCGACGCCCTCATGGACCTGGGCCGCCCGGCGTCGGTCCGCTTTCTCGTGATCGTCGACCGGGGCCATCGCGAGCTACCCATCGCCACCGATATCGTGGGCCGCGAGGTGCCGACCCTGCCCCACGAGGAAGTGCGCGTCGGGGTCCAGGAGATCGACGACGCGGACGGGGTGTGGCTCGTGGAGGCCCCCGCCCCGCCCGACGATTCGTCCCGCTCGTCGCCGTAGCCGACGGCCGCTCGCCCTGCCCCCTGCTCTCGTCCCTTCGACGTCCGGACGCCCCATGGCCGACTCGACCGCCCTCGCCGCCGACACCGACACGCCCCTGCAGCACCGCCACCTGCTCGACCTCTCCACCTACAACGCCAAGGAGCTGGTCCACATCCTGGAGACGGCGGAGGAGTTTCGGGCCGTGCTGGACCGCCCGATCCGCCAGGTGCCGACCCTCCAGGGCACGACCGTCGCCAGTCTCTTCTTTGAGCCGTCGACCCGCACGAAGCTCTCGTTTGGCCTCGCCGCCGGGCGCCTCTCGGCCGAAACCGTGAGCCTCTCGAAGTCCGGCTCCTCGGTCAAAAAGGGGGAAACCCTCAAGGACACGGCCCGCAACGTCGAGGCCATGAAGGTCGACGTGGTGGTGCTGCGCCACCCCTCGCCCGGCGCGCCCCACTTCCTGGCCCGGTGTACCGACAGTGTTATCCTCAACGCGGGCGACGGCGCCCACGCCCACCCCACGCAGGCCCTTCTCGACGTGCTCACGATGAAGGCGCACGTCGAGGCCTTCGAGGGCCTCAACGTCTCGATCATCGGGGACATCACCCACAGCCGCGTGGCCCGCTCGAACGTGCAGGCCCTCACCACGCTCGGGGCCCACGTCACTCTCTGCGGCCCCGCCACGATGCTGCCGGTCGGGATGGAGCGGGCCCTCGACGTGCGCACCACGACGTCCCTCGACGCGGCGCTGGAGAGCTGCGACATCGCCATGGCCCTCCGCATCCAGATGGAGCGGCAGGACGAAGGGCTCTTCCCCAGTATCCGGGAGTACCACATGCAGTTCGGCCTGACCGCCGAGCACCTGCGCCGTCACCCGGACCTGCTCGTCATGCACCCAGGCCCTGTGAATCGGGGGGTGGAGCTCGCCGACGAGGTGGTCGACCACGAGCGCGCCATCATCCTCAGCCAGGTCACCAACGGCGTGGCCCTGCGGATGGCCGTCCTCTACCTGCTGGCCCCGCGGCGGGAGGCGGCGTAGGGGTCCGCTTATATCCGAATCGTCGCCAGGGAGAAGCTGACGGCGTAGCGGGCGCCCTCTCCCAGGACCGACGTATTGGGGGTGGCACTGGCCCCCAGATCGAAGCGGTACCCCCCGGCGTGGATGCCGAAGCCCCCGGATACGGTAACAGCCTGCGTGCCCCAGAGGCGCACCCCGGCCCGGATCGGCACGACCCCGAGGTCGATCTCACCGCCGGCGTGCACGGCCGCCGGCGTCGGCACGGCCCCGGCCTTCTCGTTGAAGCCAATCGATGCCCCTCCGTTTATCATAAACCACGATCGCTCCCACGTGCTGCTGAGGTGGACCGTGGTTGGAAGCCTGGTGGAGAACGACGCTCGCTCTCGCTTGACGTCCAGGAATGCGGCCTGGGCGAGACTATCGACCTGGTGCTCAGCATACGTTCCCAGGTCGCCTCCGAATTCGTTGTTGAGCCGGTCTAGGTCGAGCGTGATCCCGTCGTACTCGAAGGTGTTGTTCTTCGGTTTGACGGTCTGCGCGTTGCCGGTCCACCACACTTTTCCCAGGTCCGTGACGCTCATCGATACGTGCAGTCCGGGGAGAGGGGTGTAGGTGGTTCCGAAGTCAATGCCGCCCCCGACGCCTTCGACGCCGAGCGACCCCCCGGCTATCTGGTCCACGGACCCGGCCCCGAATGCGTTGAACGTATCGAACAATCCTCGGCTCAGCGGCCCGGCCGCCCGGGCCGTGTAGTCGAAGTTGAGCGTTACCGTCTCGCCGCTAACCTCCGCCTGGGAGGTCCAGTCTCCCCCCGCGTACCCCGTTCCGAGGATGAGTCGGGGGGCCACTCCTATCGAGAGGGGGACGTCCGAAAATTGATAGCTGAAAGCGCCCGTCACGTCAACGGTGCCGTACAGGCGGGTTCGCATGTCCGCCGAGACGGTTCGGTTGGCCTCCATGCCCCGATAGATGAGGTCCAGAACGCCCTGTGAGATTCCTGAGGTCTGATGCACACGCCCTCGAACCCCCACGCCGACGGCCCACCGAGCACCTTCAGGGCGGTAGGTCACAGAAAACGGAACCACTTCCACGTACGACGCGATGCCGAGTTGGCCGCCCCCGAACCACTCGTCGAGTATGGCCTTCTCCCTCGCGTTCGGAAGCGGCTCTTCGTTGTCGACCAGGAGAGGCGTGTAGTGTTTGAACTGAATCAAGTCGCCGCCGCTGTAGACGCCAACCCGGAGTAGCTGTATTTCGATCGTGTGGCGTGCATCTCCCACGGTGAGGTTGGCCGGATTGGCGTATAGTTGGGCCGGGCCGGTCCCCAACACCGACGTTCCCCCTCCGGTACTGACGGCTTCAACGCTTCGCATGCCCGACTGAGCGTGGGCTGAGCCCACTGTCCCGGCGAGCACGAAAAGGACCGCGGCAGGCAGCGTGAGAAGGAGACGGGTACTGCCGGACGAAAAAGACATGGCACCAGAATTCATTGTGCGTGACCGGGGAAATGAGCGTACCAGAGGTACTAACTGTTGGTGTTGACCGACGCGTCGACGTTTATGCTCATTTTGAGTTGAAACTCGTCGTCGGCCTGTATTTGTGCGGCCGGGCCGTTCGGGGCCTGGGTCATGGTGAGGCGTAGCCGGACGGCTTCTCCGTCCGTAAGCTCTTGTATTTCCTCCTGGGTTTCGCCGAGACTAAGGGTGACGGTCCCGTTCTGCTCTCCTGTCGCGGCGCCCTCCTCGTTCTTCGGAGCGGGCTTGATGCTGAGCGAGTCGGCGGGGAAGGTCCGGAGCACGTTCCCGTTCGCATCTACAACCGCCATTCGGATGTCGACCCCCAATGGAAGCGCGTTTCCATAACGGACCGTGAGTTCGGCGGTCGAGATACTGAGATTCTGTTCCGGGTCGGTCACGTCCGCCAGGGCCGAGAAGTCTGCATCAACGGTGTCGCGCACCGTGAATTCCGTACCGAAGCGGAGGGGGACGCTCACGTTCAACCCGGCATTGAAGGTCACGGGCTTCGACAAGAAGATTCGATTCTTACTCCGACCCGGCACGTCCTTGCCCGTCAGCAGTGCCTTCCCCGCAAATCGAAGTGAGGTCGGCAATGCGCTGATAAACTCGTCTACTGTCGAGTTTGAATGCGTCAGGTCCTTCGTGTCCGTGACCGAGGCCGTGGCGCCCAGATCAGCCCCCGCGAATCCAAGCTGAATAAGATCTCCAGACGCAATCGGGGCTCCCCCTTGGGCAAAGTCGTCGTTCCGAGGGTCAGTGCCCGAGACGTGCGTGTCACTCCCCGTCCTGCCGGACAGGTACGTCTGGGTATTGCCCTGTCGACCCTGGATCGCCGCGTAAAGGGCGGCGTTTGACCCAAGATTGGTCTCGATCGAAAAGGTGAGCGTGCCCCCCTGCAGGCCGAGGTCGTCGCCTACCCGACCGGCAATCCCACTGAAGCCGTCAAACGCAATCTCGTTGGCCTCGGACGCCAGGTCCAGCGTTCCGCTGTTGTCTGTATCCTCCGTTATGTTCACCGCGACCGGCCCCGACCGCAGGCCGGCCCGCACCTCATCGATGTCGAGCTTCTCTACAACCACGTTGGCCTTCACGGAGTCCTCGAACCCGATGACGCTCAAATTGTCGACACGCTCCTGACCGTCGGGGACCCGGCCCAGACTCGCCTTCACCTGATACTCGACCTGGTCGTTGGTGGGATTGATGCGCAGCCCGTCGAGAGGTGCCGAGAAATCTTTCGGGGCGTCGGAGGCCCGAATTTGCGGAAAGTCGTAGCTGGCCGGGTTCGTGTCCGTCCCCTCAAATCGGATTGTGAGGGAATCGTCCTGCGGAGGGCTCAGCTGCGGATACGTAAAGGAGAACGACTCGAATACGAGATCCGGCTCCTGCTGGGGATTGTCAATCGGGGTCCCGGGCTTGTAGTCGAGGTCCCTCAGCGAAATGGTTCCCGTTTGCAGCTGAACATAGTCGCTCGGCCCAAAGGTGAGCCGATCCTGTTCGAAGCGGAATGTGTCACTCATCTTGAGCGTCTCCCCCTTCGGCCAGAAGTAGAGGGTCTGAATGGTCAGGGGCGTGGGCGTACTCAGCGACACGCCCAGTCCGTCCCCGGCCGCCACGGTGATGGGCTCGGTGGCCTGCTCCCCGTTTAGCGACGCGCTCAGCGTGGATACGTCGACGACGCTGGCGATTCCGTTCCCACTTAGATCCTTGTCGATCACAGTGCTCGACTCGGTCGGATCGAGGGTTGCGGTTTGGAAGTCGGATGCACTCGTGGCACTGATCCCGGTAGGTTTCAATGCGCCGGGGGCGTTCGCAGCGTCCTTGTTGTTCTTTACCTCGAGTGTATCAATTCTAACCGGAAACTGAAGGTTGTTGGTCAAACCGAACGCCACATTTCCCTCGCGCACATTGAGGCCGGCGAACTGAGTGTTCGTTCCGCCCGTCGCCCCAATCCGCGTCTCCGACGCCGTCACCCTGAGCGCACTTACATTCACGAGGTCGACCGATTGGTACCGGAGCGACGAGATGGTCGTCCTCAGTACGTCCTGGCGCTCGTTTCCATCGACCGTAAGGACAATTTCCGTGTCGGTCCCCCCCACCGTACCGAGCGTTGCTCCCTGCACGTCCAGCGTCACTGTACCTGTCTCGCCGGGGTTGATGCGACCGGTCCCAAGGTTTCCGGCCACTTTTTGTCCTTTGGCATTCCGGAGCGTGTCGGTGCCCCGAACAAGGCTGACCCGGGGCGGAGCGCTGCCGCCCGACCGGCTCAGCGGGGTCGTGGAGGAACCGTTGTTCTCGACCTCAAACGTTATGTCGTTGACCGACACGGTGCCACTTCCTCCCGTGAACTCGGTCTCATCCGTGAGGGTGCCCGACTGCACATCCGCCTCGGCGCTTATGGCATCGAAATCGGGAAGCTGAAGGAATTTCGACGGGAACGGAAATGTAGTTGAGACCCCCCTGGGAAGGGGAGATTCCACCTGCGCTCCGTCCTTGGGCACCGGGGGAGGGGCTTCAATGGTGCTCGAGTAGGTGGCCTGCACGTCCTGCCGGGCCAGTTCGTCGCCGGAAATGAGCGCCTCCGCCAGCGACGTGTCCAGCCCCACGCCCTCCGATGCCTGGTCAATGGCCTGATCCAGGGAGCCGATGTCGAAGGAGTTGATCTCCTGCTCGACAAAGATGGCGTTCTCGGGCTCGCCCTCCGGTCCCACCGTGAATAGCGAGTCGAAGGAGGACGACGTCGTGTCGATGAGCGGGTCGAGATTGTCCTGGGGATTCCCAAGAAACCGGAACGTTTTTCCGGCCACCAAGGGGGCATTAATTTCCGTGTCGGTGTTTACGGAGGGGGCCTTCGCCGTGAAGTCGCATCCTCCACCGAAGGCGATGGCGAGTGTGATCACGCCACCGACCCACCAAGCAAGAGTGCGGATGTGCATGTCGTGTGGAGCTTCGATGAAGGTGAAGTAACGGGGGCTACGGGGTCGCGGTGACGTGCAGGACACGTTCGGCCGACCTGAATCTGTGCGCCTCCTGTCGGGCGGATACGTGTGTTGACAGGGGACGTGCGGCGACGCTGGGTGCAGCGGCATCTCGGAATGACGCTCCAGGCGAGCATCATCCGCCCGGCGCAGCACTATCAATTCGGCAAAGACTACACCACGGGAAAACCAGTCGATTCTGCTGGATGGATCGGGCGGACCGACTTCCACTGCGGACGTGCGTGCGAGTCGGTATCGGTTGGGGGCCCAGCCCGTAGGACATGTGCCCGACCGTTCGCCCAGGTGGTCAACCATCGTCGGCCAGGACGCAGTAGCGGCTTGGCGTTCTGGTTCACAACCAGAGAGCGTTTGACCAAGACGTTCTCGGGGTGGGAGGTGTGCGGTCGGAGCGGGTGCGTCTCCAGACGACTCGATCCACGAAGGCCCCTTCACTCCGTTTTCCGAATCTGTTTCAATTTACGGTCGTACTCGCATCCGCTGTCGGTTCTTTCCGGGAGCGATGCCGAGTTGGGGCGCACACGTCCGAAAACACGGCTGGACTGGACGGTTGTGAGGCTTCTACACCCTGTAAGTATGAGATGTCGGACTTTATACAGTAGCTGATACGCAACCGGTCGTCCGGGAGCATCGGTTGGAATCATCGACGGCTGGTATAGACGGTGTCCAGCACGTGATGAATGATCCTCTTCGATCTCCTCACCCAGGCTCGCCGGCCGTTCGCGAACCTGCTTTCACCGATCCGTGAGAAGGTACGTGAGCTATCTTCCGCGACAGCTGCGGACCGTATGCAGTCGCGAGCAGAGAATGGACGTTGGATACTTATTCACGTATCGGTAACAGCGCGTAACCGGCATGCGCTTAGCGTCCGGCAGGACCCAATCCGATTCCGCAGAAGCCCCCCGGATTGACCGTAGCGCCATCGGGGAGCCCTGCGGGTTCTCCCCACGCACAACGGCCGTGGACCCGTTCTCATTCGGCCCCGTTTTCCCAACCGGAACGCATTTGCAGGAGGGCCGTCGCGGGCCTCTCACGACCTCCGCGTCCGCTCCGTCCGACGGAGCGCGTCGAGGACGACGTGACGACCCTGAAGGCAGAGCTGCGGGTGCATCGGCGCCTGGGTGCATGCAGTTGGACCGGTCGTGGTTTGCGGGACTCCCTGCGTCCCGGCCTCCCTCCTGCTCGCGTCATCGGCCCCACGTTTCGGGCGCACTTCTGAAGGCCCACTCTTTTCAGCAATCCCGACGGGCTCGGGGTCGCTTTCGTCATTTTGGGCGTCGTCCCCCCGAATCTTTCTTCTCTTCCCTCGTGCCCTCTTCCCCCTCTTCGATCGACGAGGCTGCCCTGCGCCCCGTGGTGCGCAATCACTTTCGGTGGGAGCTCTGGGCGAACTGCATCGACGCGCGGGGCGTCACCATCGATCGTCCCGTTCACAGCGTGCATCCAACCTATTCGTCAGTCATCTATCCGCTCGACTACGGATTTATTCCCGGCACGATCGGGGCGGACGGGGAACCCGTGGACGTCTTCGTAGGCACTGGTGCAGTCGGTTTGGTTGGGGCCATTCTGACGACGGACCACCGGGAAGGCGATCGGGAGATGAAGCTGCTGCTCGACTGCCCGCCGCCGGAGATCTACATGGCCCACGGCTTCATCAACTACGACCGGACGCTTTTGGAGGGCGTGCTCGTGCTCCGGCGCCCGATGCCGGCGCTCTGGGCGGCGGCCGGCCCCCTGTAGGCGCCCCGGGCCGGACTCACGAACGCTTCAAGGCCCGGCGTGTATGCCCGGCGAACAGATCCGGGGGGTGGGCATACACAGCAGTCCCGATTCAAGACGATTGGCCCTGTAGCTCAGCCTGGCAGAGCAACGGACTTTTAATCCGTGAGTCGCAGGTTCGAATCCTGCCGGGGTCACCTTCTGAGTGTGGAATGTGGAGTCGGGAATGGAGAAGTCTCCGCTCCTACCTCCCGAAACATCACTCCGCATTCCGAATTCCACACTTCACATTCGAATGCCTGCCCGAGTGGCGGAATTGGTAGACGCGCATGGTTGAGGGCCATGTGGCCGT
>JBDGQP010000209.1:0-7517 GCA_042218975.1 Salinibacter sp.
AGCTGGTCGTCCATCTTCGCCAGCGAGGCGGAGAGGGCGAAGAGGTAGATGGCGTTGTTGGCCACGCGGGCCTGCTGGGCCTGGTGCTTCACCACGTCCTCCCGCTCCCACTTGCTCACGAGCTTGAAGTAGTGGGAGTGCTTCTGGACCAGCGCGGCGAGGCGGTCGGCCTGGTCGCGGAGGGCCGGGTGCACGTTGCGAATCGAGGGGGTACTCGGCTTGAGGCCGAGAAAGAGCTGCCCCCCCAGCGGGACGGCCTTGCTCATCACCGTCGGGTTGGTGGCGGCCGTGAGGATGCGGCTCAGGTTGTCGCCGATCGACTCGTCGGTGTCCCAAAGCAGCGCCTCCTGCACCGACACCATCTGCTCGGCGAGTTGCTTGCCGCCGTACGCAAAGATAAAGGACTGCATGACCTCGTTGGAGCCCTCCACGATCTTATGGATGCGGTTGTCGCGCCAGGACCGCTCGAGCTCGTGCTCGGTCATGTACCCCTCCCCGCCCATAATCTGCAGCGCCTCGTCGATCACCTCCCAGCCGAAGTGGGAGCAAAAGACCTTTGTGATGGCCGTCTCGACCATGATGTCCGTGTCTCCCCGGTCCAGCATGCCGGTCACCATGTACAACATGGCGTCCATCGCGTAGGTGAGGGCCGACATGCGGGCGATCTTCTGCTGGACCAGCTCGAAGTCGGCCAGCGGGCGGTCGAACTGGTAGCGTGTCTGGGCCCACTTGACGCCCTGCTCGCGGGCCGCCTTCGCCGCGCCCGTGATCCCGGCGCTGAGTGTGCAGCGCCCGTAGTTGAGACAGGAGAGGGCCACCTTCAGGCCCGCCCCTTCCTCGTGGAGGAGGTTCTCCTTCGGCACCCGTACGTCGTTGAAGCGGAAGCGGGCCTGCCACGTCCCCCGAATGCCGGTCTTCGACCGGTTCTTCTCGAACACCTCGACCCCGTCCATGTCGGGAGTCACGACGAGGGCGTTGACCCCCTTCTGCTCAAGTTCGCCCGTCTCCGGGTCGGGCACCATGTTCTTGCACATGACGGTAAAGAGGCCGCTGAGGGCCCCGGACGTGGACCACTTCTTCTCCCCGTTGAGGATGTAGTCCCCATCCTCGGTGCGGACCGAGAAGGACTCCTGCGCCGCCGCGTCCGACCCGACGTTCGGCTCCGAGAGGCAGAATGCGCTCAGCCGCTCCTGCGCCACCATCGGAAGGTACCGCTCCTTCTGTGCCTCCGTCCCGAACATGACCAGGGCCTTGCACCCGATGGACTGGTGCGCCGAGACGAGCACCGCCGTCGACGCACAGTAGCGCCCAATGAGCTCCAGCACCCGGTTGTAGCTGGTGACGCCCAGGCCCAGCCCGCCGTACTCTTCCGGAATAATCATCCCGAGCACCCCCATGTCGAAGAGACGCTCGATGACCCACTCGGGGATGTACTGCTCCCGGTCGATCTCGACCTGGGGGTGTTCGTTCTCCAGGTACGTTTTCAGCTCCTCCAGAAGCTCGTCGCACCGGCGCCGCTCCTCTTCGCCCTCCCGGGGGTACGGGAACAGGAGGTCCTCCCGAAAGCGGCCCCAGAACGCGTTCTTGATGAAGCCCATGTCCTCCGGCTCCGGTCCCATCATGGCCTCGATGTTCTGGATCATGGCCCGATCCTCATCGGAGACGCCCTTGATGCTGCTGAGACCCTGAGAGGGATTGGACATGGCCGAGGAGAAGATTGGTGCGTAGATCAAGTGCGGACCGCCCCGCCGGGAACAAAGCCCCCGGAGACGCGGCAGCGGGGCGTTGGAAGTGCTTCCAACGGAGGCGATTGGGTGATAAGAGTAGCCCGGTCGTCGGTTCCTCTGCTTCCCCGAATGCCTCGTGGAATCCCTCCGTATTTCACCGCGGCCCACCGCGGACTCGCCCGGTCGAGTGCGGAACAGCCGATGGAGACCCCGGAGCGGAAAACCGTCCATCCCGCGGCGGTTCTCGCCTCAACACGCTTTCTCCGTCTGCCCCTGAACTCCAGTGTGCCCACAGTACTCGAATCGGTACTGCTGACCACGGCAATCGGATCTCGATGTTACCGATCCGGGGACAAAGTTCTCACATCCGTTTTCGGCTGCGGCGATGCACGGTCCGCAGCGATCGCAGAAGATCGCTTGCGTACGTTCTCACGGATCGGTATTGCGGAACGTGATATACGGACGTCCGCACGGATCGGTAGCACCTCCGAGCGCACACGCACCGGAGGGGGAGGGTAGGGCGCCGGTGCCCCACGCCCCCTCCGTCTTCTCTTTCCGGGCACAGCCGAACGGATCGGGGCCGGCGAGTCCCCATCCGTCGTTTCAATTCCGAGACGCGATCGCCCTGACCGCCGCCCTACGCCGAACACTTGTCGAAATTGTCAGAGCCATTGTGCAGAGCGCGAGGCGCCTCTTATGTTGAAAATTCCAGGCATACAGTCCTTTAGACCCGGCGTCTAGTAACCTTGCACAACGACTCTGATAAATTCGAGGGCGACCGTTTCGGCGCCGCTCTGATCGGATGGCCGCGGTGAGCAGGCGGACGGGCCTGCGTGTCGAAGAAGAAACAGGGGGCGACCCCGCTGCGGAATCCGCGAGATCCGTCCATTCAGTTATGCAAGCCCACCCGTCCCGTCCTTCGTTCCTTCGGCCGGTACTGTGAGCAGTGCTCGCCTTTCGCTTCTCCACGACATTTCCCTTCTGCTCTCGCAGGTGCCGGCTATTGCGACGCGCGCAAAAGCCTCGTGGAGCAGATCGTGATCGCCCCCCTGGAGCGTCACGATGGGGACGTCTCCGTCGCCCGCGGGGTCCACGAGCACCGAGAATGCCAGTAGCCTCTACGAATCCGCCTCCTCCCTCGTACCCGCTGTCCGCATGATCAACCGACTCCGAGCAATTCAACGCGAGAAGCAGACGGCCCTCTGCGTGGGCCTCGACCCCGTCCCCTCGCGCCTGCCGGCGCCGCTTCGGGACGGGCGGCTCCTGACCGACGCCGTCCGCGAGTTCTGCGCGACCATCGTGGAGGCGACCGCGCCCTACGCCTGCGCCTTCAAGCCGAACTTTGCGTTCTTCGAGGCGCTCGGCCCGGCCGGCCACACGGTGCTCGACCAGGTCACCACGGCGATCCCGGACGACGTCCTCCTCGTCGGCGACGCCAAGCGCGGCGACATCGGCCACTCCGCCCGGTTCTACGCGCAGTCGATCTACGAGGGCTTCGGCTTCGACGCCTGCACGGTCTCGCCGTATCTGGGCCGGGACAGCCTCGCGCCCTTCCTCGACTACGAGGACCGATGTGCGTTCGTCCTCGCCCGCACCTCCAACGACGGCGCGGCGGACCTGCAGGAGGCCTGCACCTGCGAGGACACGCCGCTGTACCGGCACGTGGCCCGACGGGTGGCTGCGTGGTCGGCCGAGGCCGACGGCACGGCAGGCCTCGTTGTGGGCGCCACGGCCCCGGACGCGCTGGCGGAGCTGCGCGCCGACGCCCCGACGCTTCCCTTTCTGGTGCCGGGGGTAGGCGCACAGGGCGGCGATCCTGCGGCCGTGGTGGACGCGGCCGCGACCGACGAGGGCCCCGTCCTCGTCAACGCCAGCCGCAGCATTCTCTACGCCGCGGAGACGGCCGACTACGCCGACGCGGCGGCCGAGGCCGCCCGAACCCTGCGCGATGCCCTGAACGACTGAGCAGGAGCGCCGCCCCCGGAGAAGGGCACCCCCTCAGGTCCCCAGCGACCACGGGTCGCGGTAGGTGGCCGTCACGTATTGGTTCGCGTCGGCGTGGTTGGTTACCTCCTCGGCCTCGGCGTCCCACTCGATCGTGTGGCCGGACCGGAAGGCCACGTTCCCCAGCACGGCGGCGCTGCTGGATCGGTGGCCCACCTCGATCGTGCTCTTCGGCTTCTCGCGCGACTTGACGGAGTTGAGAAAGTCGCGGCGGTGGGACGGCTCTACCCCGTGGGCATCGACCTGCATCTCGTTGAGGTCGCTCCCCGGCTGCGGCTCGATCCGGAAGCCGCCCCGGTCCAGATACATCGTCCCCTTCGTGCCGTAGAAGATGATGCCGCTGCCGTGGTCGTCGACGCCGCGGTTGTTGAGGATGCGGTTCTCGTAGACGCACGTGAAGCCGGGATACTCGTAGGTGGTCTGGAGGGTGTCCGGCGTCTCGCGGTTGTCCTCGATAAAGTATTTTTTGCCCATCGAGGAGATGGTGCGGGGGGCGTCCTCCTCCATCGCCCAGTGGACGATGTCGAGCCAGTGCACGCCCCAGTCCGTCATGTTGCCGCCGCCGTGGTCCCAGAACCAGCGCCAGGTGGCCCACTGCTCGTACTCTCGATTCTTATCGAGAAAGACCCCGAAGCGGTTCGGGTTGAACGGGTGCTCCGGCGCGGGCCCGAGCCAGAGGTCCCAGTCCAGCCCCTCCGGGGGGGCAGTGTTGTCGGGAGAGCCAATGCCGTCCGGGTACGCGTTGCTCGTATTCCAGGTGCGGACGAAACTCACCTTCCCGATCTCGCCGCCCCGGATCAGTTCAACCGCCTCCTGGAAGTGGCGGCTGGCCCGCTGCTGGGTGCCGAGCTGCACGATCCGGTCGTTCGCCTGGGCCGCCTCGACGACGTGTCGGCCCTCCTCCACCGTATCGGCGAGCGGCTTTTCGACGTAGACGTCCTTCCCCGTCTCGCAGGCCCGAATCGTGGGAAGGGCGTGCCAGTGGTTCGGCGTTCCCACCACCACCGCGTCGATGTCGTCCCGCTCGATGATGCGACGGAAATCCGTGTAGGTATCCACGCTGCCCCCGACCATCGCCGCGCCTTTCTGAAGATTCGGGTCGTAGACGTCCGCCAGGGCCGCGATTTCGACGTCGGGCTCCTGCTGAAAGCCCGAGATGTGGTACCGCGTGATCTGACCGACCCCGATCATTCCGAGCCGGATGCGGTCGTTGGCCCCAACGATCCGGCCGTAGCTGACTGCCGGCATGGCGATGGCCGTGCCGGCGGCCCCGGCGGCGAGGGTCTTTACGAAGTCCCGACGAGAGGGAGAAGAGTCGGACATAAGGGCGTAGGCGACGTGCGAGGGAGCAACGCGTGCAGGGGGCGGCGCGAGTCGCAGTCCCGACACAGCCTCACCGATCCGTGCAAAGGAATCTAGAGGCTTTCTCAGGAGAATCGGGGACCGTGTTTCACACAAGGAACGGTCTTCCCAGACTGCTTCACGGGTCGGTAAGACCAGTGGGCCAGCACCGCTTTGGCGAAGCGCTTACAAGACGTATGGGCCAAACTTATGAGTCGTGGAGATTGACGTCAACCACACGGCGGCGCTGACCTCCGGCCGTGCGCCCAATCCCCGAAGGCGTTAGATTTGTCCGTAACAGGTGTCTTTCAGGGAGATGCTCCCTCGACCATATCCCGTTCTTCCAATGCCTCGTTCTGCCCCTCTCGTCGCCGCCCCCCGTCCGCACTACGAGATCGAGGACGAGAGCGTCGCGGTATCGCTCCAGGAGCCGCGGCCGGACGTGGAGGTGCCGGAGGCCCTGATCCAGGACCTCTGGCGGACCCAACGCTTCGACGCCGAGGGCCTTTCGACCACCGAGGGCGCTCCGGTGCAGGTGCTCGATCCGGGGCGGCCCAACCCAGATGCGGGCCCGGACTTCCGCAACGCCCACGTTCGGATCGGCTCGATGGACTGGCGGGGCGACGTCGAGATCCATAGGGCCTCTCGCGGCTGGATCGACCACGGGCACGACACCGATCCTCGCTACGACAGCGTCGTCCTCCACGTGACCCTCCAGGCCGACATGTGGACCGGAGCCCTGCCGCGCGAGGACGCGTCGACGGTCCCCGAGATCGTCCTCTATCCGCGGCTCGACACGCCGCTCCGCGAGCTGCTGCACGCCTTCCACACTCGGGCCGACGAGGACACGCTGCCCTGCGCCCCGCGCTGGGACGAGGTGCCCGAGTCGACGACGCGCTCCTGGATCGCCGAGCTTGCCCGGAACCGGATGACGGCCAAGCGCGATCGGCTGGCGGATGGCGACCGGCCCCTCGCGGCGCGCCTCCAGGAGCGGCTCTTCGCCGGACTCGGGTACGCAAAGAACGACGACCCGATGGAGACGCTCGCACGCCGGCTCCCGCCGCGCCTCGTGCGCTCGGTCGACCACCCGCGCGACCGGGAGGCCCTGCACCTCGGCGTGGCCGGCCTGCTGCCCGCCCCCGACGACCTGCTCGACGCCGACCGCGCGACGGCCGACTACGCGATGGACCTGCGCGACCGGTTTCGCCGGCTCCAGGTCCGACTAGACCGACCGGTGATGGACGCAACGCAGTGGGCCTTTTTCCGACTGCGCCCCAACAACTTTCCCCCGCTGCGCATCGCGCAGGCCGCCGCCTGGTATGCCGACGGCGCCCTGCTGGCCGACGCCCCGCTCCCGACGCTCCGCACGGCCCTGACGGCCGACGCCCCCGCCTCGGCGCTTCGGGACGCCCTCGCGGCCCGGCCGCCCGCCTTCTGGCGCACGCACTACCACCTGGAAAAGAGCGCCGCGGAGCACGATCCGAGCCTCGGGCCGTCCCGCCGCCGCGTCCTCATCGTGAACGCCGTGGTCCCGATCCTGCTGCTCGACGCCGAGCGGCGGGGCGACTCCGCCCAGGCCGACACGACCCTGGACGTGCTGCGGTCGCTGCCGCCCCCCACGGACTCGGTGACACGCCGGTTCGGGGCGCTCGGCCTCGACGCGCAGTCGGCCTTCGAGGCGCAGGGCCTGCACCAGCTGTACCGCGAATACTGCTCGACCGGGGGCTGCCTGCAGTGTGCCGTCGGCCAGTCGCTGCTCGGGGACGGATGAGGGGGAACCGGCGCCCCCGACGCCTACCGGGAGCGCGGGCTCTCCGCGTCCGCCGGGGCCGCGATCCCGCCCGTCTTCCCGGCCCACCCGCAGGCCCACAGCCACCGGGCCGCCCGGCCGCCCCTACTCGCACTCGAATCGGGCCCAGCGCATCGTGGTCGGCTCGACAGTACAGGTCCCTTCGATGTTGCAGAGCGTCCCGATCGAGTCGGTGAGCGCGGTCTCCGCAGCCGGCGCCGTCGCGTAGCCGCGCGCCGGCCACAATCCCTCGCCCGACCACACGCACAGGACGTCGTCCCCCCGGTTGTAGCGGAGGTAGTCGACCCCGAGGTCGAGCATCAGGCTTCGGGCCCGCGCGTTTCCCGTGTTGCGGAGCCAGAAGAGCGAACTGTCGGCCTGGGCCTTGGACTGCGCCAGGGCGCGCCGGACCAGTTGGTCGTACTGGCGGGGCGCCTCGGTGGGGGACGCCGGGGGCTCGCACCCCCCCAAGAGCGCGACACCGAAGATCACGGCGACGAGCCATCCCCATCGGGCCCACGACCGGTGCCGCTCGGAAGGACGTGACATAGAATCTCGATTTGAGCATCAGAGCCTAGCTAACGGCGTGTGCAGGTTTTCCATCGATCAGTTTGGCAAACTGGAGCGGGGAATGCCCATGTCGATAGCACAGAAGC
>JBDGQP010000021.1:0-9507 GCA_042218975.1 Salinibacter sp.
GTCGAGGTCCCCGAGGCCTTCCCCGAGGACGGCTACCTGGGCGCGTACATCGTCGAGATCGCCGAGCAGGTCTACGAGGAGCATGGCGCCTCCCTGCTCACCACCGAGTCGCTGGCCCCCTTTCAGGACGCCGCCGAGGACGCGATCTTTGCCGACATCGAGGGCACCCTGGCGCGCCTCCACATCGCGATGGACGGCTACGCCAACGAACAAGACCTGCACGACGACGGCCGGGTCGAGGCGGTGCTCGACGGGCTTGAGGAGGCGGGCCTCACCTACGAGGAGGACGGCGCCCTCTGGCTCCGCACCACCGAGTTCGGCAAGGAGAAGGACACGGTGCTCGTCAAGCAGAGCGGCGAGCCGACCTACCGCACGCCCGACATCGCCTACCACACCACGAAGTTCGAGCGCGGCTTCGATCGCATCATCGATGTCTTCGGCGCCGATCACCACGCCGCCTACCCCGACGTCCTCAATGCCCTCGACGCGCTGGGGTACGACACGGACCGGGTCGAGGTGGTGCTCTACCAGTTCGTGACGCTCGTTCGGGGCGACGAGCCGGTAAAGATGAGCACGCGCCGGGCCAACTACGTGACGCTCGACGACCTCATCGACGAGGTGGGCGCGGACGTGACCCGGTTCTTCTTTCTCATGCGCTCGCCGGACACGCACCTCAACTTCGACCTCGAGCTCGCCCAGGAGGCCAGCGACAAGAATCCGGTCTTCTATCTCCAGTACGCCCACGCCCGCATCTGCTCGATCATCGACAAGGCTGAGGAGGTGGGCTTCACGTACGACGAGGAGGCCGACCTGTCGCTGCTGACGCACGAGGACGAGATCGCCCTCATGAAGGAGCTGCTGCGCTTCCCCCGGGCGCTCCAGAACGCCGCCGAGGCGCGGGCGCCCCACTTCGTGCCTCCGTACCTGCGCGACGTGGCCACCGCCTTCTCGCAGTTCTACGACCACTGCCGCATCATCGGCGAGGAGGACGCCCTCGCCACCGCCCGCATGCACCTGGCCCTGGCCGCAAAGACGGTCCTCGAGAACGGGCTCACGGTGCTCGGCATCTCGGCCCCCCGAAGCATGTGAGCAGGCGACGGGCCCGGCCGCGGAGGGGCCGGTGGACGGGACGTCCCCGCCCTACGACTGAGTTGAGGAGGCCCGGGCAATCGAGGTCTCTCCGAGAAGCTCGTAGAGCTCTATCATGGCCGCCGTTCCGTCGAGCAGCGAGTGGAGGCGAAGGACTTCGTCGGTGCCGAGCACGATCGTGCTGCGCCCCTCCATCCGCAACTGCCACCGGCAGTCGCAGTTACACCGATACACCTGGGCGGCGAGGGGCTGGAGGGCGTCGTGGAGGGTGTGGAGCTCTTCCCGATCGAACGTCCAGTCGCGGTCGCCCAGCGTCACGCGCAGGCGGTCGTCGGACGCCCGGTGGACCGTGCCGTGCTCGGTAGAGAAAAGGGCCGAGGAATCTAACGCGGCGGAGGCCATTGGGGAGCGGACGAGTGGGTCGTGAATGAACGCGGTCTATTTAGATCGAATGTAAACAACCAAAGTTTCTGGCGCTCGGGCCCGGTACGTAAAGGTTCTATGAACCCTCTCGTGTCGGTCTCGATCTTCGGTCTTCCCTCGATACGACGCACCCCTATGCTGCTCCAGATTCACTGGAACGTCGACCCTACGATTTTTCGTCTCGGGCCCCTGGCCCCCCGCTGGTACGGGCTGCTCTTCGCCTCGGGCTTTCTGATCGGGTTCTACCTGATGCGGCACGTCTTCCAGCGGGAAGGCCGGCCGGAGACGGACCTGGACGTCCTCCTGCTCTACCTGCTGGGCGGGACGGTTATCGGGGCGCGGCTCGGGCACATCCTCTTCTACGCGCCCGGCTACTACCTCACGCATCCCCTCGAAATCATCGCGATCTGGGAGGGCGGGCTCGCGAGCCACGGCGGCCTCATCGGCGTGCCCGTCGCCATCTGGCTCTACTGCCGGGGCCGCGAGGACCAGCCGTTCGTGTGGCTGCTCGACCGCCTGGCCGCGCCGGTGGCCCTGACCGGCAGCTTCATCCGCCTCGGCAACCTCTTCAACTCCGAAATCCTGGGCCTGCCCGCCGACCTGCCCTGGGCCGTCGTTTTCGAACGCATCGATCAGACCGCCCGCCACCCGGTGCAGGTCTACGAGTCAGTCTCGTACTTTCTGATTTTCGTGCTGCTCTGGGGCCTCTACCGGCGATGGGGCGAGGACACGCCGCGCGGGCTGCTGATCGGGCTCTTCTTCACGCTCGTCTTCGGGGTTCGGATTCTGTGGGAGACGTTCAAGGTCGAGCAGGCCCACTTCGAGCTCGCCCTGCCCCTGGGCATGAGCATGGGCCAGTTCCTAAGCCTGCCGGCCGTGGCGGTCGGCCTCTGGCTCGTGTGGCGGGCGCTCCGGACGCCCGCTCCCTCCACGCGGTGACGCGGCCGGCGGGTCGGGGATCGGGCGCGCCGTCGACGACCCGAAAGGCCTCCGTTCCCGCCCTCGTGTAGAGCGTGCGGTGCGGGAACGGGATCTCGATGCCCGCCTCGTCGACGGCCTCTTGGCGGCCGCGAGGGGAATGCTGTTTCGGGGGCCCGGGCCGCCGTCCCGGGGACAGCTCCCGAGCTACCGCATGTGCTTGCGCCGGTTGCGCACGTAATCCTCGAACAGAAAGGAGCCGAGGTCGTCGAGCTCCGCGTAGTAGGCCCGGCCGCGGTTCACTTCCGTGAGCTTGCGCACAAAGTCCTGCAGTCCCGGATCGCGCGCGATCATGAAGGTGGTAATCCGGATGTCCTGGCGCCGGCAGATGACCCCTTCGTCGAGGACCTTGTTCACGATCTTCTGGTCCAGCCCGTAGGCGTTCCGGTACATTTCCCCGTTCTCGATGTGACAGCTGGGCTTGCCGTCGGTGATCATAAAGATTTGCTTGTTGCGGTTGTTGCGGCGGTGCAGGAGGTCGCGTGCCCGCCGCAGCCCGGCCCGCGTGTTGGTGTAGTACGGCCCCACGTCGAGGTAGGGCAGATCCTCGATGCTGATCTCCCAGGCGTCGTTGCCGAACGCGACGATGTCGAGCGTGTCCTTCGGGTACTTGCTCGTGATGAGCTCGGCCAGTCCCATCGCCACCCGCCGCGCCGGCGTGATGCGGTCTTCCCCGTAGAGGACCATCGAGTGGGAGAGGTCGATCATCAGCACCGTGGACATGGTGGCGTGATGATCGGTCTTGTGGACCTGGAAGTCGTCCCGCGAGAGGCCCCAGTCGTCCCCGACACCCGAGCGGCGGAAGGAGTTGGAGAGCGTGCCGGTGACGTCGAGCCGGGAGACATCGTCCCCGAAGCGCCAGTCCCGTGTCTCGGGCAGGTGCTCGTCCCCCTCGCCGGTGTAGGGCGTGCGGTGGTCGCCCTGCCCGTGCTTGCGGAGCTCGCTGAAGATCTCCTCGAGGGCCGAGCGCCGGAGCGCCCGCTCGGTCTGGGCGGTAATCTCGACCTCACCGGTCTCCTCGTCTTCCGAGAGGTACCCGCGCTTCTTAAGCTCGTCGACGAAGTCCTCGATCGTTTTGTCGGAGCCCTCGGTTAGGTCGTGCTCCTCGTCGAGCTGGCGGAGCCAGTCGAGCGCCTCTTCGGCGTCGCCGGCCGTGTGCTCGAGCAGGTCCTGGAAGAGATCGAACAGCTCCTCGAACAGAGGCTTCTGGCTGCCGTGGCGCTCGGGATCCCATTCAGTATAGCGTAGACGCATGGGGCGGGAAGCGTGCCGGATAGAAGGAGTCGAAGTCAACACGTACTTAACGCCGGACCAACGCTGTTTGTTTGCGGACGCAGGTGTGACGTATGGGCAACGTTCCCGCCGCCCGTCCCGCCCTACGACCGCGAATACGGCACCGAGCGATAGCGCTCGGCCCGGTCGTGGACCCCGACCGGATCGTCCATCGACAGCACCGCCCGGTACCGCTGCTTCGCCTTCCGGCGTTGGCCCATCGCGTCGTAGACCATGCCTTCGTAGAGGACGCCGAGAATGCGGAAGCGTTCGTCCTCATCGCGGGTGGTGAGCGTGTCCAGCCGACCGAGGTGCGCGAGGGCCTCCTCGTACTGGCCGCGGTAGAGCCGCTCGCGGGCAAGGTAGTAGTGGGCAATCGACTCCATGTGCGCGTTGTAGCCGGCCCGCCCGGCCTCGGCCCGGGCCACCACCTCGCTGAAGACCTTGTGGGCCCGGTCCCAGCGGCCCCATCGCGCGTGGATCCGGCCCTCGAAGTTGTGGAAGTACGGGTTGTCGGGGTGGCGCCGCCGCAGTCGACGCACGTAGCGGCGGGCCGCCCTGTAGTCCTCCTCGTACAGGTAGTGGACCTGGGTCAGGTAGTAGATGGCCTCCGTCTTCACGTAGTGCCCCGTCTGGGCCGTTCGCTTCAGGAGACGGAGGCCCCGTTTCCGGCTGCCGTCCGGAATCATCCACGTGAAGGTCTTCACCGCGGGGTACTCCTCCTCCAGGATCGCGGTGTAGTAGTCGTAGAGGCCCTTTCCGAAGACGTAGTCGCCGTTGCCCTTCGGGGCAATCTCGGCCACGCGCCGGGCCGGGCCGATGGCCTTGCGGCCGTTCTGAATGGCCCGCCACCAGCTGCCCCGGTTGGACGCCAGGCGCGCCTTGAATCCGTGGGCCGCGCCCTTGAAGAGCAGTGCGTCGAAGTGGTTGGGGTTCTCGTCGAGAATCTCGTCGCAGCGCTCGATGACCTCGTCCATCTTGTCGAAGAATGCCTCGTCGTGGGACGTGTCCGTCAGGTCGAGCATGATGGTCCACCACAGGTTGAGTCCCTGCAGGAACGGCCCGACCGGGTGGTTCGGGTAGCGCTCGTTGATCTTCTGGAAGAGGGCCTGGGCCTTCTCCGACCGCATGTTGTACAGCCGGTTGAGGCCCTTCCGCCCCGCTTTCCGCACGAACGGATCGTTGAGCACCGTCGAGAGCGACGAGTCGGCGGCGGTCGTGTCCGTCGACGTCTGGACGTTCCCGGACGCAGGCGTCCCGAGGGCGACCAGCAGTCCGACGATTCCGGCGAGGCAACGCAACGACATGGTACGGCGGCCTATCGGTACAACGGCCCATTGGTGAAAGAGACATGATTGAACCATCGCTCCGAATCCGCTGTTCCTGCCCACGGCGCGTCGAACGTTTCAACGTTGAACGTTCAACGTGAAACAGAATTGCCGCCGAGTCGCCCATGTCGTCGTCGTGTGGCTCCGACCGTCGCGGCCGCAGCGTCTCTGTCCTATTCGCCTCCGGCCTTGAGGCCCTGCAGGCTCTTTTCGGAGAGGAGGTTCGCGTCGTGGGTGCGCACCCGACCGTTCTGCTCGCGGTGGCGCCGCCGGGCAATCTCGACCAGCCGCCCGACCAACTCGTCGAACGGCACGCCGGACGGCTCCCAGAGGTAGAAGGAGAAGGAGCCGGGGATGGTGTTGATCTCGTTGAAGTAGAGCTGGGGGGGCGACTGCGCCTCGTCGATCATGAAGTCGATGCGGACCACCCCTGCACATTCGAAGAGGTGAAACAGGCGGACGGCCATCTCCTGAATCTCCTCGGTCCGCTCGTCGGACAGCGGTGCCGGCACGATGCGGTCCTGGGCGGCCATGCCCTCGGGCCCGCCGTCCGTTGCCTTCGCCCCCGGCCCGCCGCTCTTGGTCCCGTCCTCGTCCTCGCCCATGTATTTGTCCTGGAAGGTGAGCACCTCTTCGTCGTCGTCGGAGGCCGTCGGCTCCTCCAGCACGCTGGGCGTGGCCTCGTGGGCGTCCCCGAGCACCGAGCAGTTGATCTCGCGCATCGCCTCGACGGCCCGCTCCACGATCACCTTGCCGTCGTAGCGGAAGGCGTCCTCGATCGCGGCGTCCAGTTCGGCGCGCGTGTCGGCCCGCCCAATGCCGATCGACGACCCGCAGCGGGCCGGCTTCACGACCATCGGATAGCCGATCTCCGCCTCGCAGCGGTCCAGGCCCGCCTCCTCGCGGTAGGCCCAGTCGTTCTCGCGGAACGCCACGAAGTCGACCACCGGGAGGCCGGCCTGGCGACAGACGCGCTTCGACATCACCTTGTCCATGCCGAGGGCCGAGCCGAAGACCCCGGTGCTGGTGTAGGGCACGTTGAACGTTTCGCAGAGCCCCTGCAGCCCCCCGTCCTCGCCGGCCCCGCCGTGCAGGCCCAGCAGCATGACGTCGACGGGCACGCGGCACGGGGGGTAGGCGAAGCGCGCGAAGGCGCCGGCGTCCCGGTCCTCGAGAAGCTCGAGGCGTCCGTGCGGGGTGGGGCGGAGCGCCACGGGCACGGCCGCGTCCAGCAGGGCGTCGAGGTCGGCGTAGCGGTCCACGTCCAGGAGCGCCTCGCCGGTGTACCACGTCCCGTCCTTTGCGATGTAGAGGGGCACGGGCCGGTACCGGTCGCGATCGAGGGCGGCGGCCGCCTGCAGGGCCGAAATGACGGACACCTCGTGCTCGGGCGCGACGCCGCCGAGGGCGACGCCGACGTTCAGGGAGTCGGTAGCCACGAGAGGGAAGGGCAGTTGATGACGGCAAAACGGCGCTGCGGCCCGGGACCTACCGCGTGGCCGACACCGGCTCGGCCGGCGTCGCCAGGTGGGCCTCCACGAAGTCGGACAGCATGCGGAAGAGGTGCAGGCGCGTGGGGGCCCCGGCGAGGCTGTGGGTCTTCTGCGGGTAGAGCATGAACTGGAACTGCTTGCCCTCCGCCTGCAGCGTGTCGATCATCTGGACGGTGTTCTGGGGATGCACGTTGTCGTCGAAGCTGCCGTGGGCGAGGAGAAGGTCCTGCTCCTCGGTCAGCCGGTCGGCGTAGGTCTGCGGTGCCCCGTTCCTGTAGCCGTCCGGGTTGGCCTGCGGGGTGGACATGTAGCGCTCGGTGTAGATGGTGTCGTAGTTGCGCCAGTCGGTGACGGGCGCGACCGAGAGGCCCGCCGTGAAGGTGGACGGCCCCTCGCCGGTAAGCATCGACATCAGCGTCATGTAGCCCCCGTAGCTCCAGCCCCAGATCCCGATCCGGTCGGCGTCGACCCACGCGGAGTCGGCCAGGGCCTGCGCGGCGGCGATCTGGTCGGCCGCCTCCGGCTGGCCGAGGCGCTGGTACGGCACGTCCTGAAAGGCCTTGCCGCGCCCGCCGGTGCCGCGGTTGTCGACGCTCACCACCACGACGTCGTGCCGCCGGGCCAGGTACTGGTGCCACAGGTGCCGGGCTCCGCCCCACCGGTCGGTGACGGTCTGAATGCCGGGCCCGCCGTAGACGTACATCAGCACCGGGTACTGCTGTGAGGGGTCGAAGTCGGTGGGCCTGACCATATACGCGTTGAGGGGCGTGCCGTCGGCCGCCGGGAGGGTCGTAAACGTCGTCGACGGCAGGTCGAGCCGATGGAGGCGCTTCTTGAGAGCCCCATTGTCCTCGAGGGTCCTCACCGTCGTGCCGTCGGCCTCGTGGAGCGTCCAGGTGGGCGGGGTGCCGGCGTGGGAATAGGTGTCGATGTAGTAGCGGCGGTCCGTCGAGAGGTTGATGTTGTGCCAGCCGGGCCGGTCGGTAAGCTTCTCGGCGGGCATGGCAGCCTCGTGGGGGCCGAGCGAGATGCCGGCCCGGTAGAGGTGCCGCTCGGTGGAGGTGTCCCGCGTGGCGGTGAAGTAGGCGGTCAGCGACTGCTCGTCGACGCCGTGGAAGGCGGTCACCTCCCAGGTCCCGTCCGTGATGGGCCCCAGCTTCGTGCCGTCGTTGCGGTAGAGGTAGGCGTGGTTGTAGCCGCTCCGCTCCGACAGGAAAACGAAGTGCTTCCCGTCGTCGAGGAACGTGAGGGTCCCGTCCCCGACGTCGAGGTAGGTGTCGTTCTCTTCCCGGAGGACGGAGGTGACGGTCCCGGTCTTCGGGTCGCCGTAGAGGAGGTCGAGCCGGTTCTGCTTTCGATTGAGCCGATACATCCACACGCGGTGCCGCCCGTCGATCGTCGGGGTCCAGCCCATGCGGGCGAGGTACTCGTGGGGGTCGGTGCGCTCGTCGGAGGGCGAGAGGCCGGGATCCCACGTCCGGGTGTCGAAGTACTGGATCGCCTGGGGCGGGCCGGCCTGCGAGGAGTCCACGGCGCTGAGGTCGACGACGCCGATTTTGATGTCGCTGTTCAGTTCCCCGGCCTTCGGGTACCGAAATCGCTTGTACTGGGGATAGCGGGTCGTGTAGTTGGTGAGGGCAAACTCGCGGGTGTCGGACTCGTCGAGTTTGAAGAACGCGATGTACTCTCCGTTCGGGCCCCATCGCCAGCCGTCCCGCACCCCAAATTCCTCCTCGTAGACCCAGTCGAACGTGCCGTTGATGATACTGCCGTCGCGGCCGTCGGTGGTGAGGGCCGTCTCCCGCCCGGTGGCCAGGTTCACCATGTAGAGATTTCGCTTCCGGACAAACGCCACCTTCGTGGCCGAGGGATTGAACTTGGCGAACATCTGGTAGCCGTCGCTGCGGTCGGCCACCGGGGTGAGCGTCTCCGCGGACCGGTCGTAGACGTAGTAGAACCCCTTCGTGTTGGCCCGCCACACCTGCTTCGAGTCGGTATAGATGAGCACCTTGTCGCCCTCCTCGCTGAACTGGTAGTCCTCGATCGGCACCACGCGCCCGACGTCCTCGGCGTAGAGGGTCGTGCCGTCGATCACTCGGGTGCTGTCCCCGGTCTCGAGGTTGTACCGCATGAGGTGGGTGGCGTCCCCGCTGTCGGCGGGCTCGATGTAGGTGATGACCGGCCCCTCGTCCGCCCAGCGGCCGCCCCGGAAGGACTCGGGGGAGAACGTGTTCTTGGCGTGGATGGCCTCGAGAGTGAAGGCCGTCGAGTCGGCCGACTGGGCGCGGGCACGTCCGCTCCCGACCAGGACGAGGAGTGCGGCGAGAATGAGAAACGGGCGGCGGGGCATACCGACGGGGGGCGTGGAGAAGAGAAGCCTGCGGGTCCGGCGCTTGGGCAACCGGGGCCTGTTAAGGTATCCGTCGAGGGCCCTCCTTCGCAACACGGACGGCCCCGCGGCGCCCCGTCCGGAAGCCCCTACCCTACTTCGGAACGGGACGCGCGCCCTTCCGGGCCAACCGTCTCCTCGGAACCATCTCGAGGGGCGAAATCTAAGACGGCGTGTGCGCGCTGGCTTCACGGTTCATGCCCTCGTCCCATCGACTGCTCGGCCCCCGACAAGGACGCGCTCGTGCCGGTGACGGCCACGGTAGACCTCGGCGCCCTCCGCCACAATGTCCGCGTCCTTCAGGCCCGCGCGGAGGGGACCGACCTCCGGGTCGCGGATCCCGACGGCGAGATCACCGACGCGGACTGGTTCGAGACGCTGCCGGCGGACACCCGCGACCGCGAGCAGTTACGGGAGTGGCGCCGGTGTCGCGAGGAGTGACCCGCGGGGTCGTGGTCAGGGGTGTGATTCGCCCTCGCGCTCGTCGGCCCGCATCCGCCTGAGCGCGGCGCGGGCGTTGCTCGCGTCGTACCCG
>JBDGQP010000210.1:0-8399 GCA_042218975.1 Salinibacter sp.
GAGGCTGCCGAGCGAGGCATTGATGCCGCCGGCCGCCCAGATGGTGTGGGCGTCGCCGTGCGGGCGCTTGCCGAGCACGAGGCAGTCAACGCCGCGCTGGGCGAGTTCAATGCTGGTGCGGAGGCCAGCCCCGCCCGCCCCAATGATGAGGACGCTCGTCGAGACCGACTCGGGAGTCGTTGGGGTGCTCACGTGGTTGCATGTTAGAGAAAGAAAACACCGAAGCGCGCCTTGGGCCCTGAGAACCCGGGATGGCACACTTTCCATCCACCCTCGGAGGTGGGGAGAAGTTCTCGTTTTGGCCGGATTGCAGGGCGAGAATCGGAGGAACGTAACACGTGTATGCATCCTGTTTCCCGGCCGGGCCGGGCCGCCGGGGACACGGGTTCTGGATTCTAGGAGGCGCCCACGACCGGCGGTAGGGGGACGATCGCGACCGGGACGGACCGGCCTCCGGCACGCGAGATGAGGACCGCTCGATTTTCGGGGCGCCGCGGACCCCGACCGGATCGGGACCGGTACTCACAATGGCTCTCCTCTCCAATCTCCTGGCCCCGTCCATGAGCTCCGCTTCCGACTCCCAGGCGGCCGAGCCGGCGCCCCGCGACACGTCTGAGTCGGCAGACCGGTGTCGCCTCTGCGACGCCCCGACGCCGGACCCCCCGGTGACCACCGACGACGGAGAGGGGCCCTTCTGCTGCCCCGGCTGTCGGGCGGTGTCCCGCACGCTCGGAGACCTCCCTGCCGACGAGGCGCAGGCGGTCCGGGAGCGCGTCGGGGGAGGGAGGCCGGACGGATCCGCGGTGCCCGACGCCGCCGAGGAGGTCTTCCTCCACGTCGACGGGATGCACTGCACGGCCTGTGAGGCCTTTCTGGAGTCGATCGCCGAGCGGGCCGACGGCGTGCACCGGGCGGAAGCCAGCTACGCCTCCGAGATGGTGCGCCTGCACTACGACGGGGACCGGCAGTCCGAGGCCGCCCTCGCGTCGCTCCTCACCCGCGGGGCGTACACCGCGTCGCCCGACCGCGGCGGCCCCGACGAGGCCTCCGACACCGTCGCTCGACTCCTCATCGGCGGCTTCTTCACCATGATGGTCATGGTGTGGTACGTCGTCTTCTTCTACCCGGTCTACGCCGGCGGCACGGGCGTCGTGGCCCTCGAAGGAGAGTTTGCCCGCTACGCCCTGGGCAACGTGTGGGTGGCCACCACCGTCGTGCTCGGCGTCACCGGCTGGCCGCTGTTCCGGAGCGCCGGGGTGAGCCTGCGCGTGCTGCGGCCCAACATGGACCTGCTGGTGACGCTCGCGGCCGGGAGCGCCTACCTCTACAGCGTTGGGGCCCTCCTGCTGGGGGAGACGGAGGTCTACTTCGACGTGGCCGTCGTCGTCGTCTTCGTCGTGACGCTGGGGCGGTGGGTCGAGGGGCGCGTCAAGACGCGGGCCACGGGCCTCCTGGCCGACCTTACGCGGGAGCAGGACGAGACCGCCCGCCGCGTGGGCCCGGACGGGGCGGTCGACCCGGTTGACCGTGCGGCGCTCCGGCCCGACGATCGGGTCCGGGTGCGGCAGGGGGAGCGCGTGCCGGTCGACGGCACGGTGGTCGAGGGGCGGGCCACGGTCGACGAATCGCTGCTCACGGGCGAGGCGCGGCCCGTCTCGAAACGCCCGGGCGACGCCGTCATCGGGGGGAGCGTGGTGCAGACGAACGCGGTCGACGTGCGGGTCGGCGAGGACGCCCGGAGCACGCTCGACCGCCTCGTGCGGCTCATGTGGACGGTGCAGGCCTCCACGCCCGGCACGCAGCAGGTGGCCGACCGCCTGGCGTCGCTCTTCGTCCCGCTCGTCCTGGTGCTGGGGGTGGGAGGGGGCGCGCTCCAGCTCGCGCTGGGCGCGTCCCTGCCCTCCGCCCTCCTGAGCGGTCTCACCGTCCTCATCGTGTCGTGCCCCTGCGCACTCGGCCTCGCCACGCCGCTGGCCGTGGCCGCCGGGACGCGCGCCGGCCTCGAGCGCCGCGTCGTCGTGAAGCACGCGGGCGCCTTCGAGCGGGCCGCCGACCTCTCGGTGGTCGCGTTCGACAAGACCGGCACCCTCACCACCGGACAGATGGAGGTCGTGGACACGACCGGCCCCGCCGCGGCGCTGCGACGGGGGCGGGCCGTCGAGCAGTGGTCGGCCCACCCGGTGGGCACGGCCGTCGCCGGCTCGGGGCCCGCCGCGGACGCCGAGGCCCACGACGTCGCGACGCATCCGCGCGGCATCGTGGCAACGGTCGACGGGGCGCGCGTCTTCGTAGGGCACCCGGAGGCGTACCGGTCGCGCGGCGGCGCAGTGCCGACCCGGCTGGCCGACCGGGCCGCGGCGGCGACCGAGAACGCGCAGGTGCCCGTCGTGGTCGGGTGGGACGGCGAGGCGCGCGGCCTCTTCGTGGTGGGCGACGCGATCCGCCCGGAGGCCGACGCCGTGCTCGACCGACTCCACGGCCGCGTCCGCATCGCCGTGTGCACCGGCGACCACGAGGCCGCCGTGGCCCCGCTGCGCGCGGACCCCCGGATCGACGCGGCCTTCGCCGAGGTGCGGCCCGAGGCGAAGCGGGCGCTCCTCCAGCAGTGGCGCGCCGAGCACGGGGCGGTGGCCATGGTGGGCGACGGCAGCAACGACGCCCCGGCGCTGGCCGACGCCGACCTCGGCGTGGCGTTCGGCCCCACCGCCCTCGCGGCCGACTCCGCCGACGTCGTGCTTCTCGACGACGACCTCACCCGCCTCCCCGAGGCCCTCGCCCTGGCCCGCCGCACGCGCCGCCGCGTCCGGCAGAACCTGGGCTGGGCCTTCGGCTACAACGCCGTCGCCATCCCACTGGCGGTCGCCGGGGCGCTCAATCCGCTCGCCGCCGCCCTCGCCATGGCCGCCAGCAGCCTGCTGGTGGTGGGCAACTCGGCGCGGCGGTTCGCTGTGGGGGACCGTCGCGGGTAGGGGCCTTCAGCGAACAGATGGCACGGTGGGGGCCTCCGGCCGAATGCGCCGGACGTCGCGTCCGTTGCTGTAAGGCGCGGCGTTCGTCGGCCGATGCCTGTTCCGCATAGACCGCGTGCCGGGTGTCGTGGACGCCCCCGCCTCCGGGTCCGAGATTCGTTGTGCGCCGGAATGCCACCTGCGGACGGGAAGGGGCAAACAGCAGGGGCCGCACAGCCCCAGCGCGTGCCGATCCCCCGTCACTGCACCCGCACCGGCACGTGCCCGACGTCCATCGTGCGGGTGGCCGAGACGGTGGAGTCGGGGCCGACCGGGACGGTGGCCGTCACCGTGAGGGCGTCCGGTCGCTGGCCGACCGGGAGGGTCCAGGACGCCACCAGCGAAGTCGTGTCGGCCGGGGCCCAGGTGTGGCTCGGCGCAGTGGTGAGGACGGAGCCGTCGCTCGTGGTGAGACGGTCGAGCGAGAGGCTGACGGGCCGGGTGCGGGCGCTGTCGGGCCGGGCGACCAGGGTGAAGGTCCACGCCTGATCCGTGGCCCGCACCCGAAGCCGGCGCACGCGGACAGTCGGCGCGACCGAAGGGACCAGGGCCGCCCCCTCCCGAAGCGTGGAGCGGCGGCTGGCGGTCTGCGCTGCGTCGGCCCCGCCGTCCGCGTCGTCGAGGACGAAGGAACGAATCAACGTCATGCCCTCAATTCCGAAGGCGAGGCCGAACGCGAGGGTCAGCAGAATACGGACTAGCCACTTCTCGTACGGCCCCGACGCCTCAGGCGACGGCGGCCCGGACGCGGCGCTGGTCGAGTCGGAAGACGAGGAAGTACCCAACGCTGGAGTTCGTTCGTGGAGAAGGACGTGCCTGTCGAACGGCTGTCGCCAGCCCTGTCACCCGGTCCTCCGAGCAGTCACGAGAGAACTGGTCACGAGAAAACCAGTCACGAGAAAACCAGTCATGAGAAAACCAGTCACGAGGGAGTGCAGGGATCTCCTCGCGACTCCTGCACTCGTGACTCCCCTACTCATGACTCCCCTACTCATGACTCCTTCACTCATGACCCCTCTACTCATGACCCTACACCGGCGAGGGCGGCGCGCCCGGGGCGAAGAGGCCGTTCATCACCATGTCGGCCAGCGGCAGCGTGTAGGCCAGAAGCACCAGCACCACGGCGATCCCGATCCACAGCTTCATGTTGTCGAGGATCTTCGGCGAGTGCTCGGGGCCGCTCAGCGGCGGGGGCAGCGTGTCGTCGACGGGCTTGTCGACCTTGTCGCCGCCGCGCCAGCTGGCGACGACAACCACCAGGAAGAAGAGCAGTGAGAGGAACAGGATGGTGCCGCCGAGGGCGACCTGCCACTGCATCTCGGCCACTGTGCCGAAGGGAGGGTCGTAGGTCACTGTCCGGTACTCCGGCTCCGAGACGCGCCGCGGAATGCCGGCCAGCCCGGCGCGGTGGAGGGCGTTGGACATGAGGGTCATGCCCACGAACCAGGTGTAGGGCTGCGCGAGGGCCAGCTTCTTGAACTTGAGGGTGCGCCCCGTGAGTTGGGGCAGGATCCAGTACGTGATGGCCATGAAGGTGAGCGCCGTGGCCGTGCCCACCGTGAGGTGGAAGTGACCGGGGATCCAGGCGGTGTTGTGGATCAGCATGTCGATGTTCAGCGACGCGTTGATCATGCCGCTGAAGCCGCCGGCGGCGAACATGATGCCGGCCAGCGCGCAGCCCACGAACGCGGGCCGGTTCCACGGCAGCGCCCCCATCCACGCGAAGTAGCCCTCGCCCCCGCGCTGCCGGGCCCCGTGCTCCATGCTGGAGATGACGGTAAAGGCCGTCATGAGACTCGGCAGTAGGATCAGCAGTGTCGAAACGACCGCCCACATCTTGTACCCGAGGTTGATGCCGGGGTCGGCGTACTGGTGGTGGAAGCCGATGGGCGTGGACAGCAGCAGGAAGAGGATGAAGACGATCCGCGTGAGCGAGTCGCTGAAGAGCCGTCCCCCCGAGAGCTTCGGGAGGATGGAGTACCAGACGAAGTAAGCCGGCAGCAGCCAGAAGTAGACCACCGCGTGACCGAAGTACCAGAACAGGGTGCGCGGCAGCAGCGGGTCGATGTTGGTCACGAGCCCGAGCGACCAGGGAATGAGAAGAACCACCACCTCCAGGGCCACCCCGAGCGAGCAGATGTACCACATGAGCATCGTGAAGAGCACCATGTAGGTCTGCAGCGGGATTGTGGCGTCGGGGTTGTCCTGCCGCCACCTGCGGAAGGACCAGAACCAGTCGGCGGCCGCCAGCCAGGAGCCCACCACCAGCAGCGCGGCGCCAATGTAAAAGAGCGGGTGCGCCTGCAGCGGGGGATAGAAGGTGTAGAGCACCGCGGCGCTGATCTCACTACCGGGAATGAGGCCCCCGACGATGGCGATGGTCGTGAGCACCGTGCCCACCGTCATCATCCAGAACCAGCTCCAGGCAAACGTCATGCTCTCGGGCTCGCGCTCGAGGCTGCGAGCAACGCCCCACTGGTAGAGGCCCACGATGAAGAAGGTCGTGAAGACGAGCGCCAGCAGCACGCCGTGGCCCGTGAGCACATCGTAGTACTGTACCGAAGAAATAATCCCCCGGAACGTGCCGGTGCGGTGCAGGGCCTGGATGAGGCCGAACAGCCCGCCGATGGCGAGGGCGGAGAAGGCGACGATGAAAGACGCCTTGACCAGGCGCGTGGCGTCGGGATAGCGGTCGACGAAAGTCATTGATTGTGGCGTTTCCGGGTTGGAGCGTCGTCGTGCTAGCGGATTGCGTTCAACGTTGACGCCGGGAAGAGGCAGTGCGACGGAGAGGAGGCCGGGGCGGCGACTTCCGCCGGCGTCAGTCGGCACTGGCGCTTACGAGATTGCTCTCGTCGAACTTCGAGGGGGAGACCACCTTGATCTGGCCCTGCATCGTGTGGTGGGCGGCGCCGCAGTACTCGTGGCAGATGACCCCGTAGGTGCCGGTCTTCGGAAAGATCGTCGTGAAGGTCGCGATCTGACCGGGAATGGCCATGGCGTTGATGTTGGTGCCCACGACCTCAAACCCATGGATGACGTCCGGGCTCGTGATGTGGAAGGTCACCCGCTGGCCCCGCGGCAGCGTCAGCGGCCGGCCGGAGCCCGGCCGGAAGAGGAACTTCTGGGCAAGCATGTAGACCTCGTACTCGCCGTCGTCGGTCCGGCGCACTCCGGGCTCGGAGAAGGGGCCTTTCGTCATGACGGTCGTCGGGTCGACCGTCTTGCCCGTCCGGCTGCCCCCTGGCACCTTCAGGTCCAGCACCGTGAAGCCGAACATCACGATGCCGATGAAGCACGCGATGAGAAAGAGCGAAAGGCCGATCCAGAGCTTCTCGAACCGATGTATGTGCATTAGTTTACAGCAATTTTACAAGAGGGGCCTACACAAGGGGGTGGGGAAGAGACGCCTCTTCTCGTTGTCGGGCCCACAGTGCGAGTGGGGGGTCCGCTACTCGATGATCGACGGGCTCCGGCCGGCAAACTCAACGAAGTACATCAGGGCGTAGAGGACCAGCAGCAACAGGAAGTAAGCCCCGTTGACGGCAAGGGTCCCGACAGGGTCGAACTCCTCAAGCGAAATCTCGCGGACGATGCCGTCATCCTCGCCTCCTGCCTGGGAGGGAGAGGCGCCGGAGGAAGCAGAAGCGTCGGTGGACATGGGACAGGGGACAGTGATGAGAAAAAGCCGGAAGAGGCCCCACGCCCCCGGAGGTCGTCCCGGCGTTCGACCATGCTCGCCGCCGGCGGTCTCTGGTCTTAGTGGTAGGGGGCGGTCCGGAGCGTGCGGCGGAAGAACGGCGGGCCCCGACCGATCCGCAGTCGTTGTGCCTTCGGAACCGACGCGTGCGATCAGGGCGGTCACCCAGGTCGCAGGCAGAATCGGCGGGAGGCTCGCCGCTTCCCTTCGGCTCGTCCCGATTGGGGGGTGGGGCCTCCTCCGCTCGTGGGGCCCCACCCGCCAAACGAGGGAGCGGGTCGCGCCGGCCGAGGCTCGTCCGGGCAGGGACGGTCACGATCCTCCCGACCTCGCGGACGGGGAGGGCCGTCAGGTGGCGGGTGCCCAGGAGTTGCAGTATCCCTTCGCGGCCACGGGGCCGGGGAACAGCTGGCATCCGCCGCAGCCCTCACCGTACTCGCTCTTGATGTAGAGCGAACAGTTCGCGCAGTTCTTGTTGTCCTGGGGCGACTCCTCGACGTACTGCAGCGACTTCACCATCTGGCTACGCTGCTTCTTCTCCGCGTCCGACAGGCTCGAGAGATCCGAGCAACTGGCCGAAGCGGATGCGGAGCCGTCGCCCGACGAGCTGCTACCCGACGAGCTGCCGCCCGAGTCATCGGAGCCGCCGCACGCGGCGAGCAGGGTGCTGCCGGCGCCCACGACGCCGGCGACCCCGACGGACTGGAGGAACCGGCGCCGAGATACGCGGTCGCTGGATTCAGTGCTCATGAAAGAAACGGGGGCTTGTGAGAGAACGTGTAGAGGAACATTGCACTTCCAAGTATAACGGCCAGCACCGACATTGTTAATAGACGGGCGTGCTCATTCCGTAATGGATTCACGACACGACGTGTGGGTGCTCCCCCTACAGTCGGGACCGACCAACCCGAACGCCACGGGCGCCGTGGCCCCGGACGTGGAGAAAAAGAGGCACTTTTCAGGTTCTCCCAACAAGGTTACATGAAAGTGAGGAGTTTATCGGGGAATCCCCCACGTTTTGGCAAACACGACGTCCCTGGGGTGTTAAGTAAGTACGCTCGTCACAAAGGGGGGCACGGGGAAACTCGACAGGACGAGTACGACGCTCTCGTTCCGCACTAGCTTCGCCCAAAGACCGGACCTTGTCATGGCAGCCATTGAGGTGAAGGAGCTCTGGAAAATTTTCGGCGACGACCCGGAAGAGGCACGACGGCTTGCGCGGGAGGAGAATCTGTCGAAGGCCGAGGTGAAGGCGGAGACGGGTTCTGTCATCGCGGTCAACGACGCCACCTTCGAGGTGGAGGAGCAGGAAATCTTCGTCGTGATGGGGCTGTCGGGAAGCGGGAAGTCGACGCTCCTTCGGTGCGTGAACCGGCTCATCGAACCAACCTTCGGTACGGTTCACATTCGGGGGGAAGAGGTGACCGCGTTCGACGATGAGGAGCTCCGCGAGATCCGGCGCACGCGAATGTCGATGGTCTTTCAGAACTTCGGCCTCTTTCCCCACCGGAGCGTGCTGGGCAACGTCGAGTACGGGCTGGAGGTCAGCGGGATGGACAAAGACCAGCGCCGGGCAAAGGCGCGGCGCACACTCGATCTCGTCGGGCTGGAGGGGTACGAGGACAGCAATCCCAGTGAGCTGAGCGGGGGGATGCAGCAGCGCGTGGGGCTGGCCCGGGCCCTCGTCAACG
>JBDGQP010000211.1:0-1766 GCA_042218975.1 Salinibacter sp.
TGCCGGTCGACTCGCTCCGCTCGCCGTCCTACACGTCGACCCACGGCACGGCCCCGTCCATCATGGACTACGCCCGGTTCAACTACATCGCCCAGCCGGGCGACGGCGTCGAGCGATTCGTCCCCCAGATCGGGGCGTACGACCGGTGGTCCATCCAGTGGGGCTACCGGGCGATGCCGGAGGCGGACGGGGCGCAGGCGCGCGCCCAGGCCCTCGACGAGATGATCCTCGAGCGCGCGGGGGATCCCCGCTACTTCTACGGGCGGCAGACCCTCGAGCCGGTCGATCCCCGGTCGCAGAGCGAAGACCTCGGGCGGAACGCCGTGGCGGCGGGCAGCCTCGGGGTCGCGAACCTGAAGCGGATCGTGCCGAACCTCGTGACCTGGACGCGCGCGGACGGCGAGACCTACGCCGAGATGGAGGAACTCTACGGATCGGTCGTGAACCAGTGGGGGCGCTACCTGAACCACGCCGCCCGCCACGTTGGGGGCGTCTACGAAACCTACAAGACCTACGAGCAGGACGGGCCGGTCTACGAGCCGGTGCCCGCCCCGCAGCAGAAGGCGGCCCTTCAGTTCCTCAACCGACAGGCGTTCCGGACCCCAAAGTGGCTCATCGAGGCCGACGTGCTGCGCCGGTTTGAGGCTTCGGGCGCGCTGAACCGGATTCGGGAGGCACAGGTGAGCACGCTCAAGCTGCTGCTTCGTCCGCAGCGCCTGGCCCGTCTCCTGGAGGCAGAGGCGGTGTCCGACACCCCCTACTCGCTCGGCGCGATGTTCGAGGACCTTCGCACCGGCGTCTGGCGCGAGCTCGGGGAGGGGGCCCCGATCGGGCCCTACCGACGCAACCTGCAGCGCGGCTACCTCGAGCAGATGGAGCACCTCATGACCGCCGAGGTCGAGTCGAACAACGTCCCGGAGGGATACGAGGACTACATGATCCAGACGCCCGTCGACGTCAGCCAGTCGGACATCCGCGCCTACGTGCGGAGCGAGCTCCGGATTCTGCGGGGAGACATCGAGGAGGCCCTGCGTCGGGTGGATGACTACCGGACGGGCATCCACCTCGAGGACGCGCTCGTGCGCATCGACGAGATCCTCGACCCGGAGACGAACGGCGACGACTCCGGATGAGTCTCCCCTGCAGGGGGCGGATCGGCTCTCCGGCGGCCGACGGCCACCATGGAGGTGTGCCCTTCTACACTCCGTCCCCGGCTCGGGGACGCGGCCTTCGCAGCGGGTGCACGACGGCCCCGCTCGGTCGTCGCTGCGCACCCTCGCAGTGGACAGCCAGTACGTCGGCGCCGGTGTACAAGAGTAGGGAGGGCACCGGGCTCGTCGATCCACCCGCGACCGTATCGACGGTGCGGTGGAGCAGGTCCCCAGCGTGCGCGCTCCGTTCGCAGGGGGCGTGCCCCTGATCGAAGCGGCCTGCGTACAGCCCCGCCTTGGCGCCTTCGGGGTGGAGCCGCCCGCAAAAGAAAACGCCGGACCCCCTGGGGGATCCGGCGTGTCGCTCTACAGAAAAGTCGAGGGTCCGGGTCACAGAAGACGTCCCGGATGCGGACTACGACTCGTCCTGGAACGGATACACGTCCTCCAGAAGGGCCTGCAGCTTCGTCCGGCCCCGGTTGATGCGGCTCTTCACCGTGCCCATTGGCAGCCCGGTGATCTCCGCAATCTCGTCGTACGCGAGCTGCTGGATGTCCCGCAGCACCACGACCTCGCGGAAGGCGGGCGGAATCTCGTTCATCGCCTCCTGGATGT
>JBDGQP010000211.1:1776-7418 GCA_042218975.1 Salinibacter sp.
GTGGTCCTGGATGGTGCTCTCCGCGTGCTTGTCCGGCGAGAACGACTCGTCCGGGATCTCCATTTCGTACTCCTCATTGTCCCGGTTTACGGACTGGATCGACTGCATCCGGCGTCGCTTCCGCTTCCGGTACTCCGAGCGGGCAAGGTTGCCGGCAATGGTGTAGAGCCACGTCGAGAACTTCGCAATCCGGCGGTAGGAGTGCCGGTTGCGGTGCACGCGGAGGAAGGTTTCCTGCAACAGGTCCTCGCAACGCTTCATGTCCCCGAGAAACCGGTACAGATACTGCATGAGCCGGTCGGAATACCGCTCCACGAGAATGTTGAAGGCCTCAACCGTACCGGCCTGAAACTGCGACATGAGATCCTCGTCGCTCATCTCTTGGAGGGCCTCATGCTGGCTGTTGTGAGCCGACCGTTCCGCGGAGGCCGTCTTCTGTGTGACTACTTCTGCCTTGTCTTTCGCCATGTAAGTCGTTGTGTTAATCCCGGAGGGTATCGAAGGTGCCGAGTGCACAGGGCCCGTACCATAATGAGTAATAAACACGGTCGGAACTGTGCACCTGAATCGCAAACGGAAAGTGTTACGAATCAGGCATCAGCTTACGTGTTCCCAAACGAGTACGGTTTCTGATTTATTGTGCAGCAAAATGGGGACCAGCGGGGAAAATGCCAGGCGAACTCGTCAAAAGCGGATAAAGAGGACGGCACGGCCCGTCACGTCGTCAGAGGACCCGGGTTTGCAGGTAAGGCCCGACGTCGATCCGGCAGGATTTTTCGGGGACGCGTCGGGAGCACAGGCGGCCGAGGGGGCCTTCCTCCCAGAGCCCCTCGTTGCCGTCCGCGTCGGGAGGGTTGGTGCGGATACTGCCGTCTTCGTTACGGGAACGGACCGGCGGCGCCCCCGACGGCGGGCCGATCCGACGAGAGCACACTGGGCCGGGGCAGGGACCCAGGCCGGGGGCGCTAGCCTCCGCCTCCGGAGGGCGGCCCGCTCGGCGGGGTGGCGGGGGGATTGCCCCCCCCCCGGATTGTCGGGCGGATCGGCATCGGGAGGGCGTCCACCCGCGCCGGGGGGCTTGCCCTGCCCCGGCGGGCTGCTCGGCGGGCCGGGCCCGGCGCCCGCTGGCGGCCCGCCGCCCGGAATCGATCCCCGAAACAAGCTGCGGAGGACAGTGGAGGCGGGCGTGCCCTTCGTGATGGCCCGGGCCGCGCCCCGCGCAATGGCGGTCGTCGGGCGCTGGGTGGTGCGCCGCGCCTGTTCGAGGGCCGCCGGGAGCCGCCGGAGCGACTCGGCGTCGTACCCCGCATTCAGGGCCGCGGTGAGAAGCTCCCGGGCAAGGGTCGGGTTCTTCCGGGCGGCCGGGAGGTCGGGCATCGTGCCGACGGCCGTCGTGACCTTCGAGAGCGAGACGGGGCGGCGCTGGACCGCGTCGGGAAGCTGATTGAGGAACTGCTTGACGGCCGGACGCGGAAGATTCTGCTGCCGAGCCTCGGCGATGGTCGTGATGAGCCGATTCTGCTCGGCCCGGGACAGGGGCCCCGACCGGCCCAGAAGCGCCTGCGTGCTCTTCTGCGAACTCCACGTCGACACGAGGGCCCCTGCCTTCTGGGTGTGGGTGCGCAGTTGCCGGAGGACGGGCGTCATGCGGGCAGTCGGGACCTGCTTGGCGAGCCCCTCGAGGGCCTTGTTCATCAGGGGCGTGGCGGGCAGGCCCTGCTCCGCCAGGGCAATGGCGGGCCGGAGGAGGTCGGCCGTTGCCTGGGCACTGTAGCCCGCCTCCCGGGCACGGGTGGCGACGGTGCGCAGGAGGTCGGCGTCGGCCCCGGCCTTCTGCCCCTGTTCGATGAGGGACGGCACCGGCGACTGCCCCCACGCGCTCGTCGGCAGGACGAGCGCGAAGAGCGTGACGCTGAGGGCCACGCCCAACCACGGCCGGGCGGTCCGATACGTCCCCGTCGAGGCAAAGCAGGTCATGGTCTTACTGGACTATGCATACGCCATTGGTCCCCCCGAACGGATCCTCGGCGGTCTTCGCGTAGGAGGGAAGGTCGAGCCACCGTCCGGCGCCGTTTCGGACGACGCGGAGGCGGTACGCGTACCGCCCCGCAGGAAGGTCGAGGGTTGCCTGCCAGGTGTCGTCGCCGGCCGGACGCAGCGGCACGCCGGGCAGCGACCAGTTGTTAAAGTCCCCGGTCACGTGGAGTGTCCCCGCGCCCTCGTAGGGCACGCGAAGGCGAACCCCGTTCTCGGTCGACTCGCAGACGCGGCGCCGAAGGGGGGCAGCGGCCGTACCGCCGAGCACCCGTCGCGCCCGGAGGCGCAGCCCGGCGGACACGTGCACGTCGGTGCGGGCGGCACCGGCCCCGAGGTCGGCGGTCAGGGCCCGGGCCCGCCCAAACAGGGTGAGGGCGGAGTACGGCGTCCACTTAACCGTGAGGCCGGCGCGTGCTAGCCGGTCGCGGATCGTGCTCGGCGGGCGAAGGGTCTCGTACCGCAGCTGCTCAAGGGCCACGGCGCCGCGGATCGATACGGCATCGGTGGGCCAGTACGTGGCGCGGAGCGTGCCCCCCGAGCCGCCGAAGCCCGTCTCCGCCGCGGAGGCGCGGCCGTCGCTGTAGTGCATCTCCACCCCGCCCTGGACCCGATCGGACAGCCAGTGCGTGGCCCGGAGGGACACGAGGCCGCTCGTCTGCCGGTCGGTCAGGGTCGGCAGGCGCTCGAAGCGCTGGGTCAGTCCGGTGCGGAGGGTGAGCACGGTCTTGTTCGTTGGGGTCCATCGGAGGGACGGAAGCGCCCACCAACTGTCGCGGGCCGTCCCGACGGCTTCCCGAAAAGCGGGATAGCGGTAGCGGGTGCCCCCGCCCACGAGGCCCAGCGCCCAGTTGGGCCCGAGGCGGTGGCGCACCCGGAGGGTGCTCTGCGTAAGTTGCGGGACGTCGCTGCGGCGGGGGTTCAGGCGGCCGCGGACCGTCAGGTCGATGCGGGTGCGGCGGGCGGTGCGGGTAAGCCCCAGCTGCGGGGTGACCGCAAGAAAGAACGTCTGTACATCGGGATTCCAGGTCCCGAGCACCGGGTCCAGGTAGAGGTTCGTCTGGTGCCCGCCGGAGAGGCCGAGGCCGGCGGTGCCGCTCCACTCCTGGGCCCCTGCGGGCCCGGTGCCCGTGCCGATGAGAAGTCCGATAAGGAGGAGAAGGCGCCACATGAGAGCGGGTCCGTTCCGCAAGGCCCAGCGTGGAGGGGGCACGCGGCCCGGTCCCGCACGCCCCTAGATGTCGAGCACGGCGTTCTTGGCGCCGAACCCGTCACTCCGTTTCACCGGAGCGAGCGGGTCGGTCACCCACCGCTCTCCGTTAATCACGAACTGGTATTCGTGTTCACCCCGGGAGACGGGGACCAGTCCCGTCCACACCGTCTCGCCGTTCACCGTGCGGGGGGAGAGCGGGATCGGATTCCACTGGCTAAAGTCGCCCGCCACGGCCACCGAGTCGGCGGTGCTGTTCGTGTACATGAATCGAATCCATACCGTGGCTCCGTCGTCTTGCGACGAGGCGGTCGAGGCTCGCTGTACAGACGACGAGGACGAGGGCGTCTGCTCGGCGGGAGGCGTTGATGCCCTCCGGGCAGACGGCGAGGGGGCCGTCGGGGCCGCCGGCCAGGCGATCCACGCTACGACGCACAGAAGCAGCGCCCCGACCGCGAGGGCGAGAGGGCGGATCTCCAGCGCCACCGGCGCCGTCGCCGAGCGCCACCACGCGGCCAGCCGCTCCCGGAAAGACGGGGCCGAGGCGGCGTCCGGGGCGTCGGGGAGCGCGGCCATCGTCTCGTCCACGAAGGCCTCCGGCGGCTCCGCCGACGCGGAGGCGGCGAGATCCTGCGTCATTTGCAGCTCAAACCGGAGCAGCTCGCGGGCCTCAGGGTCGTCGGCGATGCGGTGCAGGGCCCGCTGGGTCTCCGGGGCCGGCAGGTCGCCGTCCACGAACCGCCGTACGAGAAGGTCGGGGTCGACGTCGTTCATGGGGAGTCCAGCAGGTTGCGAAGCTTCTTGCGGGCGCGGTGCACGCGCACCTTCAGCGCGCTGACCGACACGTCCATCCGTTTCGACATGGCCTTATACGTCATCCCGTCCCGGTATTTCAGGAGGAACGGCGTCGCGTAGGTCGGGGACAGCTCCTCGAGAGCGGCCCACAACTGCTCGCCCCGTTCCTCGGCCACGAGCGCCTCGTCCTGCGACCGGGTGTTTGTGGCCAGGGCATCGGCCCCGTCTTGCTCCTCGGTATGGCTGAAGGCGTAGGTGTCGCGCCGGACGTTCTTGGCGTAGTCGCGGCATCGGTTGAGCGCGATGCCGTAGAGCCAGGACGAGAACCGGTCCGGGTTCTCCAGGTCGCCAATCCGACGGTAGGCTCGTGTAAACACGTCCTGCGCGAGGTCCTCGGCGTCGGCCGGGGTCTCGGCGTACTGGTGGGTGAGGTCGAACACCATACCGTCGTACCGTTCGATGAGAACGCGGAACGCGTCGCGGTCCCCCTCCTGGACCTGGCGCGCGCACGCCGCGTCGGCAGTATTGTCGTCGGGCATCGGAACACGTGCATCGGGAAAGACCGGTGACGGAGACCGATTGGGAGGCCGATCGGTCGAGCCTACTGCCAAGCAGGATGCATGCCAGCGGGACCGCACCGCCCCCGCCCCGGCGCGGACACGTCTTCGTTACATATTCGTTACATAAGTTCGTCACATGAGGCGACGATGCCACACCTACTTCCGCCGGGCCGCCAGGGCGGTCGTCGGGACCCCCGACGCCCGCCCCGATCTCGGCGGTCGAAGGGCGGCGGCGAGCAGCCTAGTTGCCGACGCTCGTCACGTTCACGGTGGCGCCGTTGATCGCGGGCGTGATCACGTACTGGCCCTGCGGGGCCCCCTTGAGGGACTCCTCGACGTCCCAGTTCACCGTAATCTCGACGCGGTCGTCTGCGCCCCCGATGGTGAAGGGATCGAAGTTCAGCTTCAGGCCGGTCTGCTGCCCGCTGGCAATCATAACGGGCTGGGTGCCATTCGTGCTGGCGAACGAAACCTGCGCCTCGTCCGCGGTCACCAGTCGGAGCTGGCTGTACGAGCCGGCGGGAATCTCGATCTCGGGAAGTACGGCGTCGACGCCGCTCTGCAGGTTCTTGAGGTCCACCGTGAAGTTGGAGTCGGTCAGCGCCGTGACGCCGACCTCCGTCGAGTCGCCCTTGGTAGAGTCCTCCGTGGGGACGATAGAAATCTTATCGATGGTCACGTAGGCGGTGTCTACGTTCGACGCCGTCGGGGTACTCGGCATCTTCGTGGTAGGGGAGCGGGTGGCCGTCTGCGAGGTCGAGGCGCCGCTCATGCGCAGCTCCAGGGCGCCGCTCTCGCCGGCCGAGCCGGAGGAGTCGCAGCCTGTGAGTACGAGACCCATTGTCAAGAGGGCCGTACAGAGGAACGAGGAGTAGCGAGACATACTGTCGGGTGGGCTTGTGAGTGGGAAAAGGGTGCGCGTGCTCGTCGGCCGGCTTCAGGAGGACCGCCGCCCACACGCAGCCAGTAGAAGACCGACAGGCGGAAGGGTTATACCAGTTGCCAATTGAAGTATTGAGGGTTATTTTGACGGCTGATTATGC
>JBDGQP010000212.1:0-6821 GCA_042218975.1 Salinibacter sp.
ACTACATGGTTTGAGCAATCCCTATTCCAGCGGGTACAGCGCCTACGGCCGGGGGATACGCTGTCGGTCCCGGCGCGGTCGATTGTCACGTACGTGGAGGCGGGGTCGTGACCGGGCCCCGACGGAGACGGGCAGGGTCGCCCGTGGTGCTGCGTCGGCGAAAAGACCGTCGTTAGACCCGTCAAGAGTGGCGTCCAAGTCATCCCTTAGCGGGGCTACGGCGTGGACTCGTCGTCCGATATCTCGTCCAGAATCTGACGGAGCCGGGGTTGTACCTCCGTGAAGCGGTTGTGGACGGTGTCCCAGACCACTGTGAGATCCACGGCAAAATACTCATGGATGAGCATGTCGCGCATGCCGGCCATGTCATTCCACGGCACCTCGTCGTATTCCTCTCGAAGGTCGTCGTCGAGGTGCTTGGTTGCCTCCCCAATGATTTCGAAGGCCCGCTGGAGAGCAAATTGGGTTCGATGATCGCTCTCCAGGTCCTCAAACGTCACGTCCTCGACGAAGCAACGGGCCTTGTCCATTGCGTCGAGAATGTCGAGGAGGTACTGCTTCTGGCTGCGGCTCATAGGTATTCCACCTCCCGGCGGATGTTATCAGCGGCCGGTCCGTCCTTGAGGGCACCGGGCATTCCGAGATCGACGGAAACGTCCAGCGTGTCTTCGAGGTGACGTTTCAGATTGACCATTTCGAACAGATCGGGCGTTTCGGTGTAGGTCACGAGCAGATCCAGGTCACTATCGTCGGTGTGTTCGCCCCGCACGTAGGAGCCGCAGATGCCGAGGCGGTCCACGTCGTAGCGCTCGCGCAGGTAGGGCAGCTCGGCCCGGAGCTGGTCTCGTATGTCGTCGAGCGTGGGCATGGTCGCGGAGATATGTCGGAAGGGGCCCGTGCTACGCAGCCACCGCGTCGGTAAGTTCGTCGAGGAAGGCGTTCATCGTCGAGGTCCTTTGGAGCATTTTCAGAGAGCAATTCGACCGCAGTGCGCAGTCTGTAGAGAGAGCGAAATGAAGGGGTCTGTATCAACCTACTTTCGGCCCAATAGTAGTTCCTTCGCCGAGTTCTTAGTGCTCAGATATTTATTCCGACATCAGATGGGTGACTGACACAAGTCGCTGGAGAATTTCCAGTTAGCTTCGGTATTGGAGAGCCTGAAGTCGGTTCTCTAATCACTGCCGCTCAATCTCGTCGAGTGTCCGCCCATCGTCGTCGACCCAGTCGCGCCAGCCGTTACTTGATCGTCCAAGTACTACCCCAGCCGCTCCGCTTGGGGAATTGAATGCATGGTCCTGCTGGAAGACCAGGGCTCCGTTCTCTACGTCCAGCACCCCTTCCTCCTGCAGGTTTTCGCGTCGCCGTTGGACAGATTCTGTGATTGACGGCACCGGGTCAAGGCGGGCCTGGGAGCCGGAGTAGACAACAAGGCCGTCTTCGGTGTACGCACCTGTGGCCTCGGCTCCCTTTCCCCTGCAGTGGAGCAGGGCAGGCTCGTTTTCCTGCTCGCCTCCAGAGGAGACAAGGGGATCAAGGATCGGAAAGCCGAGCATCGAAAGGAGGGTTTGGACCGTGCCGAAGTTGTCCCTCAGCTCCGCGAGCATCGGCTCAGGAATGTGCGGCTCCGTCGGCGTCTGCGTGTTCTGCAGGCGAAACCGCTCGGCCTCCTGGGCCTGCCGAATGCAGTCGTACTCGAGGCGCCGGGCGTGGGCTTTCGTGAAGCTCCGGGTCTTCGAGGTGATGGTGACGGCCGTCGTCCAGAAGCCCCTCTGCCGGTGATGGCCTGCGATGCGCTCGAAGCAATTCTCCGCCTCCCCGACGTAAGCCGGCGGCTTGCTGGCATCGTCCCCAACGTCGCCGAAAAGGAAATATACCCCGACGCGACGGACCTCATCGCGCGTCTCTGCATGCTGGAGCTTCTGCCGTGGGATCTGAACGGCCTGGACGGTCCGGCTCGTGATTTCCGCAATGCGGATGCTCCGGGCGTTTCCGTCGGGAAGGAAGATCTGAATGGTCTTCGGCCTACCGTCAGCCATACCGGACACTCCAAGTAGGGATCAGTCAGGACTCGAGTGAGGGCACGGGGGGCTGCAGTATCGGCAGCGTTTCCTTTCCGCGAACCGGAACTCATCGCCGCATTATTGCAATGCTGCCCCTGTCTCTGCCGCGGTGCTCTCTTCCAACTCCTCCATCACGCGGAGAAATATTATACCTTTGGGTAGATATGCCTTTAGTAATCAAGGGTTTAGGCGAAATGAGGGTGGGCCCGGCGGGACTCGAACCCACGACCGATCGATTATGAGTCGACTGCTCTAACCAACTGAGCTACGGGCCCATCGCCGCGGCGCCGCTCGGCGGCGACACTCAGGAGGCTGCACGCCCCCTGCCCGAGACAGTTCCGCGGTCGGTGTCCAGGGCGATCGCTCGGGAGATGGGAATCGAATGACGGCGGGCCTTGTGCCTTCCAGGAGCCATCCTGCCCCACATGAGAGGAGGACAGGGGTGGAGGGACCTTGCCGTCCGGGAGCAGGGCACATGGGAGCAGGAGTGAGGAGACGGCCGCTGTGGGCCCGGTGTAAAGAGACTGGCATCTGAAGGCTCTCGTAGGAGCACCTCCGCCGTTCCGAGGTACGATTGTTGTCACGGTCAACGAATAGCACAGGGCCACGCTGCGCACCGGGCCCGCCCCTCGCCATGATCACGTACTACGCGCTCGGCCTCCTCCTTCTCCTCGTGGGCGCGGCCGTCACCCGCACCTTCAAGGTCGTGAAAGAATACGAGCGGGGCGTCAAGTTTACGCTCGGTCAGTTCGTCGGCGTGCTTGACCCGGGGCTGCGGACGGTGATCCCGCTAATCCAGTCCTGGGAACGGGTCGACATGCGCGTCAAGGCCGTCGACGTGCCGCGCCAGGAGAGCATCACCCGCGACAACGTGACCGTCGAGATCGACGCGGTCATCTACTACCAGGTGCGCGACGCGAAGAAGGCCATCCTGGAGGTCGAGCAGTACATGTACGCCACCCAGCAACTCGCCCAGACCACGATGCGCAACATCGTGGGGGAGGTCGACCTCGACGCCCTCCTGGCCGAGCGGGAGCGCATCTCCCGCCAGATCCGCGAGATCATCGACGAGGCCACCGACCCGTGGGGCATCGAGGTGCAGTCCGTGGAGCTGAAGGACATCATCCTGGCGGAGAACATGAAGCGGGTCATCGCCCGGCAGGCCGAGGCCGAGCGGGAGCGCCGGGCCGTGACCATCCAGGCCGAAGGCGAACTGGAGGCCGCCCAGAACATGGCCGACGCCGCGGGCACGCTCAACAAAGAAGAGGGCGCCCTGCACCTGCGCACCCTCCAGACGCTCAACAGCCTCAGCAGCGACGACTCGAACACCGTCATCTTCGCGGTCCCGACCGAGGCCCTCCGGGCGCTGGAGACCATCGGGGCGGACGCGTCCCCGACCGAGTCGCCCGCCAACGACGCCCCCAACTAACTTCCCCCCCCGCCCCCGACCGATGCACACGCTCCTTTCTCTGCTGATGGTTCCCGTGGCAATCGCCGCCGGGACGGGCCCCGACGGCCCGGACGCCCGCTCTTCCGATGCGCCGCCGACCGCCCCCCGACCGCCCATGTCCGCCCCCGCCGACACGCTGCCCGAGCCCTCGCCCGACCTCTCCGCGAAGGAGGTCGTCCGCCTCCAGGTCGACGCCCTGGGCCGCAACGACGAGCCGCGTGAGGACGCCGGCATCGAAGCCGCCTTCAACTTCGCGTCCCCCGACAACAAGCGCGTCACCGGCCCGCTCCGCCGGTTCAAGACCCTGTTCGACACGCCGGCCTACGGCCCCATGATCGACCATCAGGGGGCCACCTACAGCGAGGCGGAGGTGGAGGACGGCACGGCCCGCATTGGGGTCATCCTCCAGACCGAGAGCGAGGGGCGCGTCGGCTACCTGTTCCGCCTGTCGCGGCAGTCGTCCCCGCCCCACGAGGGCTGCTGGATGACCGACGCCGTGCGGCGGGTGCCGCTCGATACGGTGGCCGAGGAGAAGATCTAGGGCCGGATTTTGCGGGCGAGCCGCTGGAAGGCGTCCGGGTCGGGACAGTGAAAGTGCCGCCCCCGATACTGCAGGCGCACCCGCTGGTAGCGGTCCCGCGAGCTCTCCCAGTAGTCCCCCGGCGAACAGTTGTCGAACCAGTACAGGTTGCAGGCCCGGGAGTGGGTCACGATCTCGTCCGCCCCGTCCCAGTCGGTGAAGTAGAGGACCGTCCGCCCGTCGAGGGCCCAGTCGCCTCCCCGGTCGTCGTCCACGAACCGCATCGGCTCCGGGTCGAAGCGGGCATCGATCCGCCCGTTCGGGCAGAGGAAGATGTCGATGTCGTCGCGGAGCATCGCCCCCGACGCGATTTTCGAGTAGAAGACGGCTTCGTCCCGGCAGGAGGGCGAGGTGTCCACGAGGAGCGCCAGCCGCCGCTTCGTGTAGTCCATCTTGCAGTGGCGGAGGGGGCGGTTGTCGATCTGCCGGCGCATGATCTTGCGCGGGTCCCAGAACTCGTCCCCCGGCTGCCGCTGGTAGCTCATGTCCTCGGCTACCTTGCTCACGAGAATCGCGAACATGGTCGCCGTCTTGCGGGCCTCGACCTGGGCGGGCGTCCAGTCGGTGCCCGCCGGGCCGTCGTTGGTTTCGTGGACGAAGTCCTGAATCTCCTCCTCGATCTGCTCGGCCCCGTGGACGCCGTGGCGCTGATCGGTGTAGAAGTCGTCGCGGTCGGGATCGTGGGCCCGGGCCGCGTCGGGGCGGTCATCGGTTTCGTCGAGGCGATCGGTCCAGGAGCGCTCGTCCGCGGCGTCCGCGAAGGCCTCCTCGTTGATCTGCTTCCCGTCCTCGCGGGCCGCCTCCCGGTCGGGGGCGTCGCCGTCGGCCGCCTCCCCGGTGCGGGGGGCGTCGTCGTTCGGCGCGGGGGCGGAAGACGTCGTCGAGGGGGATGCGTCGGGCGAGGGAGGCGCCGCCGAGGTGGAGGGATCGGGGCCCTCTTCGGGCGCAGACGCGTCCCGGGGTGGGTCGTCGGCGACCGGCTCGTCGCTGGGTCGCGAGCCGTCCTCCGCGTCGGGCCGGTGCCCGCTCTCCGGTGGCGTCGGGGCCTCTTCCGCGGGGGGCTCGGCGGGTGGGCCCTGCTCGGTGGGCCGGGGCGTTGTCCCGTCGGCCGGGCCCTCCTCCGTGGGCGGACGCTCGGCCTCCCCCTCTGGGCCCGACGGGGCATCGGGCGTGGGGTCGGGCTCGGGCGGCGCGTCGGACGCCGACGCGGAGGCCGGGCCGGGCCGCCAGGCGCGCTCGACCGCGGGATCAGTGGGGGTCTGCTCGTCCGGGACGTCGGTGTCGGGGGACGGGTCCTCCGCCATGTCGGTTTTGGGTCGGTGGTGAGGAAGAGGCGGGCGCCACCAGGGCCGGGGGCGCCCCGCCAGCGGGCGATCGGGCGGCTAGGCGGCGAGCTCGTCCACTGTGTGGTCGATCTGCTCGATGATGCGGGCAACGCGGCCCGCCGAGATCTGCGTCCACGCGAGCCGGGCGCCGACCGTGAGGCGGCCGTCGCGGACGATGCTCTTGACCCCGTTCTCGACGCGGACGAGCGTCTTGCTGGGATTGGGCCGATCCTCGGACGGCCGCGCCACGCGGAATCCCTTTTCTCGCGTAAGCGTCGTAGCGGGGAGGCGGACCTCTCCCTTCCGGCCGAGGGAGAGCCGCGAGTTGGGAAGCCAGTCCTGCAGGTAGGCGCCGAGTTCAGAGGCAAACGGGCCCGTGACCGACACCGCGAAGTGATCGTTCTCCGCCCCGACAAAGCCGATCATCAGTCCGTCGAGGAGCGCAAAGGCGCTGTCGTTCTCGAGCAGGAGCCGGTCGGCGTGGTCCTCGGCGTAGTTCATGAACTGGGCGTACCCGGGGATGTCGTCGGCCTCGGCGTCGTCGACCTCGTCGCGCTGCCAGTAGTCGAAGACGCCGGCAAAGTAGGGGGTGGCGATGGGCTCACCCGCGTGCCGTGCCTCGACGACGCCGGCCCGAGGGGCACCGAGGCGGGCCAGCACCGGGGTCGGAAAGGCGACCGGGGCCGAGGCGTCGGCCTCGCGGAGCCACGTCCCCACGAAGAGCTCCTCGAACACGTCTCGCTGCGTGGTGGGGACGATGATCTCGGCGCCCGCGTCCGGGGTCCAGCGCAGGTGGATATTCTTGTAGCGCGCGACGATCTCGGCGTCGGTGTACGAGATAAACTCCAGCCCGGCCTCGGCCTGCAGGAGGCGCACATCCTCGCGGGTGGCCGTCTCCTCGACGAACACGATCTCGCCGCCGTGGCCCCACAGGTCCGCCGCGTAGCCGTCGTGCTCGACGAAGGGGATCGGCTCGTCGAGGGTAATGGTATCGCCCTGCACGCGGACGCGACCGAAGTGGCCCGGGGCGTCGGCGGACGGCTCCCGGCGAGTGAGGGCGTCGTACACCGCGTCGCTCTTCTCGAGGGCGCCGAAGGCGGCGGCCAGGTCCGGCGTCTCGGTGTTGGAGGGAGCGGTGTAGCCCTTCACCTCCGCCATCGGCGGCAGGCTCGCCCCGTCGCCCGAGGCCGCACGCCCGTCCTTTCCCGTTCGCCCGTAGCCCCCCGTGGGCCCGTAGGCCGACGGATCGAGGGGGTCGGCGTCTCCGTCCACCCAGTCGGTCTCGTCCCAGTCGGTGGTGTCGATGTCCTCGGCCTTTTTGAGCAGCCGGTGATCGTCGCGGTCCTTGGTGACGTAGTCGAGCACGAGCTGGTCCCAGTCGGCGTCGTCGGGCCCGAGGACGGTGA
>JBDGQP010000213.1:0-16504 GCA_042218975.1 Salinibacter sp.
CATAATCTACACCTTGGTGAGGATGCCGCCGGCCGCAGCCGCCTCCTCGGGCGTGATCGTCTCGTCGGGAGGCGACGACAGTCTGTCGAGCGGTGTCTTCCTCCTGCGACTGTGGGCCAGCGGTCGCACGGACAGCCGGTGCCTGTTGGTGGGATAGGCCGCCGGTCCTTCATCTCCTTGGCCGTTCCATTTCTCCTCTCGGTCACTTCTCGCCGGCCGGGGCCCACTTTCTCCGGGTCTCGGTCGGCTTTTTCGTTGGCTTCCAGTCCGGGATGTGCAGGAGGCCCGCGACGGGATGTACCGTGCCGTCTCCTCTTCCCCGTTCTCCTCGCCGGTGGCCTGTCGTCCGCGATGGGACCGTCCGCCGCCCCCACGTCCTCGCCCGACAGCACCCTGGAGGCCGTCCCCGGAGCCGTCGAGCAGGCCTCGGAGCGGCGCGGCCTACTCGGTGCCCGTCGACCCGAAGCCGCCGGGGCCGCGCACCGTCTCCTCCAGGGCCTCCTGCTCGACCCAGGCGACGCGGGCGTGCCGGGCCACCACCAGCTGCGCGATCCGCATGCCGCGCGCCACCGCAAACGGCTCGGCACCGTGGTTGACGAGGAGCACCTTCACCTCCCCCCGGTAGTCGGCGTCGATGGTGCCGGGGCTGTTGAGGACCGTCACGCCGTGACGGTGGGCCAGGCCGCTGCGGGGCCGTACCTGTCCCTCGTAGCCCTGGGGCAACGCGATCTTCAGGCCAGTGGGAAGCAGGGCGCGGCCGCCGGGCGGAAGTGTGGTCGGGTCCTCCTCGGGCACGGCCGCCCGCAGGTCCAGCCCCGCGCTGGCGTCGGTCTCGTGGGCGGGGAGGCCGAGGCCCTCGGCGTGGGGCAGGCGCGAAATCGCAACGTCGATCATTTTTCATTGGGGCATTTTGTGCGTTGGGACATTTCGGGGGGCAGGCACAGCGTTTCGGGTTGGCCATTTCCGGACCTTGAGGCATAGAAAACATACCCGCGCACGCCATCGGTGGCCGTTTCCTTCCCCCTCGCGATCCGCACCTCATGACTCAAACCGCATGGCTTGGGACTCATAACTCGGAACTCATGACGCGCAACTGACTCGCAACTCTCAACCCAAAACCCGGAACCCAGCCCCCCTCTACCGTTCCCCCGCTCACTCCACGTCGCCCATCAGTCGCTTGACCGGCGGGGCGGCCAGCAGCGCGATGAGGCCGCCGCCCCCGACGATGATGGCGACCGTCAGGAAAAGGCCCGAGGGATTCAGCCCCTCCAGCTGCCCGGCGATGAGGCCGGCGATGAGGTTCCCCAGCGCGGTGGAGACGAACCAAACGCCCATCATCTGCCCCACCCGATCCTCCGGCGCCAGCTTCGTCATCGAGGAGAGGCCCACCGGCGAGAGGCACAGCTCCCCGCAGGTGTGCAGGAAGTAGGTGACAACCAACCAGTGTGCTCCCACCGGGTTCTCGGCGGAGGCCTGGGTGGCGCCCCACGCAATCACGAAGAAGCCCGCCGCCAGCCCGAAGAGGCCCAGCGCAAACTTCACCGGGATGGAGGGATTGGCGTCGCGGTGTGCAAGCCACGTCCATAGGCTCCCGAAGACCGGAGCCAGGAGGACGATGAACGTCGGGTTGATGTTCTGCAGGATGCTGGCCGGCATCGTCCAGCCCGCCGCCATCTGGTAGGCCACGTAGCCGAGGAAGCCCACCACGAGCGCGCCCAGGAGGCTCACCCCGGCCTTCCCCACCCACCACAGGTTCTCTCGCCGAAACATGCGGTAGCCGATGTAGGCCGCGGGGACGCCGATGACGAGCACCGTGAGGACGAGCGCCGTCGTCTGCGACAGGGCGAAGGGCCCGAACCCGCGGGCGGTGAGGTCGCGGGCGAAGAGGTTGAGCGAGGAGCCCGCCTGCTCGAAGCCCGACCAGAACAGGGCCGAGAGCAGGAATAGCCAGAAGATGACGAGCAGCCGCTTTTTCTTCCGCGCCATCTCGAACCGAGGCGCGGCCATCCGCCCGATGCTCACGAGGACAAAGAGCAAGACCGTCGCCCCCACACCGATCTGCGAGGCGAAGGCCGCCCCGTCCACGAACTGCGCCGCCAGCACGGACGCGAGGACGAAAAACGCCACCAGGCCGCCCGCCCCCCTGCTTCCCAGCGTCAGGTAGGCGAAGAAGAGCACCGTGACGATGATGATGCCGACGCCCACGGCCTCGGCCACCTGCGTGAGCGTCACGGCGATGACGCCGGACGTCGCCAGGAACGCAAAGGCGACGATGGCGGCGGCCACGGCCGCGGCGGTGAGGTAGAAGTTTCGGCTCTTGCGCTGCACGGCCGCCTCGTCGTCGGCGTCGAGCAGGCCCGCGTCGCCCAGATTGGCCGCGCCCAGCTTGTAGGAGATCAGCCCCGCGAGCATCCCGAATCCGGCCAGCGAAAATCCCCAGTGCCAGCTGTACCCCTCGCCCAGAAAGCCACAGAGCGTGGGCCCGAGGATCGCCCCGAAGTTGATGCCCATGTAGAAGACCGAGAAGCCCGCGTCCCGCCGTGCCCCGCCTTCCGGGTAGAGGTCGCCGACCATCGTGCTGATGTTGGGCTTGAGGAGCCCGGTGCCGATGACGATGAGCACCAGCCCGAGGTAGAAAAACGTCACGTCGGGAAGCCCCAGGGCGGGCATCGCCATCGCGAAGTGGCCCGCCGCGATCACACATCCGCCCACGAACACCGAGCGCCGCTGGCCCCAGATGTTGTCGGCCACCCAGCCGCCGGGCAGCGCCAGCAGGTAGACAAACGCCGTGTAGAGCCCGTAGATGGCGGTGGCCTTCTCGGTCTCGAACCCCAGTCCCGGGTTCGCCGCCGCGGCCCCGGCCGGGGCGGTCATGAAGAGCACCAGCAGCGCGCGGAGCCCGTAGTAGCTGAACCGCTCCCACAGCTCGGTGAAGAAGAGGGTCGAAAGGCCCCGCGGGTGCCCGAAGAAGTCCTGACGTTGGGCCGCGGTCGCTACGCCGGCGTCCGTTGCGGGGCGGCCGCCCCCGTCCTGCATCGCATCGTCCGGGTCGCTCGTAGCCATCGGGGTCTGGGAATTGGTGGAAGTCCAGGCGAAGGGCCCGCGCGGGAAGTGGCCCGGCAAGAACGGCACGAAGATAGCGGCCAGGATCCGCTCTGTCTAATTCTATGTCTAGATTGCCCTCAGCCCGAACCGGGGATTGATTTGATCGTTGCGGTTCGTAGCTTTTTGATGGCGGGCAACATTCCCTCCGCGACGTCGTCTCGTTTCGATCACCGGTTTCTCGCAACCCAACCGTGCCCATGGCCGACCAGTCCCGCGCCGACCTCATTGCCCCCGACACCCACGGCCCCCGCTCCCACACGTGCGGCGCCCTTCGGGCCGACGACGAGGGCACGGAGGTCATCCTGAAAGGATGGGTCGACACCCGGCGCGACCACGGCGGGCTCGTGTTCGTGGACCTGCGGGACCGGTACGGCCTCACGCAGGTCGTCTTTTCGCCGCAGGACAACGAGGCGGCCTACGAGGCCGCCGGGCGGCTCCGCCGGGAGGACGTCATCAGCGTGCGAGGGGGAGTCCGGCCTCGAGGCGACGAAATGGTCAATCCGGACCTGGCCACCGGTCGGATCGAGGTGAAGGCCCAGGAACTGAACGTCCTCAACACGGCCGAGACGCCCCCCTTCCTCGTAAGTGCCCACGAGGAGCGGCAGATGGACACCAACGAGGACTTGCGCCTGAAGCACCGCTACCTCGACCTGCGGCGGCCGGCCCTACAGGAGAACCTCGTCCTGCGCCACCGCCTCTACCAGACCACCCGCCGCTACTTCGACGACAACGACTTCGTGGAGGTCGAGACGCCGGTGCTCATGAAGTCGACCCCGGAGGGCGCGCGCGACTTCCTCGTCCCCAGCCGCCTGCAGCCCGGGCGCTTCTACGCGCTGCGCCAGTCGCCGCAGACGTACAAGCAACTCCTCATGGTGGGCGGGATGGACCGCTACGTCCAGATCGTGAAGTGCTTCCGCGACGAGGACCTACGGGCCGACCGCCAGCCGGAGTTCACCCAGATCGACGTGGAGATGACGTTCGCCACCGAGGAGCAGGTCTACGAGCTAACCGAGGGACTGATGGCGACCCTCTGGGCCGACCTGGAGGACACCGATCTCGAGACCCCGTTCCCGCGGATGCCCTACGAGGAGGCCCTCCGCACCTACGGCACCGACAAGCCGGACCTCCGCTTCGACCTGAAGCTCCACGACGTCTCCGACGCGTTTGCGGGCAGCGGCTTCCGCGTCTTCGAGTCGATCGTCGACGACGGCGGCCACATCGTCGCCCTGCGGGTGCCCGACGCCGGCGACACGGGCCGCGCCGCCATGGACCGCCTCGAGGAGCACGTGACCGGCGAGATCGGGGCCGCCGGGCTCATCTACTTCCAGTTCCCGTCGGACGGCTCGGGAATGACGCAGAACCTGAGCACCGACGCGATGCCCGAGAAATACGGCCGCGCCGCCGCCGAGCAGATCGGGGCCGGCGCCGGCGACCTCATGCTCGTCCTGGCCGGGCACGCGCCCACCGTCTACGAACAGGCCGGCCAGCTGCGCCTCCACCTTGGCGAGCAGTTGGGCCTGCGCCCCGATCCCGGTACGGGGCCCGACCAGTTCGTCTGGATCACCGACTTCCCACTCGTGGAGTACGACCAGGAGGCCGGGCGGTACGTGTCGATGCACCACCCCTTCACGGCCCCCCAGCCCGACGATCTCGACGCCCTCGACGACAACCCGGAGGCCGTCCAGGCCCGGGCCTACGACCTCGTGCTCAACGGCAACGAGATCGGCGGCGGCTCCATCCGCATCCACACCCGCTCGACGCAGGAGCGGATCTTCGACCTGCTCGGCATCGGGCCCGAGGAGGCGCAGGAGCGGTTCGGCTTCCTGCTCGACGCGCTCCGCTACGGCGCCCCGCCTCATGGGGGCATCGCCCTCGGGCTCGACCGCCTCGTCATGCTGCTGGCCGGGGCCGACTCGCTTCGGGACGTCATCGCCTTTCCCAAGAACCAGAGCGGCCAGGAGCCGATGGTGAAGTCGCCGGACTGGGTCGACCCCGAGCAGCTGGAGGCCCTCGCCCTCCGTCTCGACCTCCCGCCCGACGTGGAGCCCCCCGCCCACGTGGCCGCTCGGAAGCGCCTGGCGTCGTAGCGCGACGGCGCTGCCGGGGCCGGCCGCGAGCCCGTCTCCGAACTTTCCCGGACGGACGGTCTACAAGCGGGCAGGGATTTCCGTCTCAACGCTCTGCTTCCCCTCCCCTGCTCCCGCCTGTGCTTCCGAAACGGGTTCCCATCCCCCCCACCTTCTACGCCGAAGAGACCGAGGCCCCATTCGAGGAGTGCCTCGCCTGTGAGCGGGCCCTCCGCGAGGGCCCGGTCGACTACGTGATCGAAAAGGGGTACCGCACCTTCGAGGACTACGACGTAAAGGAGACCGTCTTCGGGTACGCCCTCTGCATGCGCTGCCACGCGAACCTCAGCCTGTCGTTCTCGGCGCTGTCGAAGCGCCGGTGTCAGTCGTATCTCGAGGCGCACATCGACGTCGGCGACCGCTCGGCGGCCCTCCTCGAGGCGGACACGACGGACCCGGAGCGGTGGACCCGGCGCTGTATCGTGCACGACACCCCGCGGGCCGAACTCCAGGAATACCAGCTCCTGGCCCACTGCCGGGGCGACAAGCTGCTGCTTGGCCACCTCCCGCTCCTGATTGGGGGCCCGGCCGTGGAGGCGCTCGTGCAGCGCCTCTCCAACGAAACCCTCGACGAACTGGGGGGATTTCGGGACGAGCACTTCGGCCTGCCCCCCGAACTGCAGCGCCAGCCGCAGGGCCCAATCCTTGCGTGAGCGGCGAGCCCGCAACTTCTCGGGGACGTCCCGGTTCCGCAGAACGGCGTGCGTCGCCCTTCCTCTTTCAGCGAACGCCTCGGCCTCGAACATGAAGTTTGTCAACGTCTGTACCACTGCCTTCTTCGCCCTGCTGCTGGTGGGCTGTACCTCGAGCCAGCCGACGACGACCCCGGCCCCCACTGGAAGTTCGGAGCCCACCGCCAGCGCCCCGGCCGACACCAGCACGGCCGCCGCCTCGTCCCCCGACACGACGGCCGAGCGCCCCGCACGACCGGAGGAGGCCCCGACCGACTGGTTTCACCTCGACGGCGACCGGGGGCGCATCCCGGGACTCGCCACGCGATCGGCCTACGAGACGGTACTCGCCGACCGGTCGGCCCGCGACACGGTCACCGTGGCCATCATCGACTCGGGCGTCGACATCGACCACGAGGACCTCGCCGCCTCGACCTGGACGAACCGGGACGAGGTGCCCGACAACAACGCGGACGACGACGGCAACGGATACGTCGACGACCGGCACGGCTGGAACTTCATCGGGGGCCCGAACGGCAAGAACGTCAACCAGGACACCTACGAGCTCACTCGCCTCTACGTAAAGTACAGCAGGCGCTTCGCGGGCGTGGATTCCGCGTCGGTGGCCGACTCGAACCGGGCCGCGTACCGGCGCTTCCAAACGATTCGGAAGCGATTCCGGCAAAAGCGCCAGAAGGCCAAGAAGGAACTCAAAAACGTGCGGCAGGCCCGCGACGCCGTCCAGTTTTCCGAAAAGGTGCTCACCAACCACCTCGGCGTCGACTCGCTGAGCCGCACAACCGTCGATACCCTCACGACGAGCGACCCGAAGATCCAGAAGGCCCGGGACATTTTGCTGTACTTTTACCGGCAGAATCTGTCGCCCCAGGACATCTACGACTACTACGACAGCCTGAAGCGCCGGGTCAAGTACAACTACAACCCGGACTTCAACCCCCGGCCCATCGTCGGAGACGACTATTCGGACAAGACCGAGCGCTACTACGGCAACAGCGACGTCGAGGGCCCCGACCCGCACCACGGGACGCACGTGAGCGGCATCGTCGGCGCCGTCCGCAACAACAGCGTCGGCATCAACGGGGTGGCCGCTCCCGTCCGCGTGATGTCGGTGCGGGCGGTCCCGAACGGCGACGAGCGGGACAAGGACGTCGCCAACGCGATCCGGTACGCCGCGGAGAACGGGGCCGACGTCATCAACATGAGCTTCGGCAAGGGGTACTCGCCGTACAAGGAGGTGGTCGACGCCGCGGTGCGGTACGCCGACTCGCTGGGCGTCCTCATGGTCCACGCGGCCGGCAACGACGGCGCCAACCTCGACACCACGGAGAACTACCCGACACGGACCTACCTCAACGGCGGCCAGGCCCAGCTCTGGATCGAGGTGGGCGCCTCGAGCTGGAAGGCGCCGCCGAACCTGGTGGCCCCGTTCAGCAACTACGGCGCGAAGAGCGTCGACGTCTTTGCGCCCGGCCGGGCCATCTACTCGACGGTCCCGAACGACCAGTACGAGCAGAGCGACGGCACGAGCATGGCGGCCCCGATGGTCTCGGGCGTGGCGGCCCTCATCATGGCCTACTTCCCGGAGCTCCCGGTCGCACGGGTCCGCTCGATCATCCTGGAGACGGCCACCACCTTCCCGGACACGATGGTCACGCGTCCCGGCGGCTCCGAGAAGGTGCCCTTCGGCCAGCTGTCCCGCACCGGCGGCATCGTAGACGCCCAGGCGGCCCTCCGGCGGGCCGCGGCCCTCAGCACGCAGTAGGTCGGGAGGAGTCTTCCACGAACTCCGCCCGCCCTCGATCTGCTCGGGGGCAGGCACCGTTCGGACGTGGGGGCCGGAGCAACAGATGCGCGGGCGTGTCGTCCCTCCATTCCTCCACGCGTCCCGTCCACACCCGAGTTCCGCCGCGGGACGCGGCATTACGCCGAGCAGTAGCGGCGGGCCGTTCGCGCGAGCACCTCCGCCAGGTCGACGACCGAGTCGAGGTCGACCCACTCTTCGGTCGTGTGCAGGCCCTCGCCCACCGGCCCCAGCACGACGGTTTCCGTCCCGGCCTCCGACAGGAGGGCCGCGTCGGTCCAGAACGTCTGCCCCGCGTCCGGCGGGGTGTGCCCCATCACGTCTGCCCCGCCGACCCGAACGGCTTCCGCGACCGCGCTGTCGGCCGCCCCCTCGAACGGGCGCCGGGAGAACGCGAGCGTGCAGGAGGCGTCGACGGCCGGATCGTCGTCGGTCACGGCGTCGAGGATCGACTGGACCTCCCCCTGCGCCGCGTCGGCCGTCTCGCCGGGAATCGTGCGCCGCTCGACCCGGAGCCGGCAGTGGGCGGCGTAGACGCTCGACGCAACGCCGCCCTCGATCTGGGCGGCGTGGAGGGAGGGCGCGCCCACGAGGCGGTGCTCGTCCCGACGCCGGAGGGCCTGCTCCAGTCGGTCGAGGCGGGTTAGAACGCGGCCCATGTGCATGTTCGCGTCGACGCCCTCGTCGGGTCGGCTCCCGTGGGCGGCGCGGCCGCGGGTCTCGACGTCGATCCATGCGAACCCCTTGTGCGCGAGGACCAGCTTCAGGTCCGTCGGCTCGGTCACGACCGCTCCGTCGGCGTCGTACCGCTCCACGACCGCCTCCGTGCCGCGGCTCTCGTGCTCCTCATCGATGACGGCCGCTACGATCACATCGCCGTCGAGGGCGACGCCCGCGGCCCGCAGGGCCCGGACGGCGGCCAGCTGCGCGGCGAGGCTTCCCTTCATGTCCTGCGTGCCGCGCCCGTACATCCGCCCGTCCTCGACGCGGGGCGTGAACGGATCGGCCATCCCCTCGACGCCGACCGTGTCGGTGTGCGCGTTGAGCATCAGCGACCGCCCGCCGCCCGTGCCGGGCCACACGCCGACCACGTTGGGGCGGCCCGGCTCGGGTTCCCACACCTCGACGTCGAGCCCCAGGTCGCGCATCGCGTCCGCGACGGATTCGGCGACTTCCGCCTCCCCGGCCCCGTCGGGGACCAGGCCGGGGTTGGTGGAGTCGAGGCGGACGAGGTCGGCAAGCTGGTCGACCAGCCGCTCGCGGTCGATTGAAAGGTCAGAGGGAAGTGGCATAATTTACAGTTGAGATGCAAAGTTCGAGAACGCCATCCGGACATGGGCCTCCCGCATCGGCACGAGGCGCACATTGATCGGCGTAAACTCACCGAATACTTGTTGAATCGAAATCACCTGGATTCAAAAGGGAAGAGCGCATTTTTTGCCGGGCGATATGGTACCGACTGGAAACAGCTTCGCGACGACCTTACCGATCCGTGCAAAAGTCTCTGAACGATTTCTGCGGTGGGCGGCGGACCGAGCCTCATATGCGCGGAAACGGTCTTCATGTATTTCTTCACGGATCGGTATGGAGCATGCTGACGGCTCCGTTGTCCGAACAGAGGAAACCCGGCACGGCACGACGTACGTTGTAGAGGGACCTCTCTCTGGTGCAGTCGTTCGAAGCGTCTGGATGATACGCACTGGGGAATCGTTTCCACGACTTGTCACGGCGTATCCGATTGAGTAATGGACGAACTGGACCGTTTCGTACTGACCGAGGATCTCCCCGAACATGGGCTTCACGCTGGGGACCTCGGAACCATTGTGATGACGCACGACCCCGACAACCGGGAGGACTACGCCGGCCCCGTAGGATACACCGCTGAATTTACGTACTTGACGGGAGAAACGCGGGCCGTCGTCGATCTCCGCCCCGACCAGGTGCGCCCCGCCGAAGAAGGAGAAGTTGCTCAGGCGATAAAAGTCTCGTAGATCGCCAGGGGCGACCGTCATCGAGGGGGTCTCAGTCGATGTCCTCCACCTCCACAATCCGGTCGAGCCGAACCGTGCGGCCGTTCTCCAGCCGCAGGTACTCGGCGTCACTCTGGGTGTAGAGGTCGTCGATGGTCGTCTCCAGCGTCTCGGGGCCGTCGTCGCCCTCGACCACCAGTCGGGAGGCCGTGCCCCGCATCAGGCGGAGGCCGAGGTCGTCGTAGAGGCTGCACGCGACGGGCTGGTAATCGGACGTGTCGGTCATGGCGGGATCGGGCGATAGGAGATCGTTATTCACGGGCAGCGGACGAGTCTTCGACGAGATCCGCCCACCGGCCGAACACGGTGCCCGCCGTCTCGCGCAGGGCCGGCTCGTGCGTCATGGCGTCCCGCCGGATCGCGGCGCCGTCGAGCCCCTCCTCGGCCAGTTCGTCCTGGAAGGCCGTCGTCATCCACGCCACCGTCTTGGGCGTCACCTCGAGGTGGAAGAGCAGGCCGTAGGCCCGGTCGCCGTGGCGGAAGGCCTGCGTCTCAGTGGAGTCAGTCTGTACAAGGCGCACGGCCCCGCCCGGCAGGTCGAAGACGTCGCCGTGCCAGTGAAACGCGGTGAACGGAGCGTCGACGTCTTCGAAGAGCGGGTCCGCGGCCGCGGCGTCCGTGAGCGTCACCTCGCCCCACCCAATTTCCGTCTGCGGGGCGGCGTGCACGTCGGCCCCGAGGACGTGGGCCAGCAGCTGGCTGCCGAGGCACACGCCGAGCACGGGCCGGTCCTGGTCCAGCGCCTGTTCAATCAACGCACACTCCTGGGCGAGGTGCGGCCGGGCGTCGAGGTCGCCCACGCCCATCGGGCCGCCCATCACCACGAGGCCGTCGGCGTCGAGGCGGTCGGGGACCGGCTCGTCGCGGTACACCCGCACGGTGCGGTGCGGCACGCCGTGGGCGCTCAGGGCCTCGGCGATCGTGCCCGGCGGCTCCGGGCGCACGTGTTGGAGAAGGAGAACGTCGCTCATGAGGCGTCGAGGAGGCGGTCGGCGAGGGTGGCGAGGTTGGGGACCGTCTCCGTAGGCTCGGTCTGCGGCGTCGGCGGGTCGAAGCGGGTCCCGTAGCGCTGGACCCACACGCAGGAGAGGCCCAGTCGGCCGGCGGGGTTCACGTCGTGGTAGACGCTCTGCGCCACGTGTAGCAGCCGATTGGGCGGCACGCCGAGGCGGGTGAAGGCCGCCTCCAAGGGCTCCAGGGCCGGTTTGTAGGCCCCCACCTGCTCGGCGGTGATCACCTCGTCGAACGAAACGGGGAACTGGCGGGCAGTTTCGTGGAAGAGGGCGTCGTCGACGTTCGAGACCACCGCGAGGCGGACGTGCTCGCCCAGCCGCCCGAGGGCCGCGTTCGTGTCGTCGAAGACGGGCCACCGTCCCACCGAGTCGGCGACGCGCTCGAGCTCGGCGTTGGTCGGGGTGAAGCCGAAATGGTCCCCGAGCCGCCGCGTGACCCGCCGCAGCACCTCGCGGTAGGGGACGTACGGGCCGGCCTCTGCGTCTTTCTCGAACCGGCCGTAGAGGCGGAAGAGCTCGTCGTCGCCCACCTCCACGTCGTGGTCCTGAAGGATGGGCTGCAGGGCCGACGAGAGGCCGTCGGCCCAGTCCACGAGCGTGCCGTAGCAGTCGAAGGTGAGGGCGTCGAAGGACGCGGCGTCGAGTGCCATGACTCGGGCGGTATGGGGTTGGAAATCGTGCCTTACAGTATGTCCCCTAGTTCCCACTTCCTCAACCCTCCGATTCGCCGAGGAGCCCTCTTCCCCGGGGCTTCGCGTGCCGGGGCAGCCGCTCCGTTCTCGTCGCCTCTGGGCCCACGGGACGCCGCTGCGACCCGATGTTGCGACGAAAACGTTGGACCATAATCATTTTTGAACATAGGGATCACAGTATTGACATTTTCGGATTCTAGCGTCGTAATCTGCGACCGCTATACATGAGGGTGGTTGTTTGGCCGGATCCCGGTCGGATCCGTCATCGGGGGCCGTCAGGGCCTCCCCCAACGATGTTCATCGCCACCATCTAGACACCCACCTGTATGATGCGCAGACCGAGATACAGCGCGTTCGCTTCCCTCCTGTTCGCCGTACTTCTCACATTCACCGCCGTAAACGTCCACGCCCAGTCGACCGGGGTCGTCGAGGGCCGCGTCGTGGACGCCAGCGGCGGCGTTCCCCTTCCGGGTGCAAACGTCGTCGTTGATGGCACGAACATCGGCACCTCCACAAACCAAAACGGCCAGTTTCGTCTCGACGGCGTACCGGCCGGGTCACAGACCCTGACGGTTTCCTTCGTGAGCTACCAGTCCACCAGTAAGACCGTCGAGGTGGAGGCCGGCCAGGCCACGACCGTCAACGTCGAGCTCTCCAGCCAGGTGGTCGAGGGCGAGGAGGTCGTCGTGACGGGGTTGCGCGAGGGTCAGGTGCGCTCCGTCAACCAGAAGAAGCAGGCCATGATGGTGATGGATGCGCTGAGTGCCGACGCCATCGGCAAATTGCCCGACCAAAACGTGGCCGAAGCCCTGCAGCGCCTACCCGGAATTAGCATCAAGACCGACCGCGGTGAAGGGCGCTTTGTCCGCATCCGTGGCACCAGCGCCGATCTGAATAATGTGTCGCTGAACGGCCAGACGATGGCTTCCAGTGCAGGCTCCCGGGCCACGGCCCTCGATCTGGTCCCCTCCAACATGATTTCTAGTATCGAGGTCATAAAGGCCGTGACCCCCGATATGGACGCGAATGCGGTGGGGGGCACAGTCAATATCAACACTCTCACTGCGTTCGATCGAAGTGGTACATTCGGCAACGCTTCCGTACAGTATCTCTCTCAGCCACGCGTGATGAACATTGGGAACTCAAGCATGAAATATCGCGCCAACGCGACGTTCGGGACAAAGTTTGGCAGTAGCGACCAGTTTGGGATTGTCGGTTCGTTCAGCGCGTCCCGGCGCGACTTCGCCGTCTCCATTGTCGACCCGGACGAGTGGCGCCAGGACTCGAACCTGAAAAACAACAAGACATCGGGCAATCGCTCTTATGCGTACCCGAATGAGCTGGAGACGCAGGCCGAGGACAACGAGCGCGAGCGGTATGGAGGAAACTTGAGTCTTGATTGGCGTCCGAGCGATCAGACCAGCCTGTATCTCCGTGGCTTCGTTACCCAACGGAACGAGGTTCTCCAAAATAACGAATCGGAGTTGACCTTCGAGCCCGAGGGTGATCCTATTCAGACCAGCCCGACCACCGGACGTTTTCCGCGGGGATCTGTCGAGCTCGACATTGCCCGCAATGATCAGGAAGACAACCTGTACTCGTTTTCGCTGGGTGGAGACCAGGAACTGGGCGATTTCGTCCTGAATTTTGACGGTACATACACGCGCGGCGAATCGGATGTCACTCGGTTCGACCACACCTGGGAAACCCCTGGGGGTGGTAACGGCGATCCACGGGCATCCGCGAGCTACGACACCCGTCCGTTCTTCTTCGCCGCCATTCCGAAAAACCCGAGCTACGTGAGCAATCCCGCCAACTACAAACTGCGCTCGATTCAGACCGAGTCTCGCCAAGTCCGCGAGAACACGTATGTTGCCTCTACGGACCTGAAGTGGAAGACGTCGTTGGCGGGGGCCCCCGGGTATGTCAAAGTAGGAGGCAAGTTTACGAGTCGAGACAAGGTCGTCGACCAGGAGCAGATCGAGTTCGACACGACGAACACCGCGCGGGCCCCCACGCTCGAGCCGTTCGCGCTCGGCAACATTCCCGTTGCCGCCCAGGCAAACTCATCTATCTTCACGCTGGGGGACGTGAGCAAAGTCGCCCGGTGGACCCAGCGGAATATTCGGAGCCGGTCAGACTTCAACTCGAACTTGCTCGATCTGGACGAGGAAGCCACCGCCGAGGAAGCAGTCGAGGCCGACTCGGATAACAGCGAGCAAATTTACGCCGGGTACGGAATGGCTGATTTCACCGTCGGCGCCCTGAACGTCCTGGGCGGTGTGCGCATCGAGCACACGACAACGGACGTAAAGCGATTCCAGATTCGGGATGATGAGAACTTTTCGAGAGAGGAAGACGTCACGAGTGAAACGACCTCGAACAACTACACCAACGTGCTTCCCTCTCTTCACCTTCGGTACGAGGCCACGTCCGACCTTCTTTTCCGGGCGTCGTGGTCGAATACCATCGGCCGTCCGGACTACGACCTGCTGGCACAGTTTGAGAGCGTGTCCACCCAGGGGACGGCTCAGATCAACATTAGTCGTGGCAATCCGAACCTGGAGCCCTTCAGGGCATCGAGTTTCGATGTAACGGCCGAATACTACCTAGGGGGCGGCTTGATCTCGGTCGGCGGCTTCTACAAGCACATCGACAATCCGATTTACACGGACACGGAAACGATCCAGAACTTCACATACCAGGGCACCACCTACGATGAGGCCGAGATCACGCAGACGACAAACGTCAATGCCGGCACGCTGCTCGGCGTTGAGGGAACGGCGGACGTGCTGTTTACCTTCCTCCCCTCCCCGCTTGACGGTATTGGAGTGCGAAGCAACGTCGCCTACATCGACTCAGAAGTGGATGTCCCAGGACGCGGGGAGCTGCCCTTTTTCGGCCAGTCGGACCTTGTGGCGAATGCGACCCCGTACTTTCAGAAGTGGGGATTTCAGGCCCGGGTCGCGCTGAGTTACCAGAGCGAGGCGCTCACAGACATCGGCGACAAGCCCTTCGAAGACGAGTACAATGCCGATCGCACCACGTGGGATGCGAGCGTGAGTTATGAGGTGAACAACCTCCTGTCCACTAACCCGGTCACCGTGTTCGCGCGGGTGAGAAACATCACCAACGAATCGGAGCGGACCTATCAGGGAGTCGAAGGCCGATACGCCCGCGATGAGGTGTACGGCCGGACCTTCACGTTCGGCGCCACGACGAGCTTCTAAAAGAGAGATCCCTGCCCCGCACGCGATCCTCCCCCCCCATTGTTCGGCAGCGTCACGCCCCCCTTCTTCCCCGTAGAGGGAGGAAGGGGGTGGCGTGATTTCGCTCCCCTGTCACGTTCCCTCTCCCCCCAATGCATCAACCTTCGATCCGTCGTTCCCTTCTCGTCTTCTTCCTCGTCCTCCTTCCCCTGGGCCTCCTCGGGGCGGCCTGCTCCTCGTCCTCGTCGGAGTCGGCGGGGGCGGCCTCCTCCCCCGAGCCGGCGGCGGAGCTGCCGTCGACCCGCCCGGGCCCCTACCCGGACCGCATCGTGCTGAACTGGGCGAAGGACCCGAGCTCGACGCTCAGCGTGACCTGGCGCACCGACAGCACCGTCACCGACGCGAAGGCCCAGATTGCCCCGGCCCTCGGGGCCCCCTCCTTCTACACGAAGGCCCGCACCGTGGAGGCGACCACGCAGGACCTCCACACCCACAAGGTCGACGGCGAGTCGGTCAACGCCACGTACCACTCCGTCACCTTCGAGGGCCTGATGGCCGATACGCTCTACGCCTACCGGGTCGGGGACGGGCAGCACTGGAGCGAGTGGTTCCACGCCGAGACGGCGAGCGCGGAGCCGGCGCCCTTCTCGTTCATCTACGTCGGCGACGCGCAGAACAACGTGCGCTCCCACTGGTCGCGCCTCATTCGGGGCGCCTACGCGAAGGCCCCGCAGGTCGACTTCCTCCTCCACGCCGGAGACCTCATCAACAACGCCCACCGCAACGTCGAGTGGGGCCACTGGAACGCGGCGGGGGGCTTTATCCAGAGCATGGTGCCGAACATCGCGGTGCCCGGCAACCACGAGTACGGCGGCTACCGTTCAAAGATCGTGGAGGACACCTTCCGCGTCGAGGCCACCCTGTCCGGCCAGACAATGACCGGGCGCCTCATCGAGCCGGACGGCGGGGCGGAGTCGCTCACGGCCGAGGCCCAGGGCGCCTCGCCGTCCGACGATAGCTACCCGGCCGGCGAGTGGGCCTACACCATCGACGACGGCGACTATACCGGCACGCTCCGCATCGAGCAGGGCTCCCCCGGCTACACCGCCACGATGATCGCCGAGGACGGCCCCGAGCGGCCGCTCCGGAACGTGTCGGTCGACGGCAAGACGTTGACCGGCGAGTTCTTGATGGAGGTCCGGAAGGAAAGCCCGGAAAAGCTGTCCATCCACTGGCGCCCGCAGTTCACCCTGCCCCGGAACGGGCCGGAGGGCATGAAGGAAACGGTCTACTACCTCGACCACCAGGGCATGCGCATCATCGGGCTCAACTCGGAGGTGGCCACGAGCGACGAGGCGGCCCTCGCCACCCAGACCGAGTGGCTCAAGTCGACGCTCCGGGCCGCGGAGCAGAACCCCGAGATCCGGTGGACGGTCGCCACCTTCCACCACCCGATCTTCTCCTCCGGCGAAGGCCGAAGCAACGAGCAGCTCCGCGAGGCGTGGCGCCCGCTGTTCGACAAGTACAACGTGGACCTCGTGATGCAGGGCCACGACCACACCTACGCCCGCGGCCAGTCGACGAACCTGAAGCAGGGCGTGAACGCACAGTCGCCGGAGGGCGGCACCGTGTACGTCAACTCCGTCAGCGGCGCGAAGATGTACGAGATCAAGCCCGACCGCTGGGATCGCTTCGAGGGCATCTCGATGCAGCGCGGGGCGGAGAACACCCAGCTGTTCCAGGTCATACGCGTCGAGCAGGACACGATGACGTACCGGTCGTACACGGCCACCGGGCAGCCGTACGACGCCTTCGACCTCGTCCAGCGCGAGGGCG
>JBDGQP010000214.1:0-1817 GCA_042218975.1 Salinibacter sp.
GACTTTTAGCCTTTTCCAATAAATCTCTCGAACGGAAGGTTTTCCAGTGCGCTCCAGGAATGAACGAAGCTTTCGAGCCGCCGGGGCTTCGGGGTCGAGATGGCTTGCCGAAGTCGTTTGAAAGGGAAGGCTCTGTTCCGACTGTGTATCCCCTTCAGTCTCTTCTTGGGTATTCGGAATTGAAGACTGGTCACATCCTGCGACCAGCAAGGGGAGGCAAGCGAGGCTCAAAAGAGTCCTGTGGACCATCATGAGCAGGGAGGAGCTGATGGTGAGCAAAGTTTAGACTGACATAAGGTAAATGAAGAATGCGTATACCCGGTCCAGGAAAATTATTATAATTTTGCTAAATTAGGGCTAATCCCAGGTAAACCGAATGATATCTCCCAGAAGCCCTGGTGCCCGCACCACGTCCTCCACTACATGCAGGCCGTCTCGTTCGAGCCGACTATGGTCGTGGACGTGACCGACGTGTGGGACCGGCGCATTGAAGCGCTCCAGGCGTTTAAGTCCCAGTTCCACAACCCCGACTACGAGCCCGACGAGGACGAGCCGGAGACGTTCGTGTCGAACCCGCAGTTCTTCGAGTGGGTGAAGTCGCGGGCCCGCACCTACGGCTACAAGGTGGGGGCCACCTACGGGGAGCCGTTCCTCTACCGGCAGGGCCCGTTCGGCGTGACGGACCTCCCCGCGGCCCTGAGCAAAGAGAAAGAATTTCGGTGGGAGGGCGGGGGCGTTCGGTGAATTGTTGGTGGGAGCCCGGACCCGTCTGCAACAATGCAGGGCCTGCGGTTTTCACACCAAATGTCGCGGGCGTCATGCCGGAATCTGGGTCCTCCTTTGACACCGCCGGTCCCCGCGCGGTATATTGCTCTACTGTCGTCCCTTTCGAATGAAGCAACGGCATCCGGCCTATGGCCGACACCAGTGACTTTCGAAACGGCATGACCTTCATCTGGAAGGACGATCTCTGGGAGATCGTCGAGTTTCTGCACGTCAAGCCCGGCAAGGGGGGAGCCTTCGTGCGCACAACCCTCAAAAACGTGAAGGACGGCCACGAGGTGGAGGAGACGTTCCGGGCCGGGGCCAAGGTCGACGAGGTGCGCGTCGAGCGCCGGACCCACCAGTACCTCTACGAGGACGACTACGGGCTCCACTTCATGAATACGAAGACCTACGAGCAGTTCTCGATGCCGCCGGAGCAGGTCGAGGGCCGCGAGTTCCTGAAGGAGGGCGGTGAGGTCGACATCCTGTTCCGCACCGACACGGAGGAGCCCCTCCGGACCGAGATTCCCCTGAAGGTGGAACTGGAGGTCGAGGAGACGACCCCCGGCGTGAAGGGCGACACGGCGCAGGGCGGCGACAAGCCGGCCACCCTCGAGAGCGGCGCCACCGTCGACGTGCCGCTCTTCATCAACGAGGGGGACGTCATCCGCGTCAACACAGAGATGCACGAATACGAGACCCGCGTGGCCGAGGCCGAGGGCCCGACCGTGTAGGCCCGGCCGTGGCTCCGTGCCGATGCGTGCCGCAGGCGTTCTCACAGACATCCCCCAGACGATGAAGCTCTCAAAGATTCAGGATTTGCTGCGCCTCGTCGCCGAGAGCGACGTGTCGGAGGTCGAAATTGAGGAGGACGACTTCAAGCTCACCATCCGGCAGAACAGCCCGCAGGTGCTGATGCAGCCCACCGGCTACCCGGCCCAGGCGGGCTATTACGGGGCGCCGCAAGGCATGCACGGGCAGGCTCCGCCGCACCCGCCGTCCCAGCAGGCACCGCACCCGCAGCAGCCCCCCGCGACCGGGGGGCAGCCCCC
>JBDGQP010000214.1:1827-16996 GCA_042218975.1 Salinibacter sp.
AGCCCGCCGCCACCGAGCCCACGCAGGACGGTGCGTCCCCCTCGACCCCGGCGCAGGAGACCGCCGAGAACGGCACCGCCGAGGCCGAGACCGAGACCGCCGCCGAGGAGCACGTCGTGAAGGCCCCCATCGTGGGCACCTTCTACCGCGCCCCGTCCCCCGACGACGATCCGTTCGTGGAAGTGGGCGACTCGGTCGGGGAGGGCGACGTGCTCTGCATCATCGAGGCGATGAAGCTGATGAACGAGATCGAGTGCGAGACGTCGGGCACCGTTCAGGAGATTCTGGTGGAGGACGCCGAGCCCGTCGAGTTCGACCAGCCCCTCTTCGTGGTCGACGAGGGATAGGGATACATTGCCCGTCGCCTCCGTGGCTCGGGAGCGGTCTTGAGCCTCCTCCATCGGGGCTGTGCTGCGTATTTCGTGCTGCACGCACACCGCCGGCGATGTACATCGCCGGCAACAACGGAGTACGCAACACGCAGTCCGTCATGACTCACGCCATACTTGGGGCTCGACCGGCATCGAGAACCGGAGCCCTCGCCCGTGGAAAACTGTTACCCTCCGTATGAGTGACCTCCAGAAAATCTTGATCGCCAACCGCGGCGAGATTGCGCTCCGCATCATCCGCACCTGTCACGAGATGGGGCTCAACACGGTCGCCGTCTTCTCGACGATGGACCGGGATGCCCTCCACGTTCGCTTCGCCGACGAGGCGGTCTGCATCGGACCCGCGGCCTCGAAGGAGAGCTACCTGCGTCCCGACCGCATCATCGCCGCCGCCGAGGTCACAGGGGCCGACGCCATCCACCCCGGGTACGGGTTCCTCTCGGAGAGCGCCGAGTTCAGCCAAATCTGCGAGGACAACGACATCGAGTTCATCGGCCCCTCGCCGGAGACGATCCGCCTGATGGGGCAGAAGTCCGTGGCCAAGGAGACGATGCACGAGGCCGGCGTGCCGATCGTACAGGGCTCCGACGGCACGGTGAACGACATCGACGAGGCCCGCCGCATCGCCGCCGGTATCGGCTTTCCGGTCATGGTGAAGGCCGCCTCGGGGGGCGGCGGAAAGGGCATGCGGCTGGTATGGGAGGAGAGCGAGTTCGACCGGGCCTTCAGCGGGGCGCGCTCCGAGGCCGACGCTGCCTTCGGCGACCCGGAGGTCTACATCGAGAAGTTCGTCGAGAAGCCCCGCCACGTCGAGATTCAGCTGCTGGGCGACGGGCAGGGCAACGTCATGCACTTCGGGGAGCGGGAGTGCTCCATCCAGCGCCGCCACCAGAAGCTGCTCGAGGAGTGCCCCTCCCCGATCGTGGACGAGGAGCTTCGTCGGGAGATGGGGGAGGCCGCCGTGCGCGGGGCCGAGGCCGTCAACTACGAGGGCGCGGGGACGATTGAGTTCCTCGTGGGCGCGGACCGCAACTTCTACTTCATGGAGATGAACACCCGCATCCAGGTCGAGCATCCCGTGACCGAGGAGGTCACCGACTGCGACCTCGTGGAGGACCAGATTCGCGTCTCGATGGGCGAAACCGTCGAGCGCACCGCCGCCGAGATGGAGGGGCACGCCATTGAGTGCCGCATCAACGCCGAGAACCCATTCACGAACTTTAGCCCGGCGCCGGGCGAGATTACCGTCTTTCATCAGCCAGGGGGGCACGGCGTTCGGGTCGACACGGCCGCGTACGCCGGGTACATGATTCCCCCGACCTACGACTCGATGATCGCGAAGCTCGTTACGTACGGGAAGACCCGCGAGCACGCCATCCGCAAAATGCGCCGGGCCCTCGACGAGTTCATCATCGAGGGGGTCGACACCACCATCCCGTTCCACCAGCAGCTGATGGACGACCAGCGCTTCCAGGACGGCGCCTTCGATACCCGGTTTCTGGACGACTTCGAGATGGAGCCCGCCCCCGCCGCGGCCTGACGAGCGCCCTCCCCCGCGCGTTGGGGTTCTCCGGTGCACGCCGTATGTTTCAGTTCCGAACCCTCCCTCAACACGCCCCCTTCTGACGGATGGACACCCCAGACGACCTGCACTACACAGAGGACCACGAATGGCTCCGGCTGGACAACGGCACCGCCACCGTCGGCATCACCGACTTTGCCCAGAGCGAGCTCGGCGATATTGTTTTCGTCGAGATCGAGCCGGAAGGAACGGAGCTCGGGCAGAACGATGTCTTCGGCACCGTCGAGGCCGTCAAAACCGTGTCGGAGCTCTACATGCCGGTGAGCGGCACGATCACGGCCGTCAACGACGAGCTCGAAATGGCGCCGGAGCAGGTCAACGACGATCCGTACGGCGACGGATGGATGATCGAAATCGAGGTCTCCGACGAGTCGGAGGTGGAGGCGCTCATGGGCGCGGATGCGTACGCCGAAACGACGTAGCCCGGCCCGAAGGGACGTCCCGAGTGTCCGGTTCAGGCGTGAAGTGCGGTGCGTACTGCGTATTCCGTATTGCGTGACGGGCTCCTGAAATACGAACCACGAAATACGCATAAGACCGCGATGCACGAAACGATCGTCATCCTGGACTACGGGTCCCAGTACACGCAACTGATTGCGCGCCGGGTGCGGGAAACGGGGGTCTACTCCGAGATCTATCCCTGTACCGTCGCCACCGACCGGGTGGCGGCCCAGAACCCAAACGGCCTCATCCTCTCCGGGGGGCCCTGCTCGGTCTACGACGACGAGGCGCCCCAGCTGGACCCGGATCTGCTGGCGCTGCGCCGGGACGACGGCCGGCGGGTGCCCGTGCTCGGCATCTGCTACGGGCTGCAGGCCATGGCGCACCTGCGGGGCGGGCACGTCGAGCGCGCCGACCGCCGCGAGTTCGGCCGCGCCCGCATCGAGGTTGCCGACGGCGCCGGCGACGGGGCGGCCCTCTTCGCTGACGTGCCCAGCGGGTCGACCGTCTGGATGAGCCACGGCGACCACCTGACGGCACTGCCGGAGGGCTACGAGGTCATCGCCCGCACCGACAACGCCCCGGTCGCGGCCGTCCGCGACACCGACGCCCCGCACTACGGCGTACAGTTTCACCCCGAGGTCGTGCACACCGACTTCGGGCGACAGATCCTCGAGAACTTTGCGTACGACCTCTGCGGGTGCAGCGGCGACTGGTCGCCCGCCTCGTTCGTCGAGGAACAGACCGAGACCCTCCGGGAGCGCGTGGGCGACCGGCACGTCATCCTCGGCCTCTCCGGCGGCGTCGACTCGTCGGTGGCGGCGGCGCTCCTGCACCGCGCCCTCGGCGACCAGCTGCACTGCATCTTTGTGAACAACGGCCTCCTCCGCAAGGGCGAGTGGGATCAGGTACAGGACACGTTCCGCGGCCACTTCCGGATGGACCTGCATACGCAGGACGCCACGGCGCGATTTCTCAAGAACCTCGAGGGGGTGGTCGATCCGGAGGAGAAGCGGGTCATCGTGGGCAACACCTTCATCGACGTCTTCGAGGAGCAGACCGACGAAATTGCCGAGGACCTGGGCCACCGGCCCGCGTTCCTGGCGCAGGGAACCCTCTATCCCGACCTCATCGAGAGCGTCTCCTTCGAGGGGCCCTCCGAGACGATCAAGACGCACCACAATGTGGGCGGCCTGCCCGAGGAGCTGGACTTCGAGCTCATCGAGCCGTTCCGGGAGCTGTTCAAGGACGAGGTCCGCGAGATCGGGCGCCTGCTCGACGTGCCCGAGCCCATCGTGGAGCGGCACCCGTTCCCTGGGCCCGGCCTCGCCATCCGCATCCTCGGCCCCGTGACGCCGGAGCGCCTGGCCCTGCTGCGGGAGGCCGACGCCATCTTCATCGACGAGCTCCGCGCCAACGACCTCTACGACGAGGTCTGGCAGGCCTTCGCCGTGCTGCTGCCGGTCCAGAGCGTCGGCGTGATGGGCGACGAGCGCACCTACGAGAACGTCTGCGCGCTCCGGGCCGTCACGAGCGTCGACGGCATGACGGCCGACTGGGCGCACCTGCCGCACGACTTCCTCGGGCATGTCTCGAACCGCATCGTCAACGAGGTGCGCGGCATCAACCGCACGGTCTACGACGTCAGCTCGAAGCCCCCCGCCACGATCGAGTGGGAGTGACGGCGGGCCCGCTCAGCCGCCGGCCCGCGCCGGATACGAATCGAGGCCCTCGTCCGTTACGGGAACCCCTCTCCGCCCGACTCCACACCCAGACGCCCGCACACCCCCCGTGTACGCCGCCCCCTCCCCTCTCGCCGCCCTCGCACGCTCCGTCCCTTCTGTTCGGCTGCTCCTGCTGGGCCTGCTGGTAGGGGGGGCGCTCGTGGGGGCGGCCCGCGGGCAGCAGACGGGCGAGATTCCGCGCGACGCCGCCGCCGAGCGGATGTTCAAGCAGGGCGTGGCGGCCTTCGAGCGCGGAGCCTACGCCCAGGCGGCCGAGCGCTTTCGGCTCGTAAACGACTACGGCCTCAACCGCAAGACGACCGCGGCCCTCGTGATGGAGGGGAAGGCCCTGCTCCGGCTCGGGCGCTACCAGGAGGCGGTCGACGTGCTCACGACCCTGCTCGACCGGTACCCGGACACCTCCTACCGCTCGGAGGCCGAGCGCGTCCTCAAGGTGGCCCGCACGCGGCTGAAGCGGCAGGGCCAGCGCGTCGACACGCTCCGCGTGGGGATCGCGCTGCCGATGAGCGACGCGTACGTCGGATACAGCCAGGCCCTGTTCAACGGCATTCGGCTCGCCGTCGACGGGCACAACGGCATCCGTCGGCGATACGTCCTTCCCCGTCAGCTGTCGGGGCTCCGCGACGCGGCGGACACGCTCGACGCGTCGCGCTTCGACGTGCAGAACACGGCGGACGTCTACGGCGACAGCCTGGCCGCGGCCGAGGGGCGCACGACCATTACGACGGCGACCGACACCGTCCGCGTCGACTCGATGCAGATCGTGACCGAGCAGCGGGGCCGGCCCGAGTGGGTCGCCAAGATGTACGTCCGACGCCTGCCGTCCCGCGAGCCGGCGGCGGCCCGCAGCGCGGTGGACTCGCTGGTGCAGGTCGACAACGTCGACGTGGTGGTGGGTCCCCTCTTCAGCGAGACCGCCCGCGCGGCCGGGGACGTCGCCGAGCGGGCCCGCGTGCCCCTGGTGGCCCCCGTTGCCACCGACGCGAGCGTCTCGGCCGGAAAGGAGTACGTCTTCCAGGCCAACCCGACGCGGCGGGCTCGCGGCCGCATCATGGCGCGCTTTGCCTCCGAGAGCCTTCTCACCGAGAGCGTCTCGGTCATCTACGAGGCCGGCAACGACATCAGCAGGCGCATGGCTGAGGGCTTTCGGGCCGAGGCCCGCGACCAGGGGCTCCGACTCCCGTTTGAGCTTCAGCTCGACAACCCCCAGCAGTGGTCCCGACTGCCGGAGGCCCTGGAGGCGGACACCACCATCACCGACTCCATGTTCGCCGCGACGGAAGCCGTCTATCTCCCGATCGCGGGCAGCAACGCCTCCGGAAAAATTCAGGCCGCCCTCACCGGCCTCAATCGGCTCAACACCACGGCCCGCGTCCTGGGCAACTCGAACTGGCACAACCTTTCGGTCAAGAAGGAGGCCAGCGCGTTCAACGCCACCTACACCAACGACTTCAATGTGCAGACGGGGCGCCCGGAGGTGCAAACCTTCATTCGGCGCTACCGGCTGCTCACCGGCAACACGCCGGACAACCTCTCGGTGCGGGGCCGACGACTGGCCTACACCGGCTACGACGTCGCGCGCTTCCTCTTCTCGACCCTCTCCCCGACGCCGCCGGGGCCGGCCCCCGCGGATCTACGGACGCCGACGCCCTACGAGGGGCTCGGCACGCGCATTCACTTCGCGGAGGGAAACGTCAATCAGGCGATGTTCTTCCACCGCTACCGAAGCAACCAACTGGAGCTTCTCCGGTAAGAGTACGGGTTTGAAGCGGGCGGGAAGCAGGAACAGACCCCACCCGGTGCCGTTTCGGATGCGCGTTGCGGGTTGGCCCTGCGCTACAGCGTACGTAGCGGGCTGGAGGATTGAACCCGAGTGTCGTGTTTCCCTTCGGAACTGACGTCTCGTCTATGCGCCGTTCGCTTCTCGCTTTCGTGAGCCTCGTCGCTCTCGTCGGACTGGCCGCGTGCTCGAGCAGCCAGAAGATTACGGCCAGCGGCCCCAGAGACGCCTACGAGAAGGGCGTGGCGGAGTACCAGGAGGGCGATTACGACCGCGCCATCCGTTACTTCCGCTCCGTCTTCAACTACGGCCGGGGCAATCAGTGGGCCCCCGAGGCACAGTTCCAACTGGCCATGGCCCAGCGTCAGAAAAACAAGCACCTCGTGGCGGCCAACGAGTTCAAGCGCTTCACGGAGCTCTACCGGAACCACTCGAAGGTTCCGCTCGCCGAATTCGAACAGGCGAAGTCCTACTACCTACGGTCGCCGAACTACCAGCTCTCCCAGACGGATACGAAAAAGGCAATCGATCTCTTCCAGCTCTTCGTCGACCGGCATCCGGATCACAAGCGCGTGCCGAAGGCGCAGAAGATGATCGACGAGCTCCAGGCGAAGCTCGCCCACAAGGAGTTCGCGGCCGCGAAGCTCTACGAGCGCCGGGAGATGTGGCGGGCGGCCACGGAGTCGTACCGCGGGGTCTTCGACCAGTACCCAGAGACGCCGTGGGCGGATGATGCCCTGCTCGGGGCACTCCGCTCGTACCTCCGCTACGCCGACCGGAGCGTGCGGGACAGGCAGGCCGAGCGCTACGAAAAGGCCCTCGACCAGTACAAGCAGCTCCGGCAGCTCTTTCCGGAGAGTCCCCTGCTCAAACAAGCCAAACCCCTTTACGCCGAGGCCCAGCGCAAGCTGAAGCGCGTCCGTGAGCGGGAACGGCAGAGCCAGTCGATCGCGCAGGAGGGGCCTACCCAGTAGCGGACCGATACGATCCTCGATTTCCTTTCGGCGGGGAGCGCGTGGGGGGCGAGCCCCCATCCGGAGTCGACGGGCCTTGTCAGAACGACGTCTCCGGAGGCCCCGACGACACAGGCTGGCGGGACGCACTCCTCAACTGCTGGAATGCGCCGATGCCGGGACCTACGCTGATCTCTCCGGCCTCCGAGGGGCTTCTCCCCGCAAGATGAAGGCCCCCCGCCCGACACGCAGGACACCGGCACTGAGCAATAGGCAAGGTAGGTGTGCCACCCCACTAGCCCCCATGCCATGGACATTGGCCTGTTCGGCGGCTCGTTCAATCCTCCACACGTCGCCCACCTGATCGTCGCGCAAATTGCGCACGACCAGTTCGGGATGGACGCGGTCTGGTGGATCCCGAACGCGACCCCGCCCCACAAGTCCCACAGCGAGTTGGCCGCGGTCGAGCACCGCCTCGCCATGACCCGGCGGGCCACCGCCGAAAACCCCGCCTTTCAGGTCTGTGACATCGAGGTGCGGCGCTCCGGCGTGTCGTACACGATCGAGACCGTACGAGCCCTTCAGGCGCAGCATCCGGACACCGACTTCGGGCTTCTCCTCGGCAGTGACACCCTCGACCACTTCGCCGAGTGGCACCGGCCCGACGAGATCGCCGACCGGGTCCCGCTGGTCGTCTACAAGCGGCCGGGCGTGATCGACGAGGTCCCCGCGCCGCGCTTCGTGAATCGCGTCCGCTTCGTGAGCGCCCCCGTCATGGAGGTGTCGGGCACCGAAATTCGGTCCCGCCGCCGGGCGGGCCGCTCGATCCGGTATCTTGTGCCCGATGCGGTCCGAACCTACATCGAGGATCACGACCTTTACCGGGCGCCCCGACCGGAGGAGAGTGAGAAGGAGAAAAAATAGGACGGACGGCCCGGGTTGGCGCCGAACCTCGCGCGGGAGACGCAGTTGCAACGTAGCGGATCATCCGACACGAATTTCTGCACACCCGACCGACGATGGCTCTTACCGAATCGACCATGATGGAGTTGGGGCAGACGGCCCCCTCGTTCTCGCTGCCGGCCGCCAACCCGGACGTCGACGATCGGGGCGGCGAGCACCGCTCGCTCGAGGACTACGACGACGCCGACGTGCTCGTCGTGGTATTCATGTGCAACCACTGCCCCTACGTGAAGCACGTGGAGGACGAGCTGCTCGCGGTGGCCCGCGAGTACCAGGACCGGACCGTGCAGTTCGTCGGCATCTGCTCGAACGACCCGGAGCGCTACCCGGACGATTCGTTCGAGAGCATGGCCGAGCGAGCCGAGGAAAAAGAGTATCCCTTTCCCTACCTGCAGGACGAGAGTCAGGAAGTGGCCCGGGCCTACGAGGCGGCCTGCACGCCCGACTTCTACGTCTTCGACGCCGACCGTACACTCGTCTACCGGGGCCGCTTCGACGAGACGCGGCCGGACGAGGGCACGCCCCACGGCGGCGATCTCCGGCAGGCCCTCGACGAGGTACTGTCGTCCGGAGAGGTGACCATGGAGCAGAAGCCGTCCATGGGCTGCAACATTAAGTGGAAGCCGGGCGCCGAGCCCGCCCACACCTAGCACCGACGCGAAGATGGGACGTTCGCGGGCATCGGGGCGCCGCTGCGGGGCGGACGGGCGGCCCTTGCGTCCCGGTGAAGAAACCGGTCTGCACACCGGACCGGCCCCCCAGGCACACGCTCATGCACACACGGATGGGAACTAGTCTCCGTCGACCCACGAAGGGTCGGGGCGGGGCTCCCGTCCCTGCTCTATGTTCGACGGACGGGCCTTCCGGACCTGGGGCCATGTGGTGATGGGGGCCTGTATCGTGTCGAGCCTGTTCCTCGGACTGATGCTGATGGCCGAGGAGGTGGCCGGACGCGGCGCCCGGCTGAGCCGCGCCGTCGTGACGGTAACGGCGGCGGCGTTTCTCGGGTACCTCGGAACCGCCTGGATCATCCGCCGCGACCGCCCCGCGGGCCGAGACGGCGAGGGGACGAGCGGGCCCCTCTCGGACGGGGGACGCCGGTGACCTCGCACACCTGTTCCAACGGGTTTGGCGGGCGAGCCTGCTGCCGTTCAGGCGGCGGCCCTGCCTCCGAGAAATGACCCTGTGATTGCTCGTTGGGGGCAGATAGCGTCACGGGGTCTTCTGCATCCGTCAACGCAGTTGTGCACGCCTGTTGGATTGCCTGTAGATTGCCTGCCCACCGCTCCCTCTCGGCGCTTGGAAGCGCTTTCGAGTGGACTTCTCTTTCCGCTGTACTTCTCCGAACGACGCCCCGAGACCCATGATGGACGACGACGCCGTCGACACGCCCTCCGCGACCGACGACCGATCTGCCTTCGAGAAGGCGCAGGACGAAACCGAAGACGTCGACCCCCGAACCATTCCCCAGCGCCTCGAGGCCCCGCCCCCGACCGGGGACGAAATCGAATACCCCGACCACCCGGAGGCGGACCACGAGACTTGGCAGATTCTCGTCGAGCGGCAGACGGAGCAGCTGCCGGGACGGGCGTGTGAGGCCTACATGCGCGGACAGGACGTGCTCCAGATCGAGGCCGACCGTATCCCTCGCCTGGCCAATCTGAGCCGACGGTTGGAGGAGGAGACCGGCTGGACGGTGGCGAACGTGCCGGGGCTCATCCACGAGAAAAACTTCTTCGAGCTGCTCGCGGACCGCACGTTTCCCTCCACCAACTACGTCCGCGGCCGCGAGGAGCTTGACTACACCCCGGCCCCGGACTGCTTCCACGACATGTTCGGCCACATGCCGATGCTGACGCAGCCGGACTTTGCGGACTTCTACCAACTGTTCGGGCGGGCCGCGCTCGAGGCCGAGGGGGCCGACCGTCCGCGCCTCGAACGCTTCCACTGGTTCACCGTCGAGTTTGGCCTGATCCGGGAGCAGGGCGAGAAGCGAATCTTCGGGGCCGGCATCGTGTCCTCGAACGAGGAGGTCACCCACGCCCTCTCCGACGAGGTGACGCTTCACTCGTTCGACCCGGCGCACATCGTCGAGAAGGACGACTACGAGGTCTACACCCTCCAGGACGAACTCTTCGTCCTCGACTCCTTCGAGCAACTGGTCGAAGGCTTCCGCGACTGGACGATGAGCCGGGGATTGCTTTGATGCGCAGACGCGCGCCTCGGTACGGTGCGAACAGGGGCCCAACGACACCCGTCAGAACCCTGGGCCCGCGGATGCTTACAGAAAAGGCAGTCGCCCACTCTTGAACCAAGACCGCTCCTCCAATCATGGAGACCGACACGCAGGAACGCCTCTCGGCACGCATCACGGGACGCGTACAGGGCGTGGGCTTCCGCAACTTCACGCAGATGCGGGCCCGGCGGCTCGGGGTGAGCGGCTGGGTGCGCAACGAGGACGACGGGTCGGTTCGGCTGGAGGCCGAAGGCCCGCGGACGGCCCTCGAAGACCTCCTTGAGGCCGTGCACGAGGGACCGCGCACCGCGCTCGTGGAGGCGGTGGACGCGGAGTGGGCCGACGCCACCGACGCGTTCGACACGTTTCGCGTTCGTCGGTAGCCGGATTTTTACCCATGGGGGCCTCCCGTCCGCACGAGTCGATGAGCCGACAGACGCACCTGGACCGGGCCCGTCGGCGCCTGGACGCCGCCGGGCTCGAGGCTCCCCGCCGCCTAGCGGAGTGGCTGCTGACGGAGGTCCTCGGCTGTGACCGCGGCCACCTGTACGCCCGCTCGGACAAGCCGGTGCCCCCGGCCGACGCGGCCCGCTTCGACGAGATGGTGGCGCGCTGCGAGGCGGGCGAGCCGCCGCAACACGTGCTCGGGTACACCGCCTTCCGCGGGCTCCGCATCGAAGTGTCGCCCGCCGTCATGATTCCCCGACCCGAAACGGAAGAGGTAGCGGGGGCGGCCGTGTCGGCCGTCGAGGCCGTCGACCGCCCACGGGTGCTCGACGTGGGGACGGGAAGCGGGTGCATCGCCCTTGCCCTCAAGCACGAGCGGCCCGACGCCCTGGTGCGGGGATGGGACGTGAGCCCCGAGGCCCTCGCGGTGGCCCGGCAGAACGCCGACCGGCTCGGTCTGGCGGTCCGCTTCGCCGAGGTCGACCTCTTCTCGAACGAGGCGGCCGGCGCGCCCGGCGACCGCGTAGACCTGCTCGTCTCGAACCCGCCCTACATTCCCGACGACGAGGCCGACACGCTCCCGGCCGTCGTGCGGGACTACGATCCGCCGGAAGCCCTCTTTTCGGGCGACGATCCCCTTCGCTTCTACCGGCGGCTCGCCGACCGGGCCCCGGCCCTCTGCGTCCCTGGCGCCGCGGTGGTGCTGGAGGTGCACGCCGACTACGCCGACCCCGCGGCCGACGTCCTGCGGCGGGCCGGCCTCCGCGACGTAGGGGTCGAGGACGACCTCGGCGGACGGCCCCGCATCCTCACCGCCCGGGTGCCCGATGCAGAAAGAGAAGACGACGGGGCGTAGGGCCGGACAGGGGACAGGCTTCGGCGGGGCCGCGTCCCGCGTCAGTCCGCGATCTGGAGGCGCTGCCCCGGATAGATGCGGCTGCCGTTGAGGTCGTTCCAGGCCCGCAGCTGCCGGACAGACACCCCAAAGCGCTGGGCGATGTCCCCGAGCGTGTCGCCTCGCTGGACCCGGTAGACCGACGACACCTCGTCGCCGGACCCCGAGTCCGAAGAGCCCGTCGAGGCGAGAGGCTGCGACGACTCCGCCGAGCTGCCGGCCGCGGCGGCCTGGGTGCTCGTCGAGGTATTGATCGGGTCGAGCGGCCGCACGGGCGGTGTGGTGCCGTACTGCACACGCACGGGCTGGTCTTCCCCCGCTTCGGTGGTGAGCGCCCCCTCGTAGTCGCGAACCGGGACCACGAGCCGCTGCCCCTGTCGGATGAGCGTGCCGCTCAGGTCGTTCAGGCGCTGCAGGACATCGATCGACGTGCCGAACCGCTGCGCGATCTCGGACAGCGTGTCGCCGGCACGGACCGCGTAGGTGGTGGCCGGCTGCTTCTGGCGGTCCGGCAGTTCGGCGTAGTTCCACACGAAGCGGGGATAGGTGCCCAGCGGAATCCGGAGGTGGTAGCGGTCGCGCGACGGCGGGATGCGGCCGCGGCGGAGCTCCGGGTTCAGGGAACGGAGCACGTCCGGTTTGGTCCCGGCCAGCTGGGCGAGGGTGGTGAGGGACAGCATGCTGCCGTGCACGGCCACGTAGTCGTAGGCGAAGGCCGACGTCGGCGGGGCGGGCTCGAAGCCGTAGGCGTCCGGGTTCTGCATGATGTGGGCGGCCGCGATGAACATGGGGATGTACCCCCGCGTCTCGCGGGGCAGGTAATCGTAGGCGTCCCAGTAGGTCGGGTCCTTGGCGTCGGCCCGCCGGACGGCCCGTCGGACGCAGCCGGCGCCGCAGTTGAAGGCCGCCATCGCAAGGTGCCAGTCGCCGAACTCCTCATAGAGATCGCGCAGGTGACGGGCGGCGGCCCGGGTGGCCTTCTCGGGGTCGCGCCGCTCGTCGACCCACGCGTTAATCGACAGGCCGTAGCGCCGGCCGGTCGACGGCATAAACTGCCACATCCCCACGGCCCCGGCCCAGCTCCGGGCACGGGGGTTGAGGCCGCTCTCCGCCATGGCGAGGTACTTGAGTTCCTTGGGGACCCCCTCCTCCGCGAGAATGTGGTCGATCATCGGGCCGTAGACCTGGACCCGACGGAGCCAGCGGTTGACGTGCCCCTGCTCCTCGTTCTGCAGGTGCGAGATGCTTTCGTTGACGAGCCGGTTCGACGTCAGCGGCACCTTGGTGTCGGAGACGCCCGTGCTCTTCACCGGCGGGGCCTCCTTCACCAGCGGGTCTTTCACCTGATTGAGCGAGGAAAAGAGCTGGGCGCGCACCGAAAAGATCTGTCCGCGGGCCATCTGGAGGGAATCGGGGTCGGACCCGTAGCCGTGGAAGCGGCGGTACTCGGTCGTGAGGCCGTCGTAGAGCTCCCGGACGGCGTCGTCCTCGAGGGCGTCGGGCTCTCTGCGGAGAATATTTGCCAACTCCGACATGGCCTGGTTGAGCAGCTGAGCCGTACGGGCGCTGTCCTGGGTCGAGAGCAGTTCGGCCTCCAGGGCGTAGAGGCGCGCCACCTCGGGGCGAAGCTTGGTGCTGTCGTCGGTGGTGACGAGCACCGTGTCTTTGGGAACAGGCGTCGTTTTCGTTTTGGTCGGAAGGATCGACGAGACGGTCCCGCACCCAGATCCGACCAACAGGACGAACAGGGTACAGAGACCAATCAGAGAACGACGTGCAATCGGGAGGCGCGTACGGGAGTCCAGCACGAAGGCGGAGGGGGTGGTGGGGAAAGAGCGTCGATGGGGCGGAGGCGAGGGTCCGGAAGGCCAGTGTTGTTTACCCCCGGTCGGGTGGGATGAAACGGAGGAGTGCCGGGCCACCCGGGAGGAGCGTCAGAAAATGTATGACGACCGGTGGGGATGGCAGGAAGAAGTTACGTTGCGGGTCATGCGTTTGTGAGCCTCGTTCGCAGGCACGCCGGCCTCCGTCGATTTTCGAACATTGCGGTCGTCTACGCAGGGTCGAAGGGCGGGCCGTCTGACGCGGCGGCTGCCCATCCCGAAGCTTGCCAACGTGCGATCTGTGTTAGAATACTGATGGATACCGAATCTACGGCACATCGTCAACACAAACCGAGCCGTCCCCGGTCGTCCAATGGCGAATGCGTCGTCCCGGGCGTGGATGCAAGGCGCATGGGGACCTGGAGCCCCTGCACGCCCGGTGGACCTCGGGGCTAGCGCGCGGTCGCAGAAACCGTAAAAATTCGTCGGGACATCCCACGACGAGGACAAGCAACAAGCGTGCCTCCGACTATGAGGGCGCCTCCTCGGCGACCCGCCGGCCGGTCAGGCTCTCGGCCTCGATGAAGATGAACCGCACCTCGGGGTGCTCGTCCCGGATCCGGCGCTCGACCCGGTCGATGGCCTGGGCCACCTCCTCGGCGCTCAGAGAAGGGGTGAATTTCAGGTCCATATTGAGGACCAGCGAGTGCGGGCCCATGTGGAGGGTCATGCTCCGCAGGACCGCCTCGACGTCTGGGTCCTCGTCGGCCATGCGGCGGAGGTCGGCCCGCAGCTCGGGACCGGCTGCCTCGCCCACCAGCAGCTTCTTGCTCTCCCACACCAGGAGGGAGGCGACCCCGCACAGGATGAGGCCGATCAGGATCGAGGCGATGCCGTCGATAATCGGCATGTGGAGCGCCTCCGTCAGGTGCACGCCGACGAGGGCCACCACCAGGCCGGCGATGGCGGCGCTGTCCTCGAACAGCACGGTGAAGGTGGTCGGGTCCTTGCTCGACCGGATGGCCTCGACCAGGCCGCGGTCGCCGCGGACCTTGTTGAACTCCTGCCAGGCGGTGCGGAAGGCGAAGCCCTCGAAGACGATGGCGGCGACGAGCACGACGGTGTTGAGGGTCAGCCCCCCAACCGTGACGCCGAGGATCGTGGCGCCGGTGGGGCCGCCGTGGCCGGGATCGAGCGTGTGCAGGATGCCCTCGTAGAGGGAGATGCCGCCGCCGAGGCCGAAGATGAGCACCGCCACGATAAGAGCGTAGAAGTAGAGCGACTTGCCGTAGCCGTAGGGATGCTGCTCGTCGGGGGGGCGCTGGCTGCGGCGGATGCCGAGCAGCAGCAGGCCGCCGTTGCCGGTGTCGACCAGCGAGTGGATGCCCTCCGTCAGCATCGCCGAGCTGCCGCTCACCGCGGCGCCCAAAAACTTGGTGACAGCAATCGCGAAGTTGCCGAGGATCGCGGCGTAGATGGCCTTCTTCGAGGACGCCATACGTCGGGGGAGAGTGGGAACGAAAGAGCGTGGGGGAGGGGGCGAGGGGGCGCCCGGTGACCTTGCACAACTAGTCCGACAAATTCAGGGGCGACCGTTTTGGTGCCGCTCCGATCGGGGGGCTGCGCCGAGCAGGCGGACGGACCTGCGTGTCGAGGAAGAAGCAGGGGGCGACCCCGCTGCGGATCCTGCGATATCCGTCCATTCAGTTGTGCAAGCCCCCTGGGTCGATGCGTGGGTCGATGCGCCCGCACCGGGTCCAGTGTCGTCGCGCGGAGCCGAACGACCGGACTGTCGGTCAGCCCGTCTCGAATTCGACTGCACTGGGGCCGCCGTCGCAGAAGGGCTTGCTGTCGGCGGCGCCGCAGCGGAAGAGGGCCATGCGCGTGTCCGTCGGCAGCGTTGTGGCGTCGGCGT
>JBDGQP010000214.1:17096-19039 GCA_042218975.1 Salinibacter sp.
AGGTAAAGCGATGCTGGTACGAGGAGCGGGGACGGGCGTTCACGAGGGGCGGAATCGAAGAGCGCGACGGTAGAGCATCGGGGCCTCCGTCCCGAGTCGCTACTCCGTCGAAAGGGCGTCCCGGAGGAGACGACGGGCCGTCCGGAGCGTCTCGTCCGGCCCGGGCCGCAGGCCGTCGGTCGTGCGCTCGACGCGCACGCCGGGCTGGATGCCCACGAGGTGGTGCTGGGCGCCGTCGTGCTCGCAGACGCGCAGGCCAGTCCAGAAAGCTGTGTGCTGACCGGGCAGAGTGAACGGGTTCACGCCGCCGATGACCCCGGCGGACGGCCGACCGACGATCGTGGCCAGGTCCGTAGAGCGGGGCGACGGGGGACGACCTGCTCGTTTGCTGTCGGCGCAGAGAGCCGAGACGGTCGCGGTACGTGTACGTGGGGACCCCGCCGACGAGGGGGACAAGCGTAAGGACAAGAAATTTTCGGATCCGGGACGGCACGTCGGGGGACGGAAGTCGTTAGGTAGGTGGCGGAAAAGAAAACCGCACGCAGCCGAGTGCTCGATGTGTCTGAAGCGTCGGTACGTGTTGGCGACCGACGATCCCCCTTCCGAAACCGGCCATTCCCGATGAACGTTACCGGCACCGACCCGCAGCACGTCCTTCAGTCCGTCTTCGGCTACGACGAGTTCCGTCCCTACCAGGAGCCGATCATCGATCGGGTCATCGGCGGCGGCGACGCGACGGTCGTGATGCCGACGGGGGGCGGCAAGTCGATCTGCTACCAGATCCCGGCGATGGTGCGGGACGGCTGTGGCGTCATCGTGTCGCCCCTCATCTCGCTGATGCAGGATCAGGTCGACGCCCTGCAGCAGCTGGGCGTCGAGGCGGCGGTGCTCAACTCCAGCCTCAGCGCCGAGGACCGGCGGGCCGTCGAGGAGCAGCTCGCCCACGGGCGGCTCGACCTCTGCTACGTGGCGCCGGAGCGGGCCACCCGCTCGCGGTTCAAGGACATGCTGCGGCGGGCCGAGCCGGCCGTCCTCGCCATCGACGAGGCGCACTGCATCTCGCAGTGGGGGCACGACTTCCGGCCCGAGTACCTGGAGCTGGCGGACCTGCGGGCGGACTTTCCGCGGGTGCCCTGCATTGCCGTCACCGCCACGGCCGACCCGCCGACCCAGCAGGTCATCCTCGACCGGCTCGGCATGACGGGGGACGACCTCTTCGTCGCGGGCTTCGACCGGCCCAACATCCGCTACGTCGTGGAGCCGAAGGCCCCCCGGCCGCGGCGCCAGCTCCACGACTTCATCGAGCGGGAGCACCCCGGCCAGAACGGCATCGTCTACTGCCTCAGCCGCAAGAGCGTGGAGGGCACCGCCGACTGGCTCAACGAGCAGGGGCACACCGCCCTGCCGTACCACGCAGGGCTGTCGGGAGCGAAGCGGGAGGCCCACCAGCAGCGCTTCCTGCGGGAGGATGGGCTTATCATCGTCGCCACCGTCGCGTTCGGGATGGGCATCGACAAGCCCGACGTGCGGTTCGTGGCGCACCTCGACGTGCCGAAGACGCTGGAGGCCTACTACCAGGAAACCGGCCGGGCGGGCCGCGACGGTCGACCCGCCACCGCCTGGATGGCCTACCGCCGCGGCGACGTGGTGCGCATGCGACAGCTCATCGACGACTCCGCCGAGAACGACGAGCACCGCTGGACGCAGCGCCACAAGCTGAACGCCCTGCTCGGCTACTGCGAAGCACCGGACTGCCGCCGCAAGGTGCTGCTCAATTACTTCGGGGAGGACATGGAGGAGGACAGCTGCGACAACTGCGACAACTGTCGCCGCGCGGTCGACACGTGGGACGGGACGGTGGCGGCCCAGAAAGTGCTCTCCTGCGTCGCGCGTACCGGGCAGCGCTTCGGCAGCGGGCACGTGACCGATGTCCTGCGGGGCCG
>JBDGQP010000215.1:0-9466 GCA_042218975.1 Salinibacter sp.
CCCTGCCCGGCCTCACCGAGCGCCTCGACGACGGCGACGTGGTGCGGCTCGACGGGAAGCGTGGCGTCGTGGAGCGGGTGGGAAACGGATAGGCGGGACGACCTCTCGGCTGCATGAACGGCTCCTGCCCGCTCCACGACCGCCGGCGACGGTCTGCCGTCGGCTGGTTCTCGGTCGTGAACGGCCTCCTCTCCAAATCCCCCGAGTGCCATGGAACGCAACGCATCGATTGCCCACCGGATCGCCGGCCGACTGTACGACCGGCGCTGGGCGGCCCTGGGCGCGTGTCTGCTCCTGACGGCCGTGGCGGCCGTCCCTGCGCTCCGGGTGACCGTCGACAACTCGATCCAGCGCTGGTTCGTGGAGGGGGACCCCGCCCTGGCCTCGTACCGGTCGTTCCAGGCCACCTACGGCAACGACGAGACGGTCCTGGTGGCCCTGCGGCGCGCGGACGGCCTGCTCACGCCGGCGGGGCTGGAGATTTTGAAGGAGGCCACCCGCGCGCTCCAATCGGTCGAGGGGGTCGCGTCGGTCCGGTCGCTCGCCACGATGACGCGGCTCCGGATGGGCCTGGCGGGGCCCCGGCCCGTGTCGCTGGTGCCGGACCGGCAGCTCTCGGCCGAGCAGGTGCGCTCGCTCCGCGCCCGAATCCTCGCCGACACGACGCGCTACGGCCGGTTTGTGGGCGAGGATGGCCGGACGGCGGCGGTGCTCGCCCGGATGGCGCCGAACGACCAGATCGACGGGCGGCGGGACGTCATCCTCGGCCGCATCCAGGACACCCTCGACCACACGCTGCGGGGCACCGACGTCCGGCGCCATCGGGCCGGGGTGGGGGTCATCCTGCGTGCGCTCAATCAGGCCTCGACGCAGGACGCCGTCGGGATTCTCCTGGCCGCCAATGGTCTCCTCGTTCTCCTGCTCTGGGCCTTCTTCCGGCGCCTCGGGCCGGTTGGACTCACGCTCGGCGTCGTCGGGATGGCGACCGTCTGGCTACTGGGGGCCTACGGCTGGGCGGGGCTCGCCATCAACACGGTGACCCTCGTGATGCCGACCCTCGTGCTCGTCGTTGGTACGGCCGACTGCGTGCACCTCCTCCGCCACGCCGCCGACCTGCCCGGGGCCCTGTCCCCCCGCGAGCGGGCGGTGCGAACGGTGGGCTTCCTGCTGCGGCCCTGCGGCGTCACGACGCTCACGACCGCCCTCGGCTTCGCTGTGCTCGCGGCCAGCCCGATGCCGGTGGTGCGGCACCTCGGCCTCTTCTCGGCGCTGGGGCTGCTCTGTGGATTTGTGGCGGCCGTGATGGGATGCACGTGGGGGCTGGCCTACGAGGCCACGCTGCCGGTGTCGACCGACCGCCAGGGGCTCCGGCAGTGGGTCGGCGCAGGGGTCGGAGTGGGCCTCCGGCACCCGCGGGCCGTCCTCGCGGGCGCCGTGCTGCTCACGCTCGGCGCCGGGTGGGGGATCGCCCGGATTTCCGTGGACACCAACTCGCTCGGGTACCTGCCCCGCGACCACCCGGTGCGGGAGGACGCGCGCCTCATCGAGCGGGCCCTGGGGCCGTACGCGCCGCTCGAGTTCGTCGTCCGCGCCGACTCGGCGCACGGCGGCCCGGCGGACGTGCTTGCGCCCCGCGTCTTCGAGGCGGTTCGGAACTGGGAGCGGGCCGCGGTCGAGACGGGCGCGGTGGGGTGGGGCTACTCGGCGGTCGACGGGGTCCGGCGGCTCCACGGGGCTCTATCGGGCGGCGACCCGGCCCTCCCGGAGCGGCCGGAACGGATCGACGCACTGGTGCAGCTCGGTGCGGGCGACGTGCCGTACGTCAAGGCCCTGGCGGCGCACCCCGATCGGCTGCGCGTCACGTTCGGCGTGCCCATGCAGTCGGCCGACGGCCTCCGCCGCGCGATCCGTACCGTGAAAGGGGCGGCGGCCCTGCCCGACGGGGTCTCCCTCGAGGCCACCGGCTACCTGCCGCTCTACGTGCGCATCATGACGCTCGTGGTGCAGTCGCAGCTCTGGACGTTCGGCCTCGGCCTCGTCGTGATTCTCGCCGCCGTCGGCCTTCTGTTCCGCTCCGTGCGGGCCGCGCTGTGGGCACTTGTCCCCAACGTGCTCCCCGTGCTCCTGACGCTGGGCGTCATGGGGGGGGTCGGCCTGCCGCTCGACGTGGCGACGGTCACCATCGCGGCCGTTCTCTTCGGGCTCGTGGTGGACGACACCGTGCACCTGCTGCACCGCTACGCCGCCGGGCGGACCCAGGGGCTCGCGCCGCTAGCCGCCATTCAGCGGGCGGCGCGGACCGGCGGTCCCATGCTCGTGACGACCACCTGCGTGATCGGGGGCGGGCTGCTCGTCCTCACGCTCGCGCAGGTCAAGTCCGTCGTCTGGTTCGGGGGGCTCACCGCCCTCGGCGTCGGGCTTGCCCTCGTCGTCGACCTGCTGGTGCTTCCGGCCCTCATTGCGTGCGCGGACAAATTGGATTCCCTCAACACCGGACGGTAACACGCCATGATCGACCAACAACCCCGCGCCGACCGCTCCGTCCCCGTCGCCGGCGGCTCCCTGCCCAGTTCTACTGGGATTCGGTACGCCCAGTGCTGGGAGGATGCGGACGTCATGGTCGAGGGGCTCGACGTGCAGCCGGGCGACACCTGCCTCTCGATCGCCTCGGCGGGCGACAACGCCCTGGCGTTGCTCACGCGCGATCCGGCCCACGTCGTCGCGATCGACACGAACGCCGCCCAACTGGCGTGCCTGGCGCTGCGGGTCGCGGCGTACCGGCGGCTGGCGCACGGCGAGCTCCTCGAGCTGATTGGGTCCCACCCCAGCGATCGTCGCGCCGCGCTCTACGACCGGTGCCGCGGCGCCCTCGACGAGGGGCCGCGCCGCTTCTGGGACGCGCGCCCGGCGCTGATTGAGCGGGGAATCGGGGCCGCCGGACGGTTCGAACGGTACTTCCGTCTCTTTCGCCGGTGGGTGCTTCCGTGGATTCAGTCGGACGAGACGGTCCGGCGCCTCCTGGCGGGCGGCGCCCCGGTGGAGCGGCGGCGCTTCTACGACGACGAGTGGGACCACTGGCGGTGGCGGGCGGCGTTCCGCGTCTTCTTTTCCCGCGCCGTGATGAGCGCCCTCGGCCGCGACCCCGCCTTTTTCGACCACGTGGAGGGCCCGGTCGCCGACCGCCTCCTCAACCGGGCGCGCTACGCCCTCACCGGGCTCGACCCGGCCGACAATCCCTACCTGCAGTGGATCCTGACGGGGCGTCACCGGACGGCCCGCCCACGGGCCCTCCGCCGCGAGCACGTCGAGACGATCCGGGCCCGGCTCGACCGCCTCACCTGGGTCCACGCCTCGCTGGGGGACTACCTGGAGCGCCAAGACGCGAACACGATCGACCGCTTCAATCTGAGCGACGTGTTCGAGTACGTCCCCGAGCGGGACTACCACCGGATGCTCGACCAGCTGGCGCGGGTGGGACGGCCGGGGGGGCGGCTGGCGTACTGGAACCTGTTCGTCCCGCGGTCGCGGCCGGACTCGATGGCGGAGCAGCTCATTCCCCGACCCGAGCGGGCCGAGACGCTCCACGCCCGGGACCGGGCCTTCTTCTACGGCAATTTCGTGCTTGAGGACGTGGCGACGTGACTTGTGTCGGGCATACAGCCTGCCCCTCCCCGCATCCCTCACGCTCTCATTCGCCCCCTCACCCTTTCCCCGCAATGCTCCCGCCCTGGATCGGCATTCCGACGATTCTCGCCGCGCTGGCGGGCCTGCTGGCGGGCCTGCGGTGCTACCGGATGCGCGCCGGAGTCGATCCGGAGTGGACCCGAAAAATCGCCCACGTCGCCATGGGCGGGGTCACGCTCACGTTTCCCTGGGTGTTCGACGCCGTCTGGCCGGTCGTCGTCCTCGCGGCGCTCGCGCTCGCGCTGATGGTGGGGCTCCGGGCCGTCGGGCCGCTCCACGAGGCGATGGGGCAGGCGCTCTACGGGGTCAACCGGGCGTCGTACGGCGACCTCTGTTTTCCCGTCGCCATCGGGGGCCTGTACGTGCTCTCGGCGGGGACTCCCCTTCTCTTTTGTGTGCCGATCCTGCTGCTGGGCCTGGCCGACCCGGCGGCCGCGGCCATCGGGCTCCGCCACGGCCGGGTCCTCTACACCACGGACGACGGGACCAAGAGCGGAGAGGGCTCGGCGGGCTTTTTCCTCGTGGCGTTCTTCTGCGTGCACGTGCCGCTGCTGCTGGGCACCGATACGGGACGGGCGGAGACGCTGCTCATCGCCCTGATCGTGGGGCTGCTGGTGACGGCCCTCGAGGCCATTTCGTGGCGCGGGCTCGACAACCTGTTCGTGCCGCTCGGGGGGTACGCGCTCCTCAGGTCGCACCTGGCCATGTCGACGGAGGCGCTGCTCCTCCGGCTCATCGTCATCGGCCTCCTGCTCAGCATCCCGTTCCTGTGGTACCGGCGGTCCACCCTCAACGGAAGTGCCTCGTTTACGGCAGCGCTCGTCGGGTACGTGACCTGGTCGATCGGCGGGCTCGCCTGGCTCGCGGCGCCGGCGCTCCTCTACTTCGGCTACACGATCCTCTGGCCCGCCGCGGCGCGCAAGACGCCCCACGGGCATCGCGTGCACAACGTGCTGGGCGTGGCGTCCGTGGGGCTGGGGTGGCTCGTCCTGGCGGTGGCCGTCGACGCCCCTATGCTCCTGTACCCGCACATCGTCGCCTACGCCGCCTACGTGGCCGTCATCGGCGTCGAGCACACGGCCGCCTTCCACGAGGCCGACGCCCCCGGCCTCGCCCGCGACGCCCTTCCGTTTCTCGCGGTGAGCACCCTCCGCAGTGCCCTCCCCTTCCTGCCCCTCCTCTGGCTCGTGGAGGGGATGCGCCTGGCGATGATGGCGGCGCTCGGGGTGGGGCTGGTGGCGGCGGTGGGCCTGACGGCCGCGCTCCTGTCGGCATTCGCCCCGACGTTTCGGGAGGCGCCGAACGCCTTCCTCCTTCACCTGTCGCGGGCCGTCCTCGTGACGGGAACGTCGTCGCTGAGCCTCCTCGCGCTTCTGGTGGTGGAGGCGGCGTAGGGCGGGAGGCGGGATCCGTGAGTCGGGAGCCGTAAGGCGGAGTCCGTAATGCGTGATTCGTGATGCGTGAGGCGGGGGCAGGCGACGTAGAATCGAACAGACAGCCACGTTGCGTCCTCCAATCAACCGCGTTCTCGTGCCATGCCGAAGATTTCGACCTTCACCGACCCGGCCGCCGTCGCACAGCTCGACGGGCCGCCGAGCGCGTCGACCTTCGAGCGCGACGCCATTGTCCACCAGGCCCCCGACCTGCACCTGACGGTTCCGGGGGAGGGGACCGGCTGCGCGGCGCGCTGCAGTCTGTGGTGGACCGACACGCCGGCCTGCGCGGAGGAGACCGTCGGGCTCGTCGGGCACTACGCGGCGGCCGACGCCGCGGCGGGACGGGCCGTGCTCGGTCGGGCCTGCCGGCGGCTGGCGGACGAAGGGTGCACGTGCGCGGTGGGGCCGATGGACGGGGCCACCTGGTACCCGTACCGGTTCGTGACCGAGCGGGGACGCCGCCCGCCGTTCGTGCTGGAGCCCTGGCATCCCCCCGGCTACCCCGCGCAGTTTCGGGCCGCCGGCTTCGAGCCCCTCGCCCGCTACGTCTCGTCGGTGGGGGCCGACGCCGACACCCTCGACCACACGTCGGCCCCCGACGCCCCGCCGCTCGACGACGTACGGGTCCGCTCCCTCGACCTGGACCGCTTTGAGGAGGAGCTGCGTCGCCTGCACGGCCTGGTCACAACCAGCTTCGCCGACAACGTCCTCTACACGCCCCTCCCCGAGGCCGCCTTCGTGGCGCTGCACCGGCCGTACCGGTCCTGGGTTGAGCCCGGGCTCGTCCGCCTCCTCGAGCAGGAGCGGGCCGGCGGGCCCCGCCTCGTCGGGGTCGCGCTCATGGTGCCGGACCGGGCCCCGGCCGGGCGCGGCGAGGCGGTCGACACGGCCGTGTTCAAGACGCTCGCCGTGCACCCCGACGTGATGGGGCGGGGCCTCGGGCGCTGGCTGACGGAGCACATGCACGCGAGGGCCGGGCGGCGCGGCTACGAGCAGGTCCTTCACGCCCTCATGCACGAGGACAACGTCTCCCGCAATCTCGGTCACGGGCCGCCGATCCGCCGCTACACGCTCTTCCGCCGCCCCCTCTCGTGATTTCCCCGGCACCCCCGCAACACACAACCCAAAAACACACAACTCAAAAACGCGCAACGCACAACGCAAAGACACCCAACGCACAACGCGCAAACCCACAACACGAAACGCCCACCCCACAATGAATCTGGTCGAGCTTCTTCGAACCCAGGCCCGCGAGCGTCCGGACGTGCCGGCCATCATCGAGAACGACGGGCGCCGCCGCGCCTGCACGTTTGCCGACCTGGAGCGACGGGCGGCCCGGGGCGCCGTGCGTCTCCACGAGCAGGGCGTGGGGGCGGGCGACGTCGTCCTCGTGCTCCAGCCGATGTCCACCACGCTCTACGTCGTCGTGGCGGCCCTCTTCCGTATCGGGGCCGTGGCGATGGTGCCCGATCCCTCGGCCGGCCGCACCCACATCGCCGACTGCTGCGAGCGCGCCGCGCCGACCGCGCTCGTGGGACCCCCTCGGGCCCACCTGCTCCGCGTGCTGTCGCGGCCCGTCCGGCAGATTCCCCACGCGTTCGTCACGGGTCGGTGGCCGCTCCCGTTCGCAACCCGCTGGCCGCCCCCCGAATCGGAGGGCGAGGCCCCCCACGCCCCTGTGGCCGACTGCGACCCCAACACGCCGGCCCTCCTCACCTTCACGAGCGGCAGCACCGGCGTGCCGAAGGGGGCCGTCCGCACCCACGGACGACTGCGGGCGCAGTACGAGGCGCTTCGGGCCCATCTCGATCTCCAGCCCGGCCAGGTCGACCTCGCCACCCTCCCGGTCTTCGTCCTGGCCAACCTCGCCGCGGGCGTCACCACCGTCCTTGCGGACGCGGACCTGCGGGCCCCCGCCCAGATCGACCCCGGGCCGGTGATCGACCAGATTCGGAAGACGGACCCGACCCGCACGACGGCGTCGCCAGCGGTGTTCGAGCGACTGATGGACGCGGGGGCGGACGTGCTCGATCGCTTCGACCGGCTCTGCACGGGCGGGGCCCCGGTCTTCCCCGACCTGCTCGGTCGGCTGCGCGAGGCGGCGCCCTCCGCCGAGATCGTCGCCGTCTACGGGTCCACGGAGGCCGAGCCTATCGCGCACGTGACCGAGGCAGAGATCCGCCCGGCCGACCGGCGGCACATGGTGGAGGGCGGCGGCCTGCTGGCCGGCCGGCCCGTCGACGCGGTCGAGCTTCGAATCCTGCCGGACCGGTGGGGGACGCCGATCGGGCCCTTCTCGCGGGCGGAGTTGGCGGCGCGGGCGTGCCCGCCGAACACCCCCGGGGAGATCGTTGTCGCGGGCCCCCACGTGGTGCCCGGCTACCTCGACGGCCGGGGCGAGGCAGAGACGAAGTTCGAGGTGGGCGGCACGCGCTGGCACCGGACGGGCGACGCGGGGCGGCTCGACGAGGAGGGACGCCTCTGGCTCCTGGGCCGCTGCGCCGCGACGGTGCGGGACGAGCGCGGCGTGCTCCACCCGTTCGCCGTCGAGTGCAGTGCCCGCCTGCGCGAGGACGTCCGGCACGCCGCCCTGGCGCAGCGGGACGGCCGGCGCGTGCTCGCCGTGGAACCGACCTCGCCCCGACGCGGGGTCGACCGGCAGGGCCTACAGAGCCAGCTCGCGGGCGTCGACCTGGACGACATCGTCGTGCTCTCCGCCATTCCCCTCGACCGACGACACAACGCGAAGGTCGACTACCCCGCCCTCCACGACCGGCTCGAGCGGAAGACGTAGAGGGCCGCCCCCGGAAGCCGCGCCGCCGGGGCGCGGTTGGGACCCGCTCGTCGCGGCCGCGACAGTGAGGCCCAACATCGCTGCTAGAAGTAGTACCGGAAGCCGACGCCGCCGCCCACGTCGCCCCCCGTCTCCTCCACGACGGCGATGCGCGGGGTCACCTGGGCGAAGAGTTCGAAGCGCCGGTCGACGACGAAATTCAGCCCGATGGTCCCGCTGATGCCGAGCACGATCTCGCCGTTGTTGCCGGGGCCGCTGTCGTTGACGATGAGAAACCCGCCCGGCCCGACGAACCACTCGAGGTCCTGGTCGACGTTCTCGGCCTCGATGTCGTAGTTCCAGAGGCCGTGGGCGTTCAGAAAGAAGTTGTCGTCGACCAGGCTCCAGGCCGCGAGGAAGTCGTAGGAGGGGGAACTCTCGTTGTAGAACTTCAGCGACAGGCCGGAGGGCTCACCGACCTGGCCCCCCAGCCCCACGGAGCCGGTGGTGCGCTGGGCCTGGGCGGGCGAGAGGGTCGCGCTGAGGAGAAGCCCCAGAACGAGCAGGGAAAGAATCCGGGAGGCAGACATGGTTGGATCCGAGATTTGACGGAGAACAAGACGAGAAATACACTCCGAAAAACCGTGCATCCGAATGAAGGGCCGGAAGGACGGATCCGAGCGAACACAATATTTGCGTGGCGGGAGAGAGGGCCCCCGGTGCTATTCAGAGAAGCGGACACCGCTCGCCGGGCGGAAAGCCCCGGGGCCCGGACGAGCCCGTGGCCAACCTTCGCCGATCGTGTAATCCTTTCGTCCTCCGGGACGGGCGGCCCTTCTGCAAGAGGAACAGCGGGCCGGGGATCCCGTGCCATTTCGCGCTCTGTGACGGGAGCAGATTCCACCCAGCCCCCACGCACGAACCGGTCCTGATCGCATGCCTGCTCCGACTGATCTCACAACGCTCGGCGAACTGAAGGCGGCGGACTACCACGTCCGCTCGGTCAAGGACGAGATGCGGGCCAATCTGATGGCGAAGCTGCGGGCCGGAGAGGACGTCTTTTCCGGCATTCTTGGCTACGACCAGACGGTCATCCCGCAGATCCAGAACGCGATTCTCGCGAAGCACGACCTCATTCTCCTCGGGCTCCGCGGCCAGGCCAAGACACGCATCATCCGCATGCTGCCGGAGCTCCTTGACGACCACATCCCGGTCATCGAGGGCACGCCGCTGAACGAAAACCCGTTCCACCCGGTCACCAAGCAGGGCCGTGAGCTCGTCGAGGCGCACGGCGACGACACGCCCGTCGACTGGCTGCCCCGGTCGGAGCGCTACGGCGAGAAGCTGGCGACGCCGGACACCACGATTGCCGACCTCATCGGCGACATCGACCCGATCAAGGCCGCCAACAAGCGCCTCACCTACGCCGACGAGGAGGTCATCCACTTCGGCATCATCCCGCGCACGAACCGAGGCATCTTCTCGATCAACGAGCTGCCGGACCTGCAGCCGCGCATCCAGGTGGGCCTGTTCAACATCATGGAGGAGCAGGACATCCAGATCCGCGGGTTCA
>JBDGQP010000216.1:0-4954 GCA_042218975.1 Salinibacter sp.
CCGCCCGCTTTTCGGTGGTCGACCGGCAGGTCCAGTGCGGCGTCCCCTCCCCCCCATCCGATCACTGCGCGGTGACGGCGTCCCTCCGCCGGGCCGACTCGGCCGCGGACGGACCGTCGGTGGACGCGCTTCCCGCCTTGGACACGCTCCTTGTTCGTTGATCTGCACGGCGAACCCCGTACCCACACGCTTCACGCCGCGGGCACTAGGCCGTCGCCGGCTCGCGCTCCTTCGCCTCGCCCTCCTCCGACCAGTCGGTGGCCTCGGCGACGCGCTCACACTGCTGGCAGCGGATGTCGCGGTCGCGGCTCTTGCAGCAGGGCCGGGCGCTCCAGGGTCTCATCGTGTGCGCATTCGGCAGCTCCACCTGCGCGGCGGTCACGTCCGCCAGGGCCTCGATGAACTTGGGGTGGCTGTTGAGGCCGGGCATGACCTCGTAGTGCTCCGGAATCGGTTCGCCCTCTTCCTCCAGGTCCTCCGGAATCTCGATGGCAAGCTCATAGCTGGTCTCGATGTGGTCGGTCACGAACGCCACCGGCACGACGAGCACGTCCTCGCCCTCCTCGGCCAGCTCCGCCACCCTATCGTCCGTCGGGGGCTCAAGCCACTTCGAGGGCCCCACCTTGCTCTGGAAGGCCGTGCTGAACGCGTGGTCGTGGCCGCGGTGCTCCATGAGGTGCTTCACCGTGGAGTGGACGAGGCAGCAGTAGGGGTCGCGCCGGTCCTGCATCTCGTTGAGCGGCGTGCCGTGCGCGCTGAAGAGAATGTGGACGTCGTCGCGCACGTCCTCGGGGAAGCGCTCGAGCCCCTCGTCGATGCGGTCGCTGAGGGCCTCCAGGTACTTCGGGTACGTGGCGTACTCAAAGACAAAGGACGTGGGCCACTCCGGCATCTCGCCGGCCTGCTCCATCTCGTACCACTCCACGAGCGAGGCCCCCGTGGTCGTCTTGGAGTACTGCGGGTAGAGGGGGAGCAGCACCACTTTGTCGACGCCGTCCTCCTGCATCTGCGCCACCGCGTCCTCACTGAACGGCTTCCAGTAGCGCATGGCCATGTACGTCTTGAACGTCACGCCCGTCTGGGCGGCGTACTGCTCGTTCAACTCGCGCTCCAGGTTCTCGGCCTGCTCGCGGGTCAAGGGGTTGATGGGCGAGCCCCCGTCGTCGCTGATCTCCTTGTAATCCTCCGCGACCGACTTCGACCGGAAGTAGGAAATGATTTTGGAAAAGGCCTGGCGGACGCGGCCCCGGGCCTGGAAGTACACCACCTGCGAGAAGTCGATGATGGCCGGGTCCATGAACAAATTGTAGAGGAACGGCTCGACGGCCTCCTCGGAGTCCGGCCCGCCGAGGTTAAGCATCACGACCCCAACGGTCTCTCCCTCCTCCACCTCCAGCTTCGCGGAAGGGAAGAACTGTCCGTTTACCATCCGGTTGTCGCGGTTGTACTGCTTCTCATCGTACCGGCGCAGAAGTTCGTACGGCGTCATCGCTTGTGGGGAACGCTTCGTGATGGGGAAATGGTATTGGGATATTCCCAAACGGACCGGAGGGTCGGAAGACTCCCAACGGCTTCAAATTGTTGCACGTCCGTTGCGGTCGATGGCTCCGGCCCCGGCCCGCGAATTTCGCCGAAAAACAAGTGGCGGATCCCTCTCCGCTCGTTCGACCATAGAACCCACCCGAGAGGGGATGCGCGCGCTTCTCCCGACCGCGGCGCCCGTCAGAGCCGCGAGACGACGCGTCGGCAGGATCCGGCCTGCCTACGACCTGGCCTCCGGCCCGCCCCGAGATCGGGCCGCAGCGGGCAAAATAACGGCCCGATTTTGTCCCGGTTTGCCGACGCCCCTTCGATAACTCCCTTTCGGTGCGGACCGAAGCGGAGATCATCATCACTGCGTCGGGGCAGGCTCGACGCAGTGGGGGCACCGGTCTCCCTCGCCTCCACGCCCCCAACGCTCTGTTCACACCCCGACCCCCCGCCGGTTCAGGGACGGAAGGGTCCCTGACCCCATCCTCTGTCGAGGCCTGAGGGGCCGCGTAACAAAAACACCACACTTTGGGGGCGCAGTTTACATTTTTTCTACTTTTCGACCCCAGAGCCGGCACATCGGGTCGTCAGGCGGTCTCAGTCGGGGTCTTGGGACCTGGCGGCGGAATTGCAGCACGAGTAGGGTCCTCGGCGAGAGCGTCGGGGCTCCCGTCGAATTGGCCTCTCCAAGGAACGCCCTCTTCCGTGAGTTGAATGTCGCCCCTGCCCCCTCCGGACGGAATTTCGCCGGGAAGGCCCCACCAGGTGCCATCGACACAGGTGGCACTCAGCCCAGCCCGGGCAGTGGCTCCGGGCTGGGCTGGCCTTCCTGGCGCGACAACCCAACGGCCGGCCCGCCCCGACGGCGGGCTTTCCGTTTTCGGGCTGGGCTGCCGCGTCCTTCGGGCCCGTTGACGGCACTCGCCCCAGCCCCTGCTTCGGACCGTCCCGTTTCAACTTGTCCCATGTCGGGACCGGGACGCCAGAAATCGTCGGGGGAGAAGACTGTCGCCCCCCTCGCTTTCACGGGCCCTGTCCGAACCTGTGGACCCGACGCGAGGTATGCCCAAGGACGCTCCTTTTTCTGTGTCGCCGACTTCTTCCCGTTCTCCGTCTTTCCGGCTCCATGCCTCAGCACTCCATGCCCAGCAGCGCCACGACTTCCGGGTGCCCCCTGTCTCGGGGCCTCTTCGTCCTCGCTCTGACCCCGATCCTCCTGGCGGGGCTCCCTCTCCAATCTTCGGCCCAGGTCATTGACTCCTCTTCCTCGACCGCGCCGTCGACGACGACCCCGAACGACACCACCGACAAGGATGTCCCCTACGTCCCGACCCCCGAGTCGGTCGCGGCCCGGATGCTCGAGGTGGCCGGCGTCACCGAGGACGATGTCGTCTACGATCTCGGCAGCGGCGACGGCCGCATCCCGATCACGGCCGCCAAGGAGTTCGGTGCCCGGGCCGTCGGCGTCGAGATCGACTCGGCGCTGGTTGCGAAGGCCCGCGCGAAGGCCCGCGCGGCCGGCGTGGCCGACAAGGTCACGTTCGTGCAGGGAGACCTGTTCAACACCGACCTCAGCGAGGCGACAGTGGTGACCCTCTACCTCTGGCCGGAGGTGAACATTCAGCTGCGTCCGAAGCTTCTGCGGGAGCTCGACCCCGGGGACCGGATCGTCTCCCACGACTTCCGAATGGGAGAGTGGACCCCCGACTCGACCGTCGATGCGGGCCGTGGCAACACCGGGCGGGAGACCGTCTATCTATGGACCGTCCCCAAAAACGTGCCCGAGGACCTGAAAAACATCTCCGATGAGACGGAGGCCAAGTAGAGGCTAAGGAACGGTCCCGACGGGCGTCCCCGCCGTGGCGCTATGGGTTCGGCTGAGCGCCTCCCTGCTGCTTGCGCTGCTGCAACTGCTTCTTCATGCGTTTCTTCATTTGCGCCTTCATGGCCGTCCGAAGCCGCTTCTGCAGGGTGGAATCCTGCTGGGCTGAGCGCATGATCCGGCGAAACATTTTCGGGTCCATTCCCGCCTTCTTTGCCTCCTTCTGCATGATTCGCATTTGCTTCTTGCGCATTTTCATCTGCCGACGCCGCATCTCTTTCCGGGCCCGGGCCTTCTGCGTAGAGTCCATCTGCTGAGGATTCCCGTACTTCTTCTTCATTTCCCTCCGCATCTTCATTCGGTCCGCCTGGGTTCCCATTTGAACCGACGAGGCAATTCGGGCTGCCTTTCGGACCTGTGCTTCACTCACCTCGGTGGAAGAGAGCGTCTGGGAGGCCCCCGGTCCCGGCATTTGTCCGGACGGGCCCTGCTGCTGTGAGCTTTGGGCCGACTGCTGAGAGGAGGAACTCGACTGTGTGCTGTCTCCCGAGCACCCCCCCAGCAAGGGGGCCGCCACCAGCACTGCTCCGCCGAGAAGAATGTGACAGGCCGTCCGCTTCAGGGTGGTTAGCTTCATGGCACAACTGATAGGTACGCGGAAAAGGACATTTTGAGGAAACTTCTGCTCGACGTTTGTGAATTGCGATCGGACGAAAGTGTTTAGGGGTCCGTCTCCCAGTGGGCGCGGCCGGAGGCCTCCGCGACGCACCGCTCGGGCGTGCCGGGGCAGACGGCCCGTGTGGCGGAGCCGGCCGGCGTGATGAGCAGTGCCGCCCGCCCTTCTTTGCAGAACCTGCACAAAAGAAATCCGGGAGAGGAAACGTAGGGGCCGTCGGGAGAAATCAGCGCCACAGGGCCCGATGTGTCCCCTGGAACGCATCTTGTTTCATTTACAATTTGCAATACGCAGCTCTCAATCCGCTGCGTTCCTCGTTCCCGTTCCTCATACTGCTTTCCGGCATGTCGTCTCGCTCCTTCCTGGCGGCCTTGGCGCTCTGCTCCGCGCTTCCGGCCCTGGCGGCCACGCTTCTTCGCTCCTACAACCGGGATCGGTCCTCCCCGCCTCCATTAGGCACGGCTCCGGATGAAAGCCCGAGGGGTTCGGCCCCGGCGTCTTCACACCGATCCGTCGACCGTTCCCCGGACGACGCGCCTCCAGCGATCCCGCCACGAGGGGCGCATCCGGGCGTTGCCGGATAGGTTGAGCAGACTGCCCTCAGGTCGTCGGTCCGCGGCGCAGGGCCGGGGACGCGCGTCTGCGGGGCGCCTTCCACGGAAGCTCTTCCGGGCGGGGGAGTCACCGTGCTCGGCGAAATGCACGGCCCCAGGACCTCCCCTCGCGGTCGCGCTTCCCGAAGTCTCCGGGCCCACAGGGTGGTAACCTCCCTTTTTCGGGGTGCCTTCTCCCAATGGTCGAACCATCCCGGAGAGGGGGGCACCAAAAATGCCCCGTCTGGGAGGAGCGGGGCAGCTCTGCCGGAGGGCAACCTACTCGAGATCGAATCGGTCGAGGGTCATCACCTTCGTCCAGGCGTCCACGAA
>JBDGQP010000217.1:0-2368 GCA_042218975.1 Salinibacter sp.
GAGGAATGGGAGGACGCCGACAAGTCCGAGGAAGACATCCTGACGTGGGACGTGTAGGGGTCGAGGAACGTGGATTTTCAATTTTGGCGTGCGACGGCGTTTGGGGCTGACTAGGTCGGGCGTCGGCCCGCCCCCCTTTCTTTCTCGGTCGGTCGGGCGCGAGTCCAGTGACCGGGCCCGCCTCCCGACCGCGCGCCGTCTCTTTCCCGTTCGCTGTTTCCAATTCGGCGTCCCGCCGCCTACATGGTTGTCCTCCTGATGGGCGTGTCCGGCTCCGGCAAGACGACGGTAGGGACCCGTCTGGCGGAGGCCCTGGGCTGGACGTTTGCGGACGGGGACGACTTCCATCCGGCGTCCAACGTCGAAAAGATGCGCCGTGGCACCCCCCTGACCGACGCGGACCGGTGGCCCTGGTTGCGCGCACTCCAGGACTACATCGGAGAGTGCCTCGCGGACGACGTGCCCGCCGTGGTGGCGTGCTCGGCCCTGAAGGCCGCCTACCGCGAGGTGCTACTGGAGGACAACCCCGGCGCCGAGCTTGTGTACCTGCGGGGAAGTTACCGCCTGATCCGCCGGCGGATGGAGGCCCGCCCCGACCACTTCTTCGACGCGGAGATGCTGGACAGTCAGTTCGAGGCCCTGGAGGAACCGGCCCCCGACGAGGCGCTCATCGTCGACGTGGACGCCCCGCCCAGCGCGATCGTCGAGGCGATTCGACGCCGTCTCCCCGGCCTGCCCTCGCCGGCGGGCTGAACCGCTCCCGCCGGCCCTCGATCTCTACGGGAGCGCACAGGCGCTCAAGAGCACACGCAGAGAAAGCCGTGTGGGCGGGTTCGGCGTCAGCGCCGCGCGTCGGGGGTGTTCCGCCCCCGAACGGTCCCCCCCACCACCAGGCCGGCCCCGATCAAGACGGCGTTCTTGATGATGTACTGTCCCTCCAGGGTGAGGCCCCACGGGACCTGCGTGAAGCAGACGTCCGGCAGCAGGACCAGGGGCAGGAGCGTGCCGGGCATCTGTAGAAAGAGCAGCAGGATGGCCAGGCGGTTGAGGGATCGGAAGAGCAGGCCGACGCCGATGGCCACCTCCCACCACCCCAGTATGGGGAGAAAAAGCTCCGGGGGCACGAAGTAGACGGTCCGACGGACTAGGTCCGCCGCCGGGCTCATGCCCAGCGGCTTCAGCAGGCCGAACCAGATGAAGACGAGGGCCAGGCCCATCCGCAGCACGAAATGACCGTGGCGCCGCATCCAGCCCGAGATGCGGCGGTCCACCGCCCGGAGGCCGAGGCGATCGATAAGATAGTCTTCGGGCGACGGCATCGGCACGGGAGCTTTCGGGAAGGGAAGGACGGAGGAACGGCGCCCTCGCCGGCGCCCGCCTCGGGGGCATGTCGGGCCCCAGAGACGAATTTGATTTCACACGTTCGCGTCGGGAGTACCCCGTGACAACTGCGGACCGGTCCGTTCCAACCGGCCCGTTCTCCAACTCGGTCCCATGATTCTCCGGGGACAGAACGAAGCGGTGTCGATTGCGACAACGATTCAAAACTCAACCCCGTCTCTCAGGCGCGGGCGCCGAGGGGCGCGACGGCCTGAAGCCCCAGTTCGAGGGCCCGAAGCTGGAGCGTCATGGCCGTCTGCAGGGGCACAGGATGGAGGGTGAACGGGTCCAAGAGGGGGTCGACATCCTCGTCCCGCTCCAGGCGCGCCTTGATCTCGGGGAGGCGCTCGCGCAACTCGAGATAGGCATCGGGCCGGCCCGGCGTGGGGTCCGGGTTCTCGACCAGAAAGAGCGGCAGCTCGGTCACGAGCGCCAGCGGATCGCCGCCCAGCGACATGACGAACTCCATGGAGCTGTCGTGGAAGCGACGGGCCATGGCCGGGTCGTCCTGTGCCCGGAAGAACGTGCGCATCGCGTCGCCCCGCGGGGTCGTCTGGAACCCCGGCTCGAGCCAGAAGAAGCCCTTCTCGCCCTTCCGGTTGTGGTCGTGCATCCGCAGCCCCGCCGCGGCGGCCGACGCGGCAAAGGCGTCCCGGAGCGACTGCGTCCGAAACGTCCAGGGCCGGTTGATGAGAAGCAGCGCCCCCTCCCCGGCGGACATGCCGTGGAGGCTGGCGTGAAGATCAAACGGCCCGTGGGCCCGCAGGAAGGCTGCCACGTGCTCGTTCTCCGGGCGCATCGATGGGTAGCCGTATTCCAGGTCGCGCCCCGGCTTCTCGCGGACGGCGTGCCGCAGGTAGGCCCTCAAATCGGGCCACCGCTCGATCCACGGCCGGTTGTGGGCCTCCCCGTCCGGGTTTGTATGCGGGACCACCACGAACTGGTAGTGCCGCAGCCAGGGCGCCATCTTGTTCCGATGGGCGAGCGC
>JBDGQP010000217.1:2378-14979 GCA_042218975.1 Salinibacter sp.
CACGAAGGCACGCAGGGTCTCGGGCCCGACCGGCTCGTCGGCGTGGTTGCCCGCGATGAGGCTGATGGTGTGGTCGCCGGTGCCCAGCCGCACGCCGTACAGCATGGCACCTTCGTCACTGGGCCCGAGCTCGTGGAACGACGCGACGTCCGGGTGCCGGGCACAGGCCGCTTCGAGGTCGGCCCGGACGCCCCCGTGGGTTCGGAACGTCGGGTGCTCGTCGGCGAGGCTCGTGAGGGCAAGCGGCATACGGGGCGGTTCTGTGACCACGGTGGCGAAGAAGACCAGGGATCCGTCTCTATTCCCCGCGGCGGAGATGGTTCGCCTCGCCTTCGTGCCGGAACGTATGCCGTCGTTTCCGTCCCCAAAACCCGGAAGACTGTAGGGCAGAACGTTTCCTCAAAATGGTTCCTGGAGTCCAACCGGAAATCTGAGGATTGACATTAAACCTTTCAGTTACGTATAATCTCACAAGGTGGCAGTCATCTTCTCTCGAAACGCGTAGCCGCGGGCCGGGAGAGGGACGCTCGATGCTCTGCCGCTCATCCGTGCCTATCTCCTTAGATTCTCTTTGCAGCACCATGGCAGAGCGCAAGACCGGAACCGTGAAGTGGTTTAGCAACGAAAAGGGCTACGGCTTTATCGTGCCCGAAGAAGGAGGGGAGGACCTCTTCGTTCACTACAGCGAAATTGACACCGACGGCTTCAAGAGCCTCGACGAGGACGACCGGGTCGAGTTCTCCGTCGGCCAGACCGAAAAGGGACCCAATGCCCAGGACGTGGTCGTGATCGGCTAGTCTTCCCTGTCTCGGGTCCGCCGTTTCTACCGGAGAGGGGTGCTACTGCCGTTGGAAGCTGGTGCTACTGCCGTTGGAAGCTGTTGACCCGAAGCAGCCGGTCGGTGCTTTCGCTCGGGTCCTGGTAGTAGACGAACGTCGTGTAGGTATTTTGGAGCCGGGACGGCGATGAAACTCCTTCTCGCCGGAGCAGCGGATCGTTCGATTTGTAGAAGTACTGATACTGTCCCTGTTTGAGGAGCACCTCCCCCTCGTACCGCCGCCGTCCGGCGTTCCACCGCATCTCGACGCCCCGGGCCGGGTCCATGCCCGAGAAACTTCCGGCCAGCACCACGCCCGCCCCGAGGGGCTGCTCGCGGGGCGGGACGAACGCAAACGTCGTCTCTACATACTCGGCGGTAAGGGCGGGCTCGGCCCGACCCTGCACCGCCTCCCGCACCACGATCTGCCCGTTGAGCGTCGCCCTGCGGTCCTGCCCCGAGAACTGGGCGTAGTCCGGCTCGAGCAGAACGCGGAACGGAGAGACGGTGCGGTCGAGTCGCTCGATGCCGGCGGCGCTGCGGAGGTCCCCGAGGTCGACCGTATAGTCGGCCGTGACCGGGGCGAAGGCGCGGTCCCGGTCCAGCTCGAACTTGAGTCGGGGCTGCTGGGCGAGAAGCGGGCGGTCCTGGCAGCGCGCATCGGGCAGCCGGCCGTTGCGGACGAAGCAGACGGTGTAGCCGAAGGGGTCTCCCTGGAGCGCTGAGGGCGGCTCGAAGCGGGCCACCGGGCGGAGCGACCGCTGCTGCTGACCCGGCACCATGACGCCCTCCGCCCCCAACTCCAGGCGCCCCGCCTCGTCGGTCACGAAGAAGGGCCGCTCGAACAGCACCGAGTCCCGCCGTCCCCGCTCGGTGACGCGCAGGATGTAGTTGCCGCTGATCCGAAAGCGAATGTCGTCGTTGGGGAAGCGATAGACGTAGTGCACGTACGGCACCTCCGTCCCCTGCGAGGCGCGGTAGTCCATCAGCTGGTCATCCCGGTACGACTCCAGCACGCGGCTGGGCGAGAGGTCCCGTGTCCACTCCTGGTTCGCGTGGACGAAGTAGACCGAGAGCGGCCGCCCCTGCTGCCGCATCAGATCAAACTCCAGGGTCAGCGGCTCGTCGGAGTTCAAGGCGGTGACCGGCAGGCTCCGCTCCTCGGCTCCCTGGTAGAGCTGAACGGTCCGGACGGCGTCGCTCTGGGGCGCGAGGTCGGGACCCGGCCGGGCCACCGCCGGCGCCGTCGCGGTGGAGTCCGCCCTCCCCGCTCGCTCGGCTTCTTGAGACGTCGCGCACCCCGCAACGGCGAGAAGAACGGCGAGGGCCGGAAGGAAAACGTGTTCACGGGTCGAGGACCACGTCCACATGCTGCGCAGGGGCCGACAAGGAAAAAGAGACCTGGGCATCTGAACCAAGGATGAACCGTCTAGTTCACGGCCCGGCCCGGCGGGCTGGCCCACCGGGCGCGTCTGACCCAGAAGCGGAGCGTTTCGGCCCAGGCCGGGGCCCCGTGGGCGGCCGCCCGCCGGGCCGCCGTCGCGAGCGTCGCCGCCGCGGCCGCGAACCGGTCTGCCCGGTGGGCCGCGATGCCCGACCACATCCGCTGCTGGAGGGCGAGGGCCTGCCGCCGGGCACGGGCCCAGGCGGCCGGCGGATCGAACGATTCCCGTCGCCACAAGGTGTCCGCCGCGGCGTACCGGTGCGCGTCCTGCAGGCGAAGGGCCCGCCAGACGCGGACGGCCCCCGAGCGGTCCGGCAACGCCCTCAGCGCCCGGGCCTGGTGGACGGCCGAGTCTCCGCTCGTGAGCGTCCGCACGACCGCCGGGCGGCCGGCGACGGCCACGCGCATCAGGACTCGTCCCCGTCGGTCGTGGGCGGACAGCGGGAGGCGCCGGAGCGCGGCGCGGTACCCGTCCCGGGCGGCCGCACTGTCGCCGCCGATGGCCCGCGCGTCGGCCCGCAGGCGTCGGAGCGCGGCCGGCCATCGCCGCGCCGCGAGCGTGTCGAGCTGCCGGCGGACGGCACCAGCCCGGCCCCGACCCAGCCGGTAGCGGGCAAGCGCCGCCTGGGCGGTGAGCGATCGCGGCGCCGCCGCGACCGCCCGGCGCAGGTGCTGCCCGACCGCCGTGGTATCTCCCGCCCGTCGGGCCTCGCGGGCCGCCTGCAGCTGTCGGCGGTGCGGCGGCACGTAGTGCGGACAGTTCGTCTCGAACAGGGAGGGGCGCGTAAACTGGCGCGCGACCACGGCGTGCGCCGCCCGCGCCACCAGAGGCCGGCGGGCGAGAGAGTCGGCCCAGTTTTGAGCCAGCACGTCGAGCGGCCGCCCGTACACGTCCGCAAAGTTGCCCCGGGCGTAGACTCGTTTCAGGCGGTCGGCCCCGTGCTCGTCCAGCAGATGGTCGACGAACGAGCCCATCGTCGCGTAGGAGACGGCCCCGCGGCCCGTCCAGAAGCCCCAGGGCGAGAGCCGCCCGGTCAGGGCCTCGGCCGTTAGCGAGAGGGCCGCGCTCGTGTCTGTGGTCGTCGCCACGCGGACGAGGTCGTGCGTCGGCGGTGCGGGACTGGGGGGCTCCAGGGCCACCGCCCAGCCCTCCACCAGGCCCGGCGACCACGACGCATTGATGCCGGGGAGGCCGTACGGGCGGCTAAAGACGTGGGCCAGTTCATGTCCCAGGCTCTCCTCGGCCCGGCGCGTGAGGAGATGCACCTGTGGGGTGCCCAGCCAGACGGGCGAGACACTGGTATAGCGCGCCCCGGTGAGCTGGGCCTTGACGTCCGGGCTCGGGTACAGGTAGCTCTGAATCCGGCCGGGGCCCGCCCCGGGTGCGAGGTTGAGCCGCTCCTGCAGGTACCGGTAGTAGGCCTCGTGGTCGTCGGCCAGGGCCGCCACCGCACGCGGCCCCAGCCGCTCCGGATCGTAGTAGAGGTCGACGTGGGCGGTGCGCACGTGCCCGCCCAGTCGCCGCTGCAGCTGCTCGGCCGAGGTGTTGAGGCCGAGAGGCACGGCCCAAGCGTACATGATCCCGATCGTCACGCCACACACCAAGAGCGGCACCCATCCGCCGTAGCCCCGCAGGAGACGCCCGCCCGCAACGGCGCCCCCCGCCCACAGCAGCGTGAGGCCCCGAAAGACGAAGAGCCCGCTGCGGACGGCGAGCTGCTCGTCGTAGATGGGCCCCAGGACGCCGCCGAACACGTGGTTGTACGTGTAGAACTGGGGGTGAAAGCCGAGGTCGTAGATCGGCCCCAGAAGAGAAAGGAGCAGGCCCCCGGCCGCGAGCCAGAGGAACGGGGAGGAGACGTCCGTGCCGGTCACCAGATAGCTGCAGGCTACGGCAAAGACGACCGTAACGCCGGGGAAGAGCGCGAAGAAGAGCAGGCCCTGCCCGAACGTGCAGTTTGGGGCCCAGAGCTGCGCGACCGTGAGCATCCCGAGCGGCACAAGCAGGGCCACCTCCCGCCGGCCGAGCACCCCGAGGAACGATGCGCGCCCCCGTTGGAACTGATGGGTGGCCGCCCACCCGCCTACGAAGAACGACGCGAAGGCCACGACGGCCGCCGACTCCACCTGGAGCACGTTCAGCAGCGGAACTGGCCAGAGGGCAAGCCCCAACAGTCCGTACGCCAGGTACTCGCGCGACATGCCTCAGCGAAACGAGGAAAGGGAGGTTAGATCAGGGTGAACGACAGTCCCACCGAGATGGTCTCCTTGAACTGGAGGGCGTCGCTGATGTCCTTGTCGAAGAGCGCGACGAACTGAAGGTCGGTGCTCAACCAGTCGTTGACCGAGAGGCTGACAGTGTTGTCCCACCGGGCGTCGGGAGGATTCTTGACCTGGTTGAAGGAAAAGAAAACGTCGAGTTGGGAGCGATAGCGGACGTTTTCGGTGAGTTGTCGGTCGAACGAGGAGGCAAACTCCGCTCCCGCCTCTACTCGGGCGACCTTGTCTTCGCTCACGCCGTAGAGGACCCGAAAATCCCGCACCGTCACGACGGTCTGCTTCGAGGCCGCCCCGAAGCGAAGCGTAAACGCGGAGATCGGCTCGTAGGTCAGGCCGAGCGACTCGGTGATGAAGGCCGGGGCAAAGAACTGAGAGCTCTCGACCGGGGTCTGAAGGTCGGCCCGGGGATCTCCCTCCGGCACCTGCCCCGCGAACGGGTTCGACGAGTAGTCGAAGCCCCTCGCGAACTGGGTGCGGAGGTTTACCGCCATCGTCGGGTTGAACAACCGGAAGAAGTCGTCGCCTTCGTACCGGAGACTCGATTTCCCCAGGATCTCGTCTTGGGACTTCCGTGGTTCCTGATTTTCTTGATTGAGGATCCCGATGGCCAGCCGCACCTCGTGGGCCTGAATCCACCGCTCGCCGCGCTTCATGGCCTCTCCTCCGAGGCCCGCAGCCAGGGCGAGCGAGTTGTTTCCGGCCCCCTCCTGCCAGTTGCTGTAGGCGGCCTGGGACACGTTCAGTTGCGCGTTGGCGCCGTACACCCAGGTTCCCACGGAGGAATCGGGCACCGACTCCTCCGGATTGTTCGGCTCGGGCACCGGATCACCGTCCTGTCCCCACGCCCGGGGGCCTCCGACGAGGGCCACGAACGCGACGATGAGAGGAAAAACGCGGAGGTGAATCATGTGGCCAACAATCGATCTGTGGAGGTGCGCCGAGCCCAGAATACCGGGAGCCCCTTTCCCTCTCCCGGCAGGGAGACCGGTCGAGACCGGCGGGCCGAGCGACGGAATGAAAGACCCCCCAAGAGAAAAAAGGCTATGCCGAGTCGACATAGCCTTTGGCTCCCGTGCGTCGAATCGTCGGACGGCGGAGCGCTAGAGTTCTTCGTTCTTGATGTCCTGGATTTCCTGACGGATCTCGTGGGCGAGCTTTTTCAGTTCCATCATGCTCTTCCGAGCACGGGTGCCCGCGGCCTTGTTGCCCTTCTGGTAGAACTTCATTAGGTCCTCCTCAGCGTCGTCAAGAACGTCGGTGAGCTGGCTGTAGCGTTCGTCAAAGGTGCTCATGCGTGTGGCCTCTGCGGCAGTTTAGGTGAGGGGTGGCGATGTAATTGGGGGATCAGCAGCAGAACATAATGCGTCCCCGTACCGCTGTCAAGCGGCTGCAGAGCGGGCCGAACCGGCAGTGGGGGCTGGTCTTTGATTTGTCGAAAGGTTCAAGGTTTGACGCCCGCTACGGGCTATTTCGCCGCGACACGCGTCCCCTGCGGCGCCTCTCCGGCGAGCAGTCCCTGGAGGTTGGTCACCAGCACCGAGGCGCCGGCCTCGTGCAGGCGCCGGACGGCGGCCGGGTCCGGGATCGTGTCGTCCGGCAGGGCGTCGAGCGCCATCTCCTCACGCCGGCCGGTGGCGTCGACTACGCCCGCCTGGTCTCCGGTGGTGAGCGTGCAGACGACCGGGTCGAACGACGCGGAGAGCCCCTCGGCCAGGGCCACCGCCACGTCCGCCGCCCAGAGCTCACGGGGCCCCTCCGCCCCCTCCACCAGGGCCGACACCACGGGCACCACCCGCTGCTTGATGAGGGCCGCGAGCCAGCCGACGTTTGTGGCCGTGACGGCGCCGTTTTCGTCGAGGCCCAACAGGTTGCGGTCCACGCCCTGAATGCCCACGGTGGAAACCACTTCGTCGGTGAGGGCCGCCACGAGCTCCTGGTTCGTCTCCCGCACGGCCCGCTCGACGAGCTGCCGCTGCTCCTCGGTGTCGATGTCGAGCACTCCGTCGGTGCGCTCCGGGAAGTAGCCCTTCGCCTCCAGGGTCCGCTCCACCTTCTCGCCGCTGCCGTGGACGAGCAGGCACGGGGGCTCGCCGCTGTCGGTCTCCGCGAAGTGCTGGGCCAGAGACTTCACAAAGAGGTCGTCTCCGAGGTGGTGCCGATCGAGGTAGACAATGTAAAGGGTTTGCATGGGACCGAGCGCGACAACCAGTAACAGAAGGGTGGGCGGCGCCGACCAGATCGGCACCGGTACTCAATGAGCGTCCGTGGAAGACGTTCGGTAGGCGGCAAGGGGATCGCGTTGGGGAGCCTGGAGTACGGAGTGGAGGCGCCCCTGGTCCTCAACGTTACTGATCGTGGCCGGACAGAGAAGACGAGCAGGCGCATGGGGGCGTGCGCCCCCTCCCTGCCGCGTGCCCCTTCGGAATCGAAATTCGATTGCCGTGCAACGGGTACATGCTCGGTTGACGTTTCTCCGGGCAGGCCCCTTCTTGTAGGCTCGTCCTACTCGTCCCCACGTGCTCCCGTCGTCTCCATGCCCGCTCGGTCGGCGCTGCTGGTCGTTGCACTCGTCCTGATCCTCGGCACGGCTGCACGCGCCCAGACGTCCGTGCCCCAATCGACCGACGCGCTGCGCGACTCGATTTCGGCTGTCCTCGACAGCACCAACACGCCAGGGGCGGGCGTCGTCCTCTTTTCCGCCGACTCGATCCGGTGGACAGGGTACCTCGGCCTCGCCGACCGCGCCGCCGACCGGCCCGTAACCGACGAGACGGTCTTCCGGGCCGGCTCCGTCTCGAAGAGCGTTGTCTCGGCCACCGCCCTGCAGCTCGTGGAGACGGACGCGCTGGACCTGAGGACCCCGGTCCGCGACCTCGCCCCGGAGATTGAACTCCGCAACCCCTGGGCCGAGACCGATCCGGTCCGGGTGGTGCACCTGCTCGAACACACGGCGGGGTTCGACGACCTCCACATCCACGAGTACGTGTCACGCTCCCCGGAGATCACGCTCCGGGAGGGGCTTGCCATCAACCCGGCCCCACGCACCGTGCGCTGGCGCCCGGGCCAGTTTTACTCGTACTCGAACGCGGGGCCGCCGGTGGCCGCCTACATCTTCCAGCAGCGGACCGGTCGGCGGTTCGAGGCCCTGGTCGCCGATCGCATCTTCGAGCCCCTCGGCATGACGGCCTCGAGCTTTCGTCGCGACGAGCGGGTGGTCCCTCACCTCGCCACCGGCTACGCGGCGGACGGGACGACGACGAAGCCGTACGTCCACATCGGCCTCCGGCCCTCCGGCGCCCTGAACGCCCGTCCCGTGGACCTGGCCCGCTTCGGGCAGATGCTGCTCGGCCGCGGGACTCGCGGGGACACCACGCTCCTGGACTCCGCCAGCGTGCATCGGATGGAGACGCCCCGGACGTCGCTGGCCGCCCGGCTCGGCGTACCGACCGGCTACGGGCTCGGCAATGCCACGTCCCTGCACGACGGCTTCGTGTACCACGGCCACGGGGGCGCCATCGACGGCTTCGTCGCACGCTACGGCTACCTGCCGGCCCACGACCGCGGGTACGTGGTCATGCTCAACAGCCAGGACGGCGGGGCGATGGAACAGATTGCGAACGTGGTGCGCGACTACCAGACACGCTCCCTGACGCCGCCCGAGCCGCCCCCGGTGGCCCGCGTTCCCGCGGACACGCTCGCCCGACACACCGGCTACTACGTCTCGTTCACCCCGCGCAACGAGATCGCCCACTTCGTCGAACGGCTCGTCGGGATCGTTCAGGTGGACACGACGGGCACCGGGCGTCTCTCCGTGGCGTCGGCCCTCGGCGGCCGCCCGGATACGCTGCTCCCGGTCGACGCGGCGCGCTTTCGGGGACCGTCGGCCCCGGTCGCCACCGCCGTCTTTGCGCGCTCGCCCGACGGGGACCGGGTGCTTACGGGCAGCGGCGCGTCCGTGAGCGGAAATCTCCGGGCGGTCTCCACCGCCTCGGTGTGGGGGCGGTGGGGCGTGGCCGGCCTCTCGCTCCTGCTTTTCGTAAGCCCCCTCCTCTTCGCGCTCTACTGGCTCCCGGCGAAGGCACTGGGCCGACTGAAGAACCGCGAGTCGATTCAGCTCCGCCTCTGGCCGCTCGGGGCCCTCCTCACCCTGGGCGGGGCGTTCGTCCTGCTCGCCCTGGCCCTCGAGGCCCCGATCTCTCGCCTCGGCACGCCGACCGTTTACTCCATCGGCTACGCCGCGCTGACCCTCGCGTACGGCCTGACGACGCTGGGCGGCCTCTGGGCGCTGGTGCGAACTCGGACGACGGCGTACGGCCCCAGCTGGACCTACCACCTGTTCGTCGTGGGGGCCGACCTGCTCATTCTGGTCTACCTCGCCGTGCACGGCCTCATCGGCCACCGGTTCTGGACCTGATAGGCTGAGGCGTAGACGGACGCCCGGACACAGCCCTCATTCTCCCATTCGCACCTTCCCCCAGTGGGCTCGGCGTTGCCCCTCTGCCTCCGCCGTGCAAGGTTGTGGGCCGATTCGTCGCGGTCTCTCGCCAACACTTCCCTGCCGTGTTCACCTCCCCTCTCGTGTCCGACCCTATGGCGATCGTCGCGCTCTTCAGTGCGATCCTCGGTGGGGTCTTCTGGCTGGACTCGTTCGACGCGTTCGAGCCGGTCTTCAAGTACCTGCCGCCGGTCATCTGGGCGTACTTCGTGCCGATGCTGTGCACGACCGCCGGCATCACGCCGGCCGAGAGCCCGGTCTACGACTGGATGTCGGCCTACCTCCTGCCCTTCTCCCTCTTCCTGCTGATGATCACCGTCGACCTGAAGGCGATCCTGCGCCTCGGGCCGATGGCCCTCTTCATGATGTGCGCGGGGACGCTCGGCATCATGGTGGGCGGGCCGGTGGTTTTCGCCGTCTTTGGCCGCTTCTTCGAGGACCCGGTGGCCTGGAAGGGCTTTGCGGCCCTCTCCGGCAGCTGGATCGGGGGCACCGCCAACATGATGGCAATGAAGCAGAGCGTAGGCACGCCCGACAGCACGCTCGGCCCGCTCCTCGTGGTCGATGTGGTGGCGGGCTACGGCTGGATGGGCGTGCTGATCTTCCTGAGTGCCTACCAGGACCGGTTCGACCGATGGATACAGGCGGACACCTCCACGATGGACCGCCTCAACGAAAAGATGCAGAACGTCGAGGAGAAGCGGCACCCCGTGACCCTGAAGGACCTCTGCATGATGATCGGGATCGCCCTGGCCGCCACCGTGGGCGCAAAGGCCGTAGGCGGGCTCCTTCCTGCTATTGGCAACCCTACCATCATCAGCACCGATACGTGGGCGATCCTGCTGGTGGTGACCGCCGGGCTCGTCCTGTCGTTCACGCCGCTGCAGGCGATGGAGGAGGCCGGGGCGTCTCGGATGGGCTACTTCGCGCTCTACCTCCTGCTCACCTCCATCGGCGCGAAGGCGGACCTGATGGCCGTGATCGACGTGCCGCTCTACCTGCTGGCCGGCGTCGTGTGGATCGCGATCCACATCCTCTTCCTGATGGCGGCGGCGTGGATGGTGCGGGCGCCCCTCTTCTTCGTCGCCACCGGCAGCATGGCAAATGTGGGCGGGGCGGCCAGCGCCCCGATCGTCGCGGGCGTCTACCTGCCGGCGATGGCGCCGGTGGGCCTGCTGATGGGCGTGGCCGGCTATATCCTCGGCATCTACGCGGCGCTCGGCTGCAGCTGGCTGATCGGGCTCGTGGCGGTGGGGCTGTAGCCGAAGCGAGGGGCGGCCATTGCTCTGGACGGGGAGACGTCCTCGTTCGTCACAGTCCGAGCCATGCCGGCCACGGCTGAACGGTCTCTCGCCCCGGTGAGGAGCGTTCGTCATTTGCTGTGGCTGCTCTCACCGGCGGCTCCTCCAGATCTGAGTCTACACGTTCTCCTACTCATATCGGCTCCAGCAAGGGACTGCTCGGCCGCCCCGCAATATTTCAGGACCGGCCTCGTTTCTGAAATAAGACTTTTCGGGGAGTCCATGTTCTCGGGCTCAGGTTTCCAACTCGGTCCAGCACGGTGACCATGCGTCGATTCCTTTCGGTTGTCCTTTTGCTGTGGGTCGTCGGGTGCTCTTCTTCCAGATCGGTCGACTCCCCGGTTGACTCCGAGATGGTGTGGACCCCGGACACATCGGTGACGGTACAGGGCCCCCCGGGTGTCTTTCCTTCCGATTCACTCGACTCCTCGGTGGACCCCGGAATCCTTTGGACCCCGGACACAACGATCGAGGCGCATATCCGGATGATTCCCACGCCGGATAGCGTTGACCCCGAAATGGTGTTGCCTCCCCGATGAGACGGCCGTTCATGTCCCCCTCCTCAAGCCCGTCTCCGGATTCCGCCATGGAGCTTCAGGTTGATCACGCGACACTCTGCGGCGCGGTCCTCCTTCTGGCCCTCGTGGCTGGCAAGCGGCTGTGCCGGCAGCCGTGTGCCCGACGAGCGGCCCCGGACGCTGACCGAGGTCAACGAGCAGCTGGGCGGGCGCTGGGCCCGAATTGCCAAAACGGACGGCCGGCGCATCGAGCACGTCGAAAATGTACAGGGGGGCCGGACAGCACCACGTTCTACCATCGGTTCGACCAGGCACACCGGGCCCTCCCGACGGACTCGGTCCGGGCCGTGCAAATCCAGACGAGAGGGGGGGCGGATTCGTCGCCGGCGCGGCGCCGGGCCTCGCGGCAGCGTTCATGGGCGCAGGAATCGCTGCCGTGCACTCCGGAGACGACAGTCCCGGGGGCACCGCCGCGGGCGTCGTGGGCATCGCCCTGGTGGGTGGCGGCCTGCTGGCGGGGCTGGTGGGCGGCACCATCGGCGCGATCGTCGGCGGCGCGACGAGCGATGCGGAGTGGAGGACGGTCTACAGGGCCCCTGTCACACGGTACCGACGGTAGATCGTGGCGACACATCGTCCGGGAACGGGGACACGATCCGTTCGATTTCACCCGGCGAATGATTCCCGCGATACGGTCCGGAGCGGTCGGGACACGGAGCCCCCAGTCCTCCGGCGCCTTTCTACTCCGTCTCGGGTGCGGAGCCCCTCCTCCGCTCCTTTTCCCTAATTTCTCTCTCGCCACCGCCCCCCATGACCGACCGGCAGAACACCGTCGTTGCTACCGCCCTCGCGGCCCTGGTCCTGGGGACCGTGTTTTTCTGTCCCTGGCGCATCGAGCCGCGGGGCGAGCTGCGGTGGAGCCCGATCTACCAGCCGCCGCTCACGTACGTTCGTACCTTCGACGCTGAAAGTGGCCGCGCGGGTGGAACCCGGATCGAGGGCCCCGAGGCCGAGATCGCGTACGACGTGTGGGCGCTGCAGGTACTGGCGATCGGCCTCGCCGGCGGGGCGGCCTACGTCCTCGCGGAGGACGCCGACCGCGAGCTCGACCCGCCGCCTCCACCGGCCGACCGATGAACGAGCGTTTTTATATTGCAATAACAGAACCTCGGCACCGACTCTCCCCAGGCCGCGCCAATCGCTCCCCTCTGTGCTTCTGCCCATATGCTCTCCGGGGTGCCTTCGGCCCACTCCCACACGCATCGCGGCAAGCCCCCGAAGATGAGTGAATTGTTTTCACCCGCAATAACAGAGAAACGGGGCCCCGTTCCGTTGACTCCGGGGTCGACGTCGGTTTAGTTGTGGAGGTGTTAGATCCATCGTACGGGCCGGGGGTTTTGCGCCCGGGTCCTGCCTGTTCTCCTCTCGCCTCTCGGATCGACCGACGCTGTATGCCCGAGTTTTCGCACCTCCACTGCCACACGCAGTACTCGCTCCTCGACGGCGCCGCCGGCATCGACAACCTCCTCGAGAGCGCGGATCGGCGCAACATCCCGTCGGTCGCCATCACCGACCACGGCAATCTCTACGGGGTGCCCGAGTTCTACACGACGGCGCAGGACTACGACGTCGACCCCATCATCGGGTGCGAGTTCTACCTCACCCCCAGCGGCATTCAGGACAAAAGCGACACGACGCGCTACCATCAGGTCCTCCTGGCCAAGAACCAGACCGGCTACGAGAACC
>JBDGQP010000218.1:0-23784 GCA_042218975.1 Salinibacter sp.
CGGCGGCATCGACTCGGCGGTCACCTGCGCGCTGGCCACCGCCGCCCTGGGGCCCGACCGCGTGGTGGGCGTCACGATGCCGTCCAGGGTCTCCTCCGAGGGGTCGGTCACCGACTCCGAGCAGCTGGCCCGCAACCTGGGCATCGACTTCAAGGAGATCCCGATCGAGCCGGCGGTCGACGCCTTCGACGCGATGCTGGCCGACGAATTTGCCGGCACCGAGCCGGGCGTGGCCGAGGAAAACATCCAGTCCCGCGCCCGCGGCGTGACGCTCATGGCCCTCTCCAACAAGTTCGGCCACCTACTCCTGTCCACGGGCAACAAGAGTGAGGTGGCCGTCGGCTACGTCACGCTCTACGGCGACACGAACGGGGGGGTGGCCGTCCTCAGCGACGTGCTCAAGACCCGCGTCTACGAGCTGGCTCGTCACATCAACGAGCGGGCCGGCCGGGCCGTCATTCCCCAGAATACGATCGAGAAGCCCCCGTCCGCCGAGTTGCGCGAGGACCAGGAGGACACCGACACGCTCCCGCCCTACGAGACGCTCGACGCCATTCTCGAGCGCTACGTCGAGAAGAAAAAGGAACTGGGCACGATTGTGGGCGAGACCGGGATCGACGAGGGCCTGGTACGCGACGTGCTCCGGCAGGTCGACCAGAACGAGTATAAGCGCCGCCAGGCCCCGCCGGGCCTTCGGGTCACGGAGAAGGCCTTCGGCATCGGCCGTCGCATCCCCATCGTCATGCAGTGGGACCGGGAGGCCGGCGAGGCCCTGGCCGCCGAGCAGAATCTTCCGCGCTAGCGCTCGGAAAGTATGGAGGGATGGAAGTGTGGAAGTACGGAAGGGGCATACTTCCGTGTCTGCGCTCGCCCCCTTCCGAACCTCCATACCTCCAAACTTCCACACTTCCATACGCAATCAATGATCGCCTACGTCTCCGGCACGCTCGTCGAGAAGGACCCCGAGACGGCCATCGTGGACGTCAACGGCCTCGGCTACCGGGTGCACGTCCCCACGTCTACCTACAAGCGGCTGCCCGACACCGACGAGGAGGTGACGCTCCACACGTTCCACTACCTCCGCGAGGACAAGGAGGCGCTCTACGGCTTCGCGACGAAGGCGGAGCGTACCGTCTTCGAGACGATGACCGGCGTTTCGCGCGTCGGGCCGAAGCTGGCCCTCTCGGCCCTTTCCTCGATGCGCCCCTCCGAGCTGCGCGACCACGTGATGGAGGAGGACAAGAGCCGCCTCACCGAGATCTCGGGGGTCGGCGCAAAGACCGCCGACCGCCTCATCGTAGAGCTGCGCGATCCGCTCGCCGACCTGGACGTCTTCGACGATACGGCCCCCATCAGTGGCGGCTCGGAGGCACGGGCGGAGGCGCGGGCCGACGCCCTGAAGGCCCTCACCGAGCTGGGCCTCAGCAAGGCCGACGCCGAGCGCGCCATCCGCGCGGTGCTGCGCGAGGACGCCGGCATCCAGTCGGCCGACGAGCTCACGCAGCGGGCCCTGAAGGAAAGCCAGGATTAGCAATTTCGGGCTGGGAATTTCGGATTGGGATTTGGGGTCGTGGGCCTTGGGATCGTGGGTCCTACGCTGAGGATTGGGCAGCGGGGGCCGGACGGCAGCGGTGCTCCCCGCTGCGTTCCAGAGGGGGGCGTGGACGCATCGGCGGGGCGTCCCGTCGGCGTACAGGTCGGTCGCCGGCCCGTCCGCACTCGCCTCCGAAGGCCGGTGCGCCCCCCGTCCCTCCACCAAGAGTTCATTCTCAACGGCCTCGCTCTTGACACCGGCGTTGTTGACGCAGGTGCGGCGTCGAGTTACCTTCAAAGTGGCGCTTCTCCCCCCGACGCCCCCCTCTCCCCCTCGCCTCCAACCCCCGCCGTCCTCCATGTCCGACGACCTTCGCCTGTTCGCCCCCGCCGAGAGCGCCGAATTTGGGCGCGCCGTCGCCGCGGCGCTCGATACCGAGCTCGACGCTCACCACGACCAGACCTTCAGCGACGGCGAGCACGAGATGCGGTCGGAGGTCAACGTGCGGGGCCGGGACGTCTTCGTGGTGCAGTCCCTCTACGCCGAGCCCGACCTGAGCGTCAACGACAAGCTGTGCCGACTGCTCTTCTTCCTGGGCTCGCTCCGGGACGCCGCCGCCGAGCGGGTTACTGCGGTCGTGCCGTTCCTCTGCTATCAGCGCAAGGACCGGAAGAGCAAGCCCCGCGGCTCGGTGACGACCCGCTACCTGGGCAGCCTGTTCGACGCGGTGGGGGTCGACCGGGTGCTGGCGATGGACGTGCACAACCTCGCCGTCTTTCAGAACTCCTTCTCCACAGTGGCGGAGCACCTGGAGGCCCGCCCCCTCTTCGTTCAGGAGATTGCCCGTCACCTCGAGGACGAGGATGTAGTGGTCGTCTCCCCCGACGAGGGCGGGGTGAAGCGGGCCAGCCGGTTTGCCGGAGGGCTGGGGGCCACGCTGGGGCGGGAGGTGCCTACCGCATTCATCGAGAAGATGCGCCACGAGCAGGCCGAACAGGTCACGGGCGGTCGGCTCGTGGGCCCGGTGGACGGCCGGGTGGCCGTCATCGTCGACGACCTCATCAGCACGGCGGGCACCATTACCCAGGCCGCGGCCGCCTGCGCCCAGGGCGGGGCCCGCACCGTCGTGGCCGCCGCCAGCCACGGGCTCTTTTCGGGGGAGGCCCCCGAGCGCATCGCCGCCTCCCCCCTGGAGCGCCTCTTCATCACCAACACGGTGGCCCCGTTCCAGCTCGAGGGCACGGCGGTCGCCCCGCGCCTCTCGGTCTGCGACGCCGCCCCCCGCTTTGCCGAGGCCATCGGGGCCATCCACACTGAGGCCTCCGTGAGCGCCCTGAACGAAGTAGGGACGTAGCCTCGGGCCGCGCCCCGAACGAAGTGTGATGTCGACTCCGCCCGCAGGATTCGGGACGGAAGGCCGGACGCGTGCAGTGGAAGCAATCTCTCCCCGAACGACCATCATCCGGATGCGTCTCGGGGACTGTTTCAATTTCGTGCGCCGCAAAGCTGCCGGGGCGGAACGAGCATGGAACCGCCCACTCCAGCCGCATGTGCAGATGCATGCGGCCCACATTCGGCCTCTCTCTACGAGAGAACTCGACAGCGTGGGGGCACGACGTACACTGAAACAGGTTCTTGGGCCGACGAACCTGCGCCTCGCCCGTTCATAGTGCCGACCGGACCGGACATCGGCGGATTGTCCGTCGGTACCCTTCGTCTTTCTGGTCACCGAAGCGACTCTGTTATGCTCTCGCCCGACGCCCTCGCCCAACAGCTCGACGGCCTCGTTCACCTCGACACGCAGCGGGCTCCCGACGGCATTGATCTGACGGTGGGCGCCGTGCACCGCACCACGGGACACGGCCAACTCGACTTCGGCGGAGGAGAGTTCGAAGAGGCCCCGCGCGAGCCCCTCACCCCGGTCCTCGACGACCCCAACGACGATTACGCCTGGTGGACCCTCGGCCAGGGCAGTTACGTCGTTCAGTACAACGAGTCCCTCACGCTGAACGCCAACCAGCGGGCGGAGATCTCGCCCCTGGAACGGACCCTGATGGCCGGTGCCCATCACGGAACGTTCGCGCTGCACGAGGGGCGGGACCCGCTGGAGACCCTGCTCGTGGTGGGCCGGCTCGGGTGTCGCCTGAAGGAGAACTGCCGTCTCTCCCGCCTCGTCGTGCGCGGGCCCGACGCGTGAGCGCCCCGCCCCCGGCCATTCCCGGGCACTACGGCTGGGCCTCGGCCGGAACCGTCATCCACAGGTTCAGGGTCTCAAACTGCGGGCTACTCTGCTGCTGGCGCCGCTGCCGCCGACGACGCCGTCGGCGGCGGCGACGACGGCCGCGGCGCCCCGTCACGGAGCCGAGGTTCTCTCCCTGGTTGGTCGTCTCCTCGTCCTCGTCCGGCTTGGGAATCTCGAGCCCGAGGCCGACCGAGCCGCTCAGGGCGGTGCGCAGCCCGTGGGTCCGGGCGGTGTCGCCGGCCGCCCCGACCGGGATCGCGACCTCGTAGATCAGAGAGGACGGATCGAGGACCGCCTTGCCCCGAAGCCCCGACGAGAACCGTGCCGGGATGCGCCGGCGAGCCGTGTCGCCGCGTACCACCTCGAGTTCGGCGAGGGAGACGTCGTCGAGCCCCACCGCGGCCTGTCCCGACGTCGCGGGCTGCTTGGGCACCGCAGCACTTTGCGTCTGCCCGGCGCGCTGCCGACGGAGCCCGAGCGGGTACTGCACGCCATAGACGCGGCGCTGCCCACCGGAGGGGTCGACCCACACGACGAGCCCGTTGACGGCGAGGGACCGAACCAGCGCCCGGTCCTGCACGAGAAGGGCGACGTAGAGGAGGCTGTCGGTCGGGTGAGCCCCCACCGACACCGACGAGCCGTCGACTGGCGTCAGGCGCCCGCCCCACTCCTCGATCGAGCCGTCGACCGCCGGGCGCCCGGCCATCGAGTTCCCGGAGAGCTGGGGGGGGCCGCTGCAGGCGCCGACCAACCCAACAAGAAGAGCCGCAAGAACACTCAATCGCAGGCACCGCATGGGCGTCGAAGGCTTGTAGGAGAGTGGTCGACTCGCATCCCGTGCAGAAGGCCCGACGGAACGCCGAGCACGCTGGGGTGTCCCATCTTGTGGAGGTTCATCACGGCAAACTGTTCGACGTGCCCCTGCATGGCGCCGCGGTCGTGGGCCTCTCTGTCTCCGGCCCGACCTGAACACCCGGCTCCGACCCAGGCCGTGTCGCGGACTCGATCCGGGTGACCGGGTCGTGTCCCACAGCTTCGGCGTCGATGGGGGGGCCCGACCCCACCGTGTTCCGGGGATCCCGTGCCACGGGCGGGACGACTAGTGCACGCTCCCGATGGGGCCCTTCCGGCCGCCTCCAGGATTCCCTAATCCTTCGAACGCCGCGAGATGTTTCCTCGTCGCTCCTAGTTTCGCTCCTAGTTGATGCGGAATGGTGCCTACACGCTGGCCTCGATCGCAGCCCTCGTGGGCCTCGTACTTCTGACGGTGGGGAGTTCGGATGGCGTCGAGACGGCCCTCGGGACGGTCCTCCTCATCGTGGCCCCTCTCTTAATGGGCATCGGCAAGGCCATCGACGTACTGGGGTACGTTCGCGACGGTGCGGCCGATCCCGACGAGTGAGCCGGCCCTGTCCCCTCTCAACGCTCGCATTTGAAGAACCAACTGGAGGGCACCGTGTCGACTCGAACCGTCTGGCTGATCGCAGCGGGCCTCATCGCCGCCGATCTTCTCTTCTTCGTGGTCCCCATCGTGCCGTTCGCGGCGGCGTACGTCCTTCTGATGCGGCCGCCCTGGTTCAAGGACTTCGTGGACGACCTGTACGCCCAGTAGCCGGCCGCAACTGCCCACTTACCGGCGGCGGGGCCCATCCTGCGAGGGCGTCCGACGCCTTGAGGCCTCGCCCTCCGTCAGGTCCGACGGCGACGTCGCAAAGTAGTACCACGAGAACCCGCCCGTGATGACGATGAACGCTAGGCCCAGTCCCATCATCTCGCGCACGGAGGTCTGCGGGGCCTCGGTAAGGGCCGGAAGGGCCACAAGCCCCCCGACGAGGACCACGAACGCGAAGATGAGCAACCCAAAGTATTCGACGAGGAATTTCATTCGGTGGAGAGCTCCGCTTTCTCAACGAGATCGGCGAGGATCCACAGGGACGGAACCCACAGGCCCACGAAGATGCCGGCCTGCCGGCTTCCACTGAACCAGAGATAGAGCGAGAGGGCCAGTGCCAGCACCCCAGCGGCAAAGATCCACCCTTTGCTGTTCGTCATGAACGGACGGTCGTTGGTAAGGAGAATCGGATACGGACAGGCACGCCCGACCACAAGGGTGTGTTCTGTGAAACGTATCGGTAGATACCACTGCCGCTGTTGGACCGATCCGTTCGCCGGGGGATCGTTGCAGCAGTCCTACATTTCTTCACATTTCCTCCTCCGCCCGTCGCCGCCGCGAGGACTCGTCGCCCGCGCCCCATTCGCGGGACCGTGGCGCGAACAGTGAGCACGTCCAACCGGCGTCCGCTGAAGCGAACTTACGGCTGTCTCTTTTTCTCTCCTACTTTTCCCTCGTCGTGTGCCCGACCCGCCGCCGAGTGTCGGCGGCCCAATCAATCTCCTGTCTCACCAAACGCCCTTCGGCCTCTTCCCGACGCCGACGCTTCTCGACCGACGTCGACACGGCACCGGACGAGGGCACCGCCGTGCCCCTACCCCGATGGCCGCCCGGCCGGAGGGACCTGGGCCCTTCCCTTACGTCCGGGCCTCCGCCCCGGCGCCCACCCGGTGCCGCAGCGCCAGCAGGCTCCCGACGGCCAGGTTGATGACGGTCCCGATGGCGGTGTACCAGGGCCACCCGATCGTGCGGAGCTCGGCCTCCTGCACGTAGGCGTCCGAGGGCCCGAGTACGAAGGTCCATCCCTCCGCGGGGCTGTGCCACACCCCGAAGATAATCAGCACCATCGCCCCGATGGACACGACGAATGCCACCAGCGCGTCGAGCTGGCGCGTCCGCTCGTGCCAGAGGCCCAGCAGGAAGGCCCCCAGCAGGCCGCCGTACGTGAAGGAGGCGATCGAGAGGCCGAGCTCCACGACCGGGTTGTTGCTGTCCTGGAAGAGGCTCGCGAAGCCGATAAAGACGACGCCCCAGAAGAGCGTGAGGGCACGGGACACGAACACCCCGCGCTCCCCCTCCAGCGACCGGCCGGTGATGCGCGTGTAGAGGTCGTTCACCGAGGAGGACGCCAGCGCGTTGAGCGAGGAGGAGAGGGAGCTCATGGCCGCGGCCACGATGCCGGCCAGGATGAGGCCGGACAGCCCCGCCGGCAGGCCCTCGATGATGTACTTCGGAAACACCTCGTCGCTGCGCCGAAGGCCGAGGGCCTCGATCGTGGCGCCGTCGTAGTGGACCCAGAGCAGGAGGCCCACCCCGAGGAAGAGCGCAAACTGCACCATCACGATCACGGCGCTCCCCACGAGCGCCTTCTGGCTGTCGGCCTCGTCGCGGCAGGCCAGCAGGCGCTGGACGATGAGCTGGTCGGTGCCGTGCGACGCCATCGAGAAGACGGCGCCGGCCAGGACGGCAGTCCCCAGCGTGTAGGGCATCGTGAACCAGCGTCCGATCGAGTGATCGAACCCGAGGTCGATGAGGTTTGTCTTGCCGGCCTCGACCGCCGTGCTCCACCATCCGACCGGCACGTCTCCCAGCAGGAAGCCGATGGCCGCCAGGGCCCCGCCCACGTAGAGCAGCATCTGGACGACGTCCATCCACACGACGGCCTTGATGCCGCCAACCAGCGTGTAGACGGCGGTGACGGCCCCGATCACGAAGATGATCTCGAAGTAGCCCACCTCCAGCCCGGCCGTGTCGGCGATGACGCGGAGGGGAATGGCGGTGGCGAAGAGGCGCACCCCGTCGGCCAGGAGGCGCGTGGCGAGGAAGGTGACCGACGCCGCCCCCTGCATGGTGTCGCCGTAGCGGTCGCCGAGGAAGGCGTAGGCCGTTTCGAGCTGGCCGGCGTAGTAGCGCGGCAGGAAGAAGACGGCCACGACGATGCGCCCCACCAGGTACCCGAGCGTGATCTGCAGGAAGGTGAGCGTGCCGCCGTACGCCACCGCCGGCACGCCCACCACCGTCAGCGTGCTCGTCTCCGTAGCCACCACCGAGAAGCAGACGGCCCACCACGGAAGGTCGCGGCCGCCCAGAAAGTAGTCGTCCGTCGTCTCCTGCGTTCCGCCCGACCAGATCCCGAACGCCGCCACCGCGAGCAGGTACGCGACGAGAACGACGAGGTCGATCGTGGTGAGCATACGCTGGGCACTCGGCGTTTCGTCAGAATCGGAAGACGCTCAACCGTTCACCGTAGTCGGCAGGCGTTGAGGGCGTGGGCCTCGGGAAGCGGCATGGACCTGTCTCTCGTCGAGTCCCCCCGCCTGCGCCCTCACCCACGCGCCCTCTCTCCCGGGCACCCGTGCCCGTTCACTCGAGCTCGCGGACCCAGATGTTGCGGAAGCGGACCGGGTTGCTGTGGTCCTGCAGGCGGAGGGGAAGCCGCGCGGCGTGCGCCTCGTACGGGGGGCGCTCGTAGTGGCCCGTGGGCCCGGTCAGCTCGACGTGGTCCTGCACGAGGACGCCGTTGTGGTAGACGGTGAGGGTGGCCGGCTCTACCACCTCCCCGTTCTCGTCGAAGTGCGGGCGCCGGAAGATGATGTCATACACCTGCCACTCGCCGGGGGGGCGCATGGCGTTGACGAGGGGCGGATACTGGCCGTAGATCGCGGCGGCCTGGCCGTCGGCGTAGGTCGGATTCTCGTAGGAGTCGAGGACCTGCACCTCGTAGGTGCCCATCAGAAAGACGCCGCTGTTGCCGCGGCTCTGTCCGTCGCCCTCGACGGAGGGCGGGCTCATCCACTCGATGTGAAGCTGCACGTCGCCGAAGCCCTCCCTGGTCTGGATCGGCCCGGTGCCGGGCTTGACCTGGACGTAGCCGTTCCGCACGATCCATTCGGGCGCGGAGCCGTCCGGGTGCTCCCAGGCCTTGAGGTTGTCGCCGTCGAAGAGCACCGTGGCGTCGTCCGGGGCCGGTTGCGGCTCGGCGGGGGCCGGCCCGGGGTCCACGACGGGCGGCCGGGTGCGGGTCGTGTCGTGGACGTCCCAGTAGACCGGGTCGCGCGGCTGGGCGTGGGTCGACATGCAGACTCCGAAACCGAGAAGGAAAAGGACGAGCAGGCGCAGAGGGAAGGATACGGACATGAGGCACAGGGGCCGGTGAGGCGTCAACACGCAGAACGGGGAGGGTGCAGTCCGGGCTACACGCTGGGGAAGGTCCACGGGTCCCGGTAGGTGGGCCGCACGAGGTCGTTGGCCTCCGGGTCGTCGACGAACCGGCGCTGCTCGGCGTCCCACTGCACGTCCCGCCCCACCCGCACGGCGATGTTGCCGAGGTGGGCGTTGACGGCCGTGTTGGCCGCGGCGTCGACCGGGGCGTTCGGTGTCTCCTCGCCCCGAATGGAGGCGACGAAGTTCTGGGCGTGGGCGTCGAGCCCGCCCTCGCCGTCGCGCGGGGGAAGGGCCTCGGTCTCGTATTTGCCGTCTTCGACCTCGGGGATGACCTCCCACCCGCTGCGGTCGATGACGAGCGTGCCGCGGTTGCCGACGAAGGCCACCCCGTGTCCTCGGCCCCCATAGGGCCCCTTGCCGATGCCCATGGCGTGCTCCCACATCATGTTGAGGCCGTCGAACTTGTAGATGGCCTGTTGGGTGTCGGGCGTCTGCTGGGCGTCGTTCGGGAAGCCGTACTTGCCGCCCATGGAGGCCACGGACTGCGGGTTGTCCAGCTCCATGCCCTTCAGCGCGTAGTCGATCAGGTGCACGCCCCAGTCGGTCATGAGGCCCCCGGCATAGTCCCACCGAAACGAGAAGTGGAACCGGTTGGGGTTGAAGGGACGGTCGGGCGCCGGCCCCAGCCACATGTCGTAGTCGACTCCCTCGGGCGGCTCCTGGTTGGGCTTCTTCGGCACGCGGTCCTTCCACCCGATGTACGCCCACACTTTCGTGTGACGGATCTCGCCCAGCGCCCCCGACTGCAGGTAGTCGACCGCGTTTTGCCAGTGCTCGCTGCTGCGCTGCCACATGCCCACCTGCACGACGCGCCCGGTCTGCTCGACGGCCCGCCGCATCGCGTCGCACTCGGCGATCGAGTTGCCGAGCGGCTTCTCGACGTAGACGTCCTTGCCGGCCTGGCAGGCGTCGACCAGCTGCCGGCAGTGCCAGTGGTCGGGGGTCCCGATAATGACGAAGTCGAGGTCGTCGTCCTCCAGCAGGCGCCGGTAGTCGCCGTAGAGGTCCGGCGTGGTGCCGGTTTGCTTTTCCAGTTCGCCGGCGCGCTTCTCGAGCACGTTGCGGTCGACGTCGCAGAGCGCCGTGCACTCCACACCGTCGATCTTCTGGTGGGCCCCCATGTCGGTCCACCCCATGCCGTGGACGCCGATGACGCCGAAGCGCAACTGATCGCTCGGCGGCACCGACGACTCGGCGTGGACGGCCGGAGACGAAAGCGAGGAGAGCCCGGCCCCTGCCACGGCGGCGGACCCGGCTCCAAGAAATTCGCGGCGGCTGTAGTCACTCATAACGAGTCAAAGGCAATTCGTGGTTGGGTGTGACGGCGAGGCGGATTGTCCCCGGCTACGGGCTGCGCTCCGCGTCCTCCCGAAGGAGACGGCGGGCCCGGCGCAGGGCCCCCATGACGGGTTCGGTTTGCAGTTGCTGAACCGACCAGTCGGGAAAGTGATCGTGAAGGTGTCGCCGCAGGACGTGGTCGTAGTGGTCGTTCTGTACCATACCGCCCAGAAGGGTGATGTGGGGCGCAATCGTCTGGGCGCGGCGCACGAGCCAGCCCACCTGCTCGGTCAGGCCCTCGGCGGCGTCGCGCAGGATGTGAGAAGCGACGGCGTCCCCTTCGGCCGCGGCGTCGACGACCAGGGGGGCAACGTCCTGCATCGACAGGCCATCCTGATAGACGGCGTGGATGAGCTGCTCCCGCGTGTCGATCCCGAGCTGCTCACGCAGGCGGCCGTGGATGCGGGTCTCGTCTCCGCCGTCGAGGGCCGCGGCCACGGCCCGCAGCCCCCCCTGCCCGATGGCGTAGCCGCTGCCGGGGTCGCCCAGCAGGTGGCCCCACCCACCGACCCGCAGCAGCGTCCCGTCGGCGGTGCGGGACAGGGCCACCGACCCGGTGCCTGCGATGACGATGAGGCCGCTGTCCCGGTCGTAGGCGGCATCCAGGGCGATGAGGGCGTCGTGCACGACCTCGACCTGCACGGTGCGGCCCGGGCCGTCGAGCGCCCGGCGGAGGGCATCGCCGAGGGCCGCCTGCTCCTCCGCCCGTCCGGCGCCGGACACCCCGGCGCAGACGGCGATGCGCTCCGCGGGGACGCCGTCGGGGAGGCCCTCCCCCACGAGGCGCACGAGCACGTCCGCCGCCGCCCCGATCCCAATTCGGTTGGGATTGGCGCCCGGCCCCTGACGCTCGACCCGCCCGGCGTCCCCGATGCGTTTGCCCCGAAGAAGGGTCTTGGAGCCGCCGGCGTCAATTCCGAATACGTGACAGGCTGTAGACACGAGCAGTGGGCAGCGTTGGGGAAGAGGGAGACAGGCGAATGCGGCGGATCCCGGGGATTGGCATCATGGACGCCCTTCCTTCCGGAAGGAAAGTACAAAGACGGAACCCTGCGTCCCTTCCGCAAGATGGAAGCGATTCCATAATCGAGCGCCCCCCTGTGGACCCCTCGGCACGCCCGTTTCTGGGGGCGGACGATGCCTTCCGGCGTCGAAGCGACCTGCTGCCAATAAGGAACATCCACTTGATTGTTCGTCGGAGCGTCGCGATCCTGCATTCAGACGTTTTTGCCGATACGTGAATGCGTTCCCGACGTCCGGTCTCTGCCCGCGGCCATGCACGGTCCGGGGCTGTCGCGGACAATCGTGTACGTACGTTCTCACGGATTGGTAGGTCGACGGCCCATTGCGCTTCTTTCCTCTCCTCACTGCAGTTCGGACCATGGATCGGCGCACCTTTCTGCGGGCCGCCGGGCTCGGCACGGCAGGATGGGCGGTCATGCCCACTGTATCCGGCCGCTGGTTTCGGGGCCGGCAGAGCCGCGAGACGGACGTTGTCGTCTACGGCGGCGGGGCGGGCGGCCTCTGTGCCGCCGTGCAGGCCGCCCGGCTCGGGGCCGACGTGACGGTGCTGGAGCCGTCTCCCTGGCTGGGCGGCATGCTCACCGCCGCGGGCGTCAGCGCGCTCGACGGCAACAAGCACGGCGCCGGGGGCGGCCTCGTCCGGCGCTTCCGCCAGGCCCTGGCCGATCACTACGGCTCGCTCGACGCCCTGCACACCGGCTGGGTCAGCCTCTACTGCTACGAGCCGACGGTCGGGCACCGCATCCTGGAGGCGTGGGTGGCCGAGCAGGAGACGCTCACCGTGCGCCGGGGCGTCGAGGCCGTCGACTACGAGCGAGTGGGGCCGCGGGCCCGCCGCGTCGGGGTGGCCCCCACGAACACCAACCTCGATCCCACCTGCCGCGACGCCGAGCGGACGGTGACCTGCCGCGTCTTCATCGACGCCACCGAGTACGGCGACGGCCTGCCCCTGGCGAACATTCCGTACCGGCTGGGCCGGGAGGGCCGGGACATGTTGGGCGAGCCGGCCGCGCCCCCCGAGCCCGACGCCGAGATCCAGGACCCCACCTACTGCGCCACCCTCGTCCGGCGGCCCGGCGCCGAGGCGCTCCCGACGACCCCGACCGAGCGGGCCCAGTGGGACGCCTTTCAATGCAGCGTGGCGGCCGACTGCCCGACCCCCGACACGGGTCGCCTCAACCACGACCTGCACGAGTGGACGAGCTTCATCGAGTACGCAGCCCTGCCGAACGACAAGTACCTGCTCAACTGGCCGTTCCACGCGAACGATTTTCCCGTCACCCGCCGTTTCTTCGAGGACCGCTACGTGCGCCACCAGCGCCTGCTGGACGCGAAGCGCCACACGCTGCAGTTCGTCAAGTACATGCAGACCGAGCTTGGCCACCCGGAGTGGCAGATCGCCGAGGACGAGTACCCGACCGCCGACCATCTGCCCCCGATTCCCTACATCCGGGAGAGCCGGCGCATCGTCACCGATCGGATGATGACCCAGCAGGACGTGGTGCCGACGGACGGAAATCCCCGCGCCCCGACGATCGACACCCCCATCGCCGTCGGCGACTACTTCCTCGACCACCACCACGCCAAGGCCCACCTGCCGCCCGGCTGCCGCCTCACGGAGGACTATCCGGACAACGCGCCCTTCCAGGTGCCGCCGTCCGTCTTCTTCCCCGACACGGACGACCCGAGCTTCCTGGTCGGGGAGAAGAGCATCGCCGTGTCCCACATCGTGAACGGCTGCACGCGCCTGCAGCCGGTGGTCATGCTCATGGGGCAGGCCCTCGGGACGTACGCCGCGCTGGGCACGCAGGAGGGGACCGCCCCCCGCGACGTCGACGTCCGCCGGGTGCAGGACCGCCTCCTGGACGCCGGCTGCCCGCTCTACATCCTGTACGACGTGCCCGCCGGGCATGCCCTTTTCCGGCCCACGCAGGAGCTGGCCCGCGCGGGCGTCCTCCGCGACGACGACCCGACGAAGCTGAAGCCGGAGGCGCCCATGCCCGCCGCCCGGGCCCGAACGTGGGCCGGGCGGGCCGATCGGCCCAAGGCCATTCGCCAGGACGAAGGCCCCCTGCGGCGCACCAATGTGGCCGCCCCGCTGCGCGGGCGGCTCCCGAATGCGGACCCGGTGTCTCGGGGCGCGTTCGTCGAGGCCCTGCACGCCGCCGTGTCGTAGTCGTCTGCCCTGGCGGAGCGCTCGGGGGCGACCGAGGCCTTCAGTTTGGAAGCGATTCCACCGCGTCCGTCCTTGATGAAGCTGATCCGGATGGCTTCCTTCGTAGGTCCAACCCGCCTGCGAAAGTGTCCAGACACCTTCGGGACACGTCGATTCTGGAACGACGCCTCGGCAACGAGTCCCGTCCGGGGGGCTCCTTCAGGGATCCGACGACGCAGGGACCGATGCTCCTGTTTTTACTCCCAACGCCCTCGTCCCCATGCTCGTCGAGGTGGTAGAGGATTACGAAACGCTCAGCAACCGGGCCGCCGCGGCGGTGATCGAGCAGGTCCGGAAGAAGCCCGACAGCACCATCGGCTTCGCGACCGGCGGCACCCCGAAGGGCCTGTACGAACGCCTGATCGAGGCCCACGAGAAGCGGGGCCTGGACTTCTCGAAGCTGACGACGTTCAACCTCGACGAGTACGTCGGCCTCCCGCCCGAGCACCCCCAGAGCTACGCCTACTACATGTGGTCGACGCTCTTCGACCACGTCAACGTCGACGAAAGCCGGGTGCACATTCCCCACGGGATGGCCGAGGACATCGACGCCCACTGCCGCTGGTACGAGCGGCGCATCGAGGAGGCCGGCGGCATTGATCTTCAGATCTTGGGCATCGGGGCCAACGGGCACATCGCGTTCAACGAGCCGGGCTCGTCTCTCGGCTCGCGGACGCGCATCAAGACGCTCACCTCCAAGACGGTGGCCGACAACGCGCGCTACTTCGACGACAAGGAGATGGTCCCCGAATACGCGATCACGATGGGGGTCGGCACGATCATGGAGGCCGACGAGGTGCTTCTGCTCGCCAGCGGGGAGCGGAAGGCCGAGGCGATGAAGAAAACCTTGGAGGGGCCGCTGACGGCGATGGTGCCGGCCTCGATGGTGCAGATGCACCGGGTCGCCCACGTCATCATCGACGAGGAGGCCGCCACCGAGCTCGACTACAAGCATCACCACGGCATCGCCGAGCCGAAAGAAAACGAGTAGAAGCGGCCGCCGACTCCTATCGCGGCCCACCATGTCCGCTCCAGTCGCGCTGCTCCGCGGCCGGAATATGATCGAATGGGATCGACCGTCGTCCCTGCCGGGTGCAAGGCCCGGAGGACGCCGACCGGACGCTGCGCGAAGGCCCTCGTTCGCTCCGCGCCGCGCCCCACCTGCGCGGGACGATGTCTCCGTGCCGTTCCGCCGGGGAGCTTTTTTTGACGCGCCGAGGGCTTCATCGCTCGGTGCCGCCCGCCCCGGCGATCTTCTCCGCCGCGGGGGCGTAGGAGAGTAAAAACCAGTTCCAGTCAACGAAGACTCGCTCCGGTTCAATGTCCGGCAGGGCGGGAGGAGCGCGTTCTTCGCCCCCGGTGCGCTCGATGCCCCTCGTCGACGGTCCGGGGGACCTCGTCGTGGTCGGTAACAACGACACCTCCCTTTCTCCCCTTTCTCTTCTCTCCACCTCAGGGCCCCTGTCGATGCGCATCCTCTCCTCCGTCTCTTCCTGGTGCTGCCTGCTTTTGCTGCTCGGCGCGGCGGGTCTGCGGGGTCCTGCCCAGGCACAGTCGCCGCCGTCCGCCGAGAACCTCGCCGTCGAGTGGGGCGTCATCACCAACCTCGTGGACGACGGCGCACGGTTCCGGTCCCGGCTCACCCTCACCAACAACGGAGAGACGACGCTCCCGGCCGCCGGGTGGACCCTCTACTTCAACTTTATCCGCCCGATCGATTCCACCAGCGTGACCGGCGGCGTCGAGATTACGCGGATCAACGGCGACTTCTACCGGCTGACGCCCGGCGACGACTTCGCGGCCCTGCCCCCAGGAGCGGAGCGATCGATTACGTTCGAGGCCCCGGGATCCGCCATCAAGCACATCGACGCTCCGGCCGGCTTCTACATCGTCTCCGACGGGGCAGCCCCGGCCTCCCTCCCGGACGTGAGCGTCACGCCGTTTACCCGGCCCGAGCAGACGACGCGGGGCCCGAACGACGTGCTGCCGACGCCCACGCCCGGGCGTCGCTACCGAGCCAACCGGGCGCTGTCGCCTCGACCCGCCGACTCAGTCGGCCGCATCGTCCCCACCCCGGCGTCGACGACCCGGCGGCCCGGCACCTTCACGCTCCCGGCGACCCCGACGATTCGGTATGAATCCGGCCTCGAGTCGGAGGCCCGGCGCCTCGCCGAGGGCCTGGAGGCCGCGGTGGGCCCCGCGACCACGACCACCACCGCGGACGCCCCCGCCATCACGCTCCGGCGGGCGGACGTGCGCGCCCCGACGGCCGACACGGTCCACGCCGAGGCGTACCGACTGCGCGTGGATCCCGACGGCGGCATCGAGATCGTCGGCACGACGGCCGCGGGCGTCTTCTACGGCACGCAGAGCCTGCAGGCCTGGCTGCCGGTCTCCGCCTACGGGGCGGGGCGGGGCCCGGTCTCCGTCCCGGCCGTCACCATCGCCGACGCGCCCCGGTTCGGGTACCGGGGCCTGCACCTCGACGTCGCGCGCAACTTCCAGTCCACCGCGGCGGTGAAGCGGCTGCTGGACGTGATGGCCTTCTACAAGCTCAACACCTTCCACTTTCACCTGACCGACGACGAGGGCTGGCGGCTCGCGATCGACGGCCTGCCGGCCCTCACCGAGGTGGGCGGGCGGCGCGGCCACACGCTCGACGAGCGCACCCACCTCGTGCCCTCCTACGGCTCCGGGCCCGACCCGGCGCCCGACTCTTCCCGCGGAAGCGGCTGGTACACCCCGGCCGAGTACCGCGAGATTCTCCGCTACGCCCGGGACCGCCACATCGAGGTTGTGCCCGAGATCGACATGCCGGGCCACGCGCGGGCCGCCATTCAGGCGATGAAGGCCCGCACGCGGCGGCTGCTCGCGAACGGGGACACGACGGCCGCCCGCCGGTTCCGGCTCCACGACCCGGACGACCAGTCCGAATACGAGTCGGTGCAGGGGTGGGACGACAACGTGGTGAACGTGTGCCAGCCCTCCACCTACCGCTTCCTCGCCCACGTCGTCGACGAACTCCGGGCCCTGCACGAACGGGCCGGCGCGCCCCTCCGCACCGTCCACGTGGGGGGCGACGAGGTGCCGTCGGGCGCCTGGACCGAGTCGCCGATCTGCGACGACTATATCGCCCGCACCGAGGGCGTCGAGGGCCCCGAGGACCTCTTCGGCGACTTCGTCCGGCGGTTCCGCGACACCCTCGCCACGCGGGGCCTCACCATGGGCGGCTGGGAGGAGGTCGGCATGACGGAGGCCGGCGGGCATCGGGCCACGACCACCACCCCGAACACCGAGCTCGTCGGCAAGGGCGTGCGCCCGTACGTCTGGAGCAACATCTGGGGCGGGGGCACCGAGGACCGGGCGTACCGCCTCGCCAACGCGGGCTTCGACGTGGTGATGTCGCAGGCCACCAACTTCTACCTCGACATGGCCTACAGCAAGCACCCGCAGGAGGACGGCTTCTACTGGGCCGGGTTCGTGGACCTGCAGGACCCGTTCGCGTTTGTGCCGCTCGACCTCTACAAGAGCGCGGACCGGACGTCGATGGGCCGGCCCATCAACCCGGACTCCGCCTTTGCCGACCACGTGCGCCTCGCCGACTCGGCGCGATCGAACATCCTGGGCCTGCAGGGCCAGCTCTGGGGCGAGACGCTCCGCAGCGTGGACCGCATGGAGTACATGGCGGTCCCGCGGCTCCTGAGCCTCGCCGAGCGGGCATGGGCCCCGCAGCCCCGCTGGGCAACCCTCGAGGACGTCGGGCGGCTCCGCGAGCAGCGGGCCGCGGCGTGGAGCGCCTTCGCCCACCGGCTGGGCCGGCGCGAGCTGCCGCGTCTGAGCCGGCGCGCCCCCGAATGGACCTACCGCCTTCCCCCGCCCGGCGCGACGGTCGAGAACGACACGCTCCGGGCCAACGCGGCCCTGCCGGGCCTCCCCATCCGCTACACGACGGACGGGACCACGCCCACCTCGACCTCGCCCCGCTACCGCGGCCCCGTGGCGGTGGCCCCCGACGCGCCCGTTCGCCTCCGCACATTCGACGGCCGGGGCCGGGGCAGCCGAACGGTCGTCGTACGCCCGTAGCGGAGGCCCTCCTCATCTGCTCGGTTTCCCCGACGCCAAAACAGGGACTACTCCGCCCTCGCCAGCCCGCGAGGCTGCTTCCGTCGTCCCGGGCCTGTCTCCGTGCCCTCGCCCTGGAGGTTCGATCGGCGGGCCTCCCTCTGGTGGAGGGCCGCCAGGTGGGCCCGACGGCCCGGCCGGACGGACAGCGGCGCTGCGGGGATGCTAACGCCGGCAGATTGCGGGCCGAGCGAGGGATGATTCGCTGGCGTCGGGGCGGCACGGGGGGCGACCGACGCTGTCTCCGGCGCCCGGCGCCCCACGCGTGGCCGGACCGGCCGGCGGCCACTGCCGCATCGGCCCGCCGACCCGTTCGGGCACGTGGGGGCGCCCACAAGCGGCCTCGTCGAGGAGTTGGTGCCTGTGCCCGACGGACGTGCACCCGCGAGGCCCGAACCTACGGCCCCGCTGCGCATGTGATACAGTACGGCATAGATGTTCTTCGGCCACGTACTCGCAGGCAGAAACACCCTCTCCTCCGGCCGAACGACGGAATGGGTCCTTCTCGTCCCACTCTCCGCGCAGGAGCCCCCTAGAGGCCCCGCCGCCTCCACTCGTTCTTCCCTCACGCTTTCATTCCCACCATGGGGAACGAGGAGGACATGACGATCGACCAGGTTGCCGAACTGGCGTACGTGTCTCGCTCCGTCGTCTCGCGGGTGCTGAACGACCACCCGAACGTGAGCGACGAGGCCCGGGAGCGGGTCCTGAAGGTCATCGAGGAGCACGACTACCGCCCCAACTCGGTGGCCCGGAGCCTGGCGACGGACCGCTCCTTCGAGATCAGCATCCTCACCCCGCGTCGGAGTGAGGGGGCGCCGAACACCGGGCACTGGCCCCTCCACGAGTCGCTGGCCAACGGGTACTGGCCCCTGCTCTACTCGGGGATCTTCGACCAGTGCCTCGAGCGCGGCTACTTCGTCTCGCTGTCGATTGTCTCCGCGGAGATGGAGGACAAGATCGACGCCCGGGCCGGCGACAAACGGTTCGACGGGTACGTCCTCATCACCCAGGAGGTGACCAACTTCGTGGGATCGGTCCTCCGGGAGCGCGGGGCCCCCACCGTTCTTATCGGCGCAAGCTCCGACCGGGACGCGTTTCGCTCGATCGACATCGACAACGTCGAGGGCGGCTACAAGGCCGGCGCGCACCTCTGTGAGCTCGGCTACCGGGACATTGGCGCGATTTTGGGCGCCGCCGACCTGAGGGAGACGCAGGACCGCCGGCGGGGCTTCGAGCGGGCGCTGGACGAGGCGGGTCGTACGGTCGACGAGGCGTGCCTCGGGCACGGCGACTACTCCCAGGGCAGCGGATACGAACTTGTCCGCGACTGGGTGGAAAGCGGCCAGCTCCCGAGCGCCCTCTTCTGCGCGAGCGACACGATGGCGACCGGGGCCCTCCTCGCCCTCCACGAGACCGGCCACCACGTGCCGGACGACGTCGCGGTCGTCGGGTTCGACGGCCTACCGTCGTCCCGGTACACGATCCCGCCCCTCACCACCGTGCGGCAGCCCGTGTACGAGAAGGGAAGGGCCGCCGTCGACATGCTCGTCGACGACATCGAGGAGTCGGGCGCCGCGCCGACCCACGAGGTGCTGGAGCCGGAGCTGGTGGTGCGGGAAAGCTGCGGCGGCGCCCGGGCGTAGCCGTCCGCTCGTTCACGACTGGGAGGCCGATTCGTCGTCGAGGTGATCCGCCTCGACGAGGTGGTTGCCCGCGTCCGGCGTCCGGCGGCCGGCCTCGAAGCCGGGCCGGAGGGCGTAGGTGCCAATTTCCCCCTCCGGCGTGAGGGCCACCACGCCCACCTGAATGTCGGACGTGTCGGTCGGCAGCGCCCGGATCCGTTCGACGACGCGCTGGCACGCCGCCGTCGGGGCGGCGCCCTGCCGCATCGCCTCGACCGCCAGGTGCGCCCCGGCGACGCGGATGATGGCCTCGCCCCATCCGGTCGCGCAGGCGGCCCCCACCTCGTCGTCCACGTAGAGCCCCGCCCCGATGAGGGGCGAGTCGCCGACCCGGCCGTGCATCTTCCACTTCGTGCCGCTCGTGGTGCAGGCCCCCGAGAGGCGGCCCTCGGCGTCGAGGGCAAGCATGCCAATGGTGTCGTGGTTGCCGCGGCCCGCCGCCTTCTCGACGTTCGGCTCCGGACGCGCGCCACCGCCCGCAGCCGTTCCCTCGGCCTGCTCGTGCCGCCACGCGCGCCAGTCCTGTTTCGACTGGTCGGTAAGCAGGGTCGTCGTGTCGAAGCCCTGGTCCCGGGCGAAGGCGCGGGCCCCCTCCCCAACGAGCAGAACGTGGGGGGTCTCCTCCATGACCGCGCGGGCCACCGCAGTGGGGTGCAGGATGTCCTGCAGGGCCGCGACGGCCCCGCAGCGGCCCTGCTCGTCCATCACGCAGGCGTCGAGCGTGACGACGCCGGTGCGGTCCGGGTAGCCCCCCCGGCCCACGGTGCGGGCCTCCGGGTCCGCCTCCGTCACCGCCACACCCGCCTCGACGGCGTCGAGCGCCGCCCCGCCGTCGGCCAGCACCGTCCAGGCGGCCTCGTTGGCCGGCATCCCGTGGGGCCAGGTCGAGACCACGACCGGCGCGCGCGGCGAAGCGTTCGCGGCGTCGGCTCCGGATTCCTGAGACTGGAAGGCGGGGGGAGGAGGCATAAGGGACCGTCCCGTTCGGGTCCGTAGCGAGGGAAGAGATCGTCGAAGGCACCGCGTCGCGACGCTCGGGTCCCCTGTCGGGGGAGCACGGCGTCGGCCCCCCGTCAAAAGAACGATGCACGTCGCTCCAGCAGCTCGGGATGTCCGTCGTCGGTATCCCCGAGTTCCCGCTTTTTGCGGAGAAGCTCCTGTTTCAATCGATCGGCGACGTCACGGTACGCCGGATCCTCGTAGACGTTGTCCATCTCCTGAGGATCCCTCGCCAGGTCGTACAGCTCCATGCCCGGCTTTGTGGGGCGGTCGAGGTTGCCGTGACCGAGCGGGAGCCCGTAGAAAAAGATAAGCTTGTACCGGGCCGTCCGGATCCCGTAGTGGGCCGGCCGATTGCCGTTGGACGTGTGGTACCAGTAGCGGTAGTACAGGGCATCTCGCCAGTCGTCGCGGGCCTCCCCTCGGAGCTGGGCACGCACGCTCCGTCCCTGCATGTAGTCGGGCGTCTCGACCCCCGCGTAGTCGAGAAGCGTAGGGGCCATGTCGACGTTGAGCACGAGATCGTCGACCGTCGTCCCCGGTTCAATCTCATCCGGGTAGCGGATCAGAAACGGCATCCGGAGCGATTCTTCGTACATCCAGCGTTTGTCGATGTAGTTGTGCTCGCCCAGGTAGTATCCCTGATCCGACGAGTACACCACGATGGTATTCTCGGCGAGCCCGGCCCGGTCGAGGTAGTCGAGCAGTCGCCCCACCCCCTGGTCGATGGCCGCCGCGGAGCGCAGATACCGCTTGACGAACCGCTGGTGGGCGTGACGCCTCATCTCCCGAGTGCTCATCCGGTCGAGCGGGCGCGGCGGCGTCCATCCCCCGAACGGCTCCCGGACCAGTCGGCGGGCCATCGTTTCGATCGACAGCCCGTAGTCTCGGGAGCCGGGCGACCGATGGGCCTTGTCCTCCCACAGGCTCGGCGGCTCCGGGAGGGGGGCGTCCGCGAACAGCTCGGCGTTTCGCGCCGGATACGCGAAGGGCCCGTGGCAGGTCTTGTAGTTGGTCATCAGGAAAAAGGGCGCGTCCTCGTCGGCACGCGCCTCCATCCACTCGATCGACTGGTCGGTAATGACGTCGCTCGAGAACCCCTCGTAGGTCGTGTACTCGGACTCACCTTTCGCCTTCAGCCTCGGATTGACGTAGCGCCCCTGCCCGGGCAGCCGGAGCCAGTCGTCGAAGCCGGCGGGGTCTTCCTTGAGGTGCCATTTGCCGAACAGGGCCGTCCGGTAGCCGGCGGCCCGAAGCGCCTTGGCGACGTGGGGATGAGAGGGGTCGAGCCCGTCCTCGAGCGTGTAGACGCCGTGCTTGTGGCTGTACTGCCCCGTCAGGACCGACGCCCGGCTGGGACAGCAGATCGAGTTGGTGCAGAAGCAGTGGTTCAGGCGCGCCCCCTCCTCCGCCAGCCGATCGATGTGGCGCGACCGTGCGATTTCCCCGAGCCGATCGTCGACGGTCGGGATCGTGCGCGCGTTCGCGTAGGACCGGATGCTCTGGGTCGTGTGGTCGTCGGAGAAGACAAACAGGATGTTGGGGCGCTCCGCCCGTCGACGGCCCGGCGCTTCGAGGGCCGCCGCGGACGACGACGCGGCCCATCCGGCCGTGCCGAGGCCCACCGTCCGGAGAAATGCACGACGATCCATGGGAGGGGAGGAGCCGGTGCGTGGGGCGCCAGGGGAGGGCCGCTAGGCCTGCTGCGCGACCCCGACGTGCCGAAGCACCTCGTCGGGGCAGCCGGTCCACTCGGACACGTGCTGGTTGCCCTGGTACTGCAGGTCCTTCATGCCCATCTTCGAACTGAAGAAGCCCGAGGCCGTCAGGTCGCGGAGGCTGTTGAAGAACTCGACGCCCGGCTGCATGGCGTCGTCGGCGGCCTCCGGCCACGCGATGTCGTCGAGCAGGGCCTGCTGCTGCTTCTCGGTGCACTTGACGAACGGGGCACCGTGCCGGTCGATGCACTCGTAGTCGACCCACGCGAGCCCGCCACGGAAGGCGACCTGCTGCTGCTCCCGGTCCTGCAGCTTCTCGTCGGTCAGGATGAAGTCGATGAACGTGGGCACGCCGGCGTCGGTGGCACTGCCGGAGCGCTCGTCGGCGGGAATGATCCAGTCGACGAGCACACGGACCGTCTCAAACTCGTGGTCGGTAAACAGCTGGCGGTCGTGGGCGGCCGGCTCGGGCTTGGTGGTCACCGAGGCCGCCTGCTGGCGGGCCTGGTCGACGTTTTCCGACGAGCACGCCACGCCGAACGTGGGCGCCGCCGCCATCAGGCCCAGAAGCTTGAGGGCATCACGTCGGTCGAGGTCACTCATGGGGTCGGAGAGGAAGTTGGAAGCTGTCGTCGTGCAAATCGGGAAACGAGGACGCGGGCAGGTGCCGGGCGTATTGCGTATTCCGTATTTCGTGGGAAAATACGCAATACGAAATACGCAGCACGGGAACGGACCGAACCGGTCACACCAGCGGCCCCTCCTCAACGCATTGCCCGCATCGTCACAGGTTGCCCTTCTTGCGCTGGTCGATGATGTACTCGGAGGTGCGCATCGAGAGGGCGAGGATGGTCCAGGTCGGGTTCTTGTGCGGCATCGACACGAACGGGCCGGCGTCGGCCACGAAGAGGTTGTCGACGTCGTGGGCCTGGCACTGCTCGTTGAGGACCGAGGTCTCCGGGTCGGCGCCCATGCGGGTCACGCCGGACTCGTGGATGATTTCGCCGGGCATCGTGATGCCGTACCCATCCTCCTTGTCGGGCATTGTGCCGAGGGGCTCGGCCCCGGCCGACCGCAGGATCTCACGGCCTTTCTCCTGCATGTGCTTCACCTGCAGGTACTCCTCCTCCCCCCAGGAGTGGTCGAAGCGGAGGACCGGAATGCCGTACTGGTCGCGGGTGTCGGGGTCGACCTCGCAGTAGTTGTCGCGGCGGGCGATCGACTCGCCCCGGCCGGACATGCCCACCATTGATCCGTAGAAGCGGCGGTAGTCCTTTTTGAGCTGCCGACCGTAGCCGCCCCCGCCCTTCTTCTTCGTCTCCTCGTCACCCGGAAACATGCCGTTGAGGTTCTGAATGCCGCTGCCGAAGCCGTACCCCGGCATGCCGCGGCCGCCCCAGAGCTCAAAGTGGTATCCGCGGGGGAAGTCGAGGTTCTGGTCGTAGGCCCACCACGGGATGTAGGAGTGCATGCCGCCGACCCCGTCGCAGTTGTGGGCGGGCTGGTTCATGAGCTGCGGGGCCACGCCCATGATGGTCGAGCCCGTCGAGTCCATCAGGTACCGCCCCACCGCGTCGCTGGAGTTGGCCAGCCCGTTCGGGTGCTGCGGCGAGGTGGAATTCAGCAGGAGACGCGCCGACTCGCAGGCGCTGGCGGCGAGGACCACCACGTCGGCCTCTATCTTGTACTCGCGGCGACTCTCCGTGTCGACGTAGGAGACGCCCGTGGCCTGTCCCTCCTGGTCGGTGGTGACGTCGCGGGCCATCGCGTTGGTGATGAGGGTGGCGTTGCC
>JBDGQP010000219.1:0-23026 GCA_042218975.1 Salinibacter sp.
AAGAAACTCTCCGTCCTCCCCCAGCACCTCCCGGGTGGTGAAGAGGAGCTCTCGTTTCGTCTCGTCGTCGAGGAAGGAGAAGGGGATGCCGGACACGATGTAGTCGGCCGCGTCCACGTCGTGTGCGTCCAGGATGTCGCGGACGTGCTCGGCCCGGCCCTCGACCACGTGGGCTCGCGGATCGTCGGCCGTCTTCTCCTCGAGCATCTCCACGAAGTCGGGGTTGCTCTCGATGAGGAGGAGCGTCGAGTCGGCCGTCATATGGTCGAGGATGTACTCGCTGAAGACCCCGTTCCCGGGGCCGTACTCGACGACCACCGCCGTCTCGTCGAAGTCGATCCACTTGCAGACGCGCTCGACGAGAAACGAAGACGACGGAGCGATGGCCGCCACGTCTTGATCTTGAATGAAATTTTTGATGTAGGAGAAGGTACCCGTCAATGTTGGCACGGGGCATGCAGGATCGTTATGAGAAATCTAACGAACAGCCTACACCACGTCAGTGAGGGGGCTTGCCTCTGCCGACGAGACTAAGGTAGCAGGGACCTCCCCCTCCTTTCAAGCACAAGCGAGGCCACTTCGTGAAGGATTGCTGAGAAGCCCCGCCCCCGGGCTCAGTCCCCGTTCTGGAGGAGCCGTGCCAGCTCTTCCTGGAGCGCAAGAAAGGCTGTGCCCGGATAGCGGCCCACGATGCGCCCTTCGGCGTCGATCAGGACGCGCGACGGGACGCGGCCTACGTTGTACGTCCGCGCCAGCGGCCCGTCGAGGCCGTCCGGAGCGATGACGGTGTGTCCGGGGAACGCCCGGTTCCGGGTGAACGCCCGGTGAATGAGCGTGTCGGGGTTGACGGACACGGACACGAAGGCCACCGAGTCGGACCGCGTTCCTCGATACAGGGCGTTTCGCGTCGTGAGCTGCCGGGCGTAGAGGTCGTTGCCCGGGCGGAAGTACTCGAGCACGACGGGACGGCCGCGGAGGGCGCGCAGGGAGAGCGAATCCCCCTCAAGGGTCCGAAACGCGAGGTTCGGGGCCGTGGTGCCCGGCAGCAGATTGTTGACCTCGTACGTCGCGCGGTCGGCCCAGTCGGCCCACCGGGTGTCCGGGTACTCGTTCTTGAGGGTCTGGGCGGCCGCGAGGGCGGCGTCGGCCTGGAGACTGTCGATGAAGGCCCGTACGCGGATCGACTGGATGCCGGCGCGCTGGGCGGCGGTCGCGGCCCGCGTCTGGAAGTCCGTGAGCAGCTTGAGGGCCGCGTCCTGCCCCCGCAGCCGCGCCTGGGCCCGCCGGGCGATGCGGGCCGCCCCGACGTAGCGCGGGTTGGACGGCGTGATCCGGCGGGCCCGCTCAACCACAAGGGAGTCGTTCCACCCCGCAAGGAGGGACAACGACTCGGTGGCGCCCAGCTGGCTGGCGTAGGTGCCCGGGAAGGTCTCCCGCAGCGACCAGAGGATGCTGGTGGTCTGGCGGACGCTGCGGCTCATGGCCGTCGAGTCGAGGGCGTCGCCGCGCACCCGGCGCAGGAGGGTGCGCCGGTGCTGCGCCATGGTATTCTGGTAGGCCATCAGGGCCGCGTTCTCCGTCGACCGGACGCGGAAGCGTCCCCGCTGGAGGGGCAGCTCGACGTTCAGGGTCGCGGAGTCGCCGTCCGCCACCACGTAGTCGGTGCTCGCCAGGCGCTGGCGCCCCCGCCGCCCCCAGATGGTGAGGGAGTAGATGCCCCGCTCGGGGGCGGTAACCGTCGTCTCGAAACGGCCGTCCGCCCTCGTCACGGCCCGTCCCAAGGTGTCGAGGGTTCGGCCCTGGGCCCGCACGGCCAGCACCCGGAAGCCGCTGTAATCGTCCGACGTGTCGACACTGGACCGCACCGTAATCCGCCCCTCGAGGTGGCTCTGTACGTCCTCCGGGTCGGACTGGCACCCGAGCCCCCCGAGCATCAGAAGGACGAGCAGGAGGAGGGCCCCGCCCGATCGGCGGCGACAAGACCACAGCGGAATCATATGCGTCATCGGCGTCGGCGGCACGGGCTAGTCCTCTACGGGTTCGTTCCGGGCCTCGAGCTTCCCGCGGAGCATCTCTCGAACCAGCTCGGGGTCGGGCGACCCGTCGAAGCGCTGCATCACCTGGCCGATAAAGAAGCCGAGGAGGCCCTCCTTTCCCCCGAGGTAGGTCTCCACCTTGTCGGGATGATCGTCGAGGACCGCCTCGACGACCGGTTCGATGGCGCTCGGGTCCGAGACCTGAATGAGGTCGCGCTCGTCGGCAATCTTGCCCGCGCTCGCGTCGGGGGCCTCCAGCATCGCCTCGAACACTTCCTGCGCGCCATTGGAGCTGACCTTGTCCTGCACGCGGAGGAAGGCCAGCTGCGCCAGGCGCTCCGGCTCGACGGGCAGCTCCCGGATCGAGATGGAGCGTTCGTTGAGCACGCGCATCACCTCCGTCATCACGAGGTTGGACACGAGCTTCGCCTGCGCGTCGGTGTCTCCGCCCTTCGTGCGCTTGTAGAGCTGGTCGAGGGCCGCCTCGAAGTAGTCGGCCACGGCCCGCTCCTCGGTGAGCACACGGGCGTCGTACGGGGGCAGCCCCACCTCTTCGACAAAGCGGCGGCGGCGGGCTCGCGGAAGCTCCGGGAGGTTGGCCCGGACGTCCTCGATCATCTCGTCGTCGATCTCGACCTCCACGAGGTCGGGGTCGGGCATGTAGCGGTAGTCGTGGGCCTCCTCCTTCGTGCGCATCGGACGGGTGGTGCCCACGTCCGGGTCCCACAGAAGGGTCTGCTGCTCGATTGCGTCGCCCCGCTCCCGGGCCGCAATCTGACGGGCGATCTCGTACTCGAGGGCCTGCTCGACGTGCGACATCGAGTTCATGTTCTTGAGCTCCGTCCGGGTCCCGAACTGGTCGTGGCCGCGGGGCCGGACGCTCACGTTGGCGTCGCAGCGGAGGGACCCCTCCTCCATGTTGCCGTCGCTGATGCCGAGGTAGCGCACCACCTGGCGGAGCCGGCCCAGGAAGAGGGCGGCCTCCCGGGGCGACCGCAGGTCCGGCGCCGTGACCATCTCCAGGAGCGGCACCCCGCACCGGTTGAAGTCCAGGCGCGTCCGGCCGCTGTCGTCGTGGATCGACTTGCCGGCGTCCTCCTCCATGTGGATGCGGGTGAGGCCGATGCGCTTCGCGGCGGCCTCGAGCGCACCGGCGTCCTCGGCGTCGGGGTCGTCGTCGGGGTAGATCTCCACGTAGCCGTCGTAGCAGATCGGCGTGTCGTACTGCGAGATCTGATATCCCTTCGGCAGGTCGGGGTAGAAGTAGTGTTTCCGCGCAAACACCGATCGAGGCGCAATGGAGCAGTGCGTGGCCAGCCCCAGCCGGAGGGCGTACGCGACCACCTCCCGGTTCAGGACCGGAAGCGTACCGGGGTGGCCCAGGCTCACCGGGTCGACCTGCGTGTTCGGGTCGGCCCCAAAGGCGGTCGCGTCGGTGCTGAAGATCTTCGAGTCGGTCTGCAACTGTACGTGCACCTCGAGACCGATAACCGGCTCGTACGTCTCGTACGCCATGCGTGGAACAGGTCGGTGAGTGACAAGGAGCGAAGGCGGGCCGCGCCGAGCCCTGTATCCGGCTCTAGGTACCCGGGCGCACACGAAAATGTTCGGGGGCTGCGGTCCGGGCGCTACCGCTGGCCCGCCGGGGCCGGGGCCGCCCCTGGTCGTTGAGGGCCCAGTCGTAGGGCCGGAAGGTGACCTCGTAGTCCGCCGCGGCAAGCCGGTCGCGCACCGGGCCGTCGAAGTACGGCGTCCGGACGCGGTGGAGGGCGGCGGTCGGGATGCCTCCGCCGAGCAGACCGACGAGGGTGCCGACGGCCAGGCGAACGAGAGCGACCACGAGATGGGCGGCGCTGATAAGGGGGTGGGGGGCTTCTACCGGGACGAAGGCGGCCCGGGCTTCCGATCGGGCGCCACGACCTCCGTCGTGTCGGCCGGCGAGGACCGGTCGGCGTCGATCGTTTGGACCGCCCACGTCCACCCAACGATGCCCCCGAGGTAGGCGAGGATGACGAGGGCGAGGCCGACGTACTGCCGGACGCGGCGGGACGCAGATGAAGACACAGACGCGGTGGGACTTGCGAGAAAAGATGGACGCCCCTCGTACGGGCGGCGAGGGCCGGTGCTCCGGAAGTGGGCCGGGGCCCCTCCGGAAATCGACGTGCGGCCTCGTCCAGCCCCTACACCCCGGCCTCGTCCCCGACCACTCCGGACTGCCAGGGCACGTCGATCGTGACGCGGGTGCCCTCCCCGGGGGTCGACGCGATGTCGACCTCCCCGCCGATCATCTGGATCCGCTCCCGGACGCTCACGAGGCCGAGCCCTCCGCCCTGGTCGTCGAGGCGCGATGGATCGAACCCGGCGCCCTCGTCCGCCACCACCACGCGTAGACGCCTCTCCGATTCGATCATCTCGACGCGGGCCTCGTCGGTCTCCGCGTGCTTCACCACGTTGAACAGCAGTTCGCGCACGAGACGGAAGAGCAGAAATCGGAGATTCTTGTCCGTCGTCTTCAGGGATCCGTCGGCCTCCACCTCCACCGCGAGGTCGTAGGACTCATCCATCTGCACCGCCAGCCAGTCCAGGGCGTCGCGGAGGGACTGGTCGCCCACCGGCGGGTTCAGTTCCGACGACAGGTTTCGGGTTTTCTCCACGCTCTCATCGAGGAGCGTGATGGCCCGGTCGGCGAGCTCGTCCTGGTCAGCGTTCAGGGTGGCCTGACCCCGAAGATGGTCGATCCGCATACGGGCGGCGAAGATGGTCTGCTGGAGGTCGTCGTGGAGCACCTGGCTGATGCGTTCCCGCTCCCGTTGCTCCGCGGAGGTGAGGGCCTCGGAGAGGGACTGCACCTGCTCGGCGCGGCTCTGCAGGCGGTCGTGGGCATCCCGGAGCTTCTGCTCGGCGCGCTTGCGGCGGGTGATGTCGACGAACGTGATGACGACCCCGTCGATGCGGTCCTCGGCGGTGCGGTACGGATGGTGACGCACCAGAAACCACTCCTCGTCGTCGGTCGGCACCTCCCGCTCGACGGGAATCAGCTCCTCCAGGACCGAGCGCGCGTCGGCCGTCAACCGATCGTAATCGAGGGCGTGCGTAAAGTCGTCGATGGGCCGCCCGGTGTCCGAGGACTGAATGTTGAAGAGGCGTTCGACACGGGGCGTATAGCGCTGAATGTGGAGGTCCCGGTCCAGAAACAGCGTGCCGATGTCCGTGGCCGCCATCAGGTTCTTGAGGTCACTGTTGGCCTTTTCCAGAGCCTGGACTTTCTCCTCGAGCTCCCGATTGACGGTTTTTAGCTCCTCGTTGACCGACTGGAGCTCCTCCTTGCTCGTTTCCAGCTCCTCGGTCATCGACTTGTACTCCTCGTTCATCGACCGCAGTTCCTCGTTCGCGGCCCGCATCTCCTGCTTCGAGGTCTCGTACTCCTCGACGGTGGCCCGCAGGTCCTGCTTCGTCCGCTCCAGCTCCGCGGCCAGCTGCTGCGCCTCGTCGGTCTCGGAGGGGGCCGGGACCGTCTCGGGCTTCGGGGGCGCGTCCTCCCCCTCCACGAAGACGACGAGGCCCAGTGCCTCCGCCTCCGGAACGTCCTGGGCCGTCCGAACCACGAGGTGGACCGGTCGCACATCGCCGTTGAACTGCACGGTCACCGGCTCGGTGCGGACGGTCACCGGCTCGGTGCGGACGGTCGCGTCCCTGTCGAAGGCTTCATGGAGGGCCGAGCGCAGCTTGGCGCGAAGCTCGGGGCGAACGACCTCGAGGATGTTGGTGTTGGGCGGGCCGACGGGGTGTTGCAGGTAGCGACCGGCGCTCTGCGAGAGGTGTACGAAGGTGTAGTCCTCGTCGACCAGCGCGCTGGGCGGGGCGTAGGCCTCCAGGAGACGGCGGTGCAGGGCCGCCTCCGAGGGCTGTTCGATGCCCCCTTCCGGTTGGACCGACGGATCCGCTCCGGTCGGCGGGACCATCGACTGGGCCGGGAGGTCCGGCACGACCCGTCCTCCGGTTTGACGCTTATAGATGCTGTGCGACTTCTCAAGGATCCGAAAATCCCCCTTCGCCTGGTCGACCGACTCCGAGCTGCCCAGGAACAGGAGGCCTTCCTCGTTGAGCGCATACCGGAAGAGGTCGAAGACCGACGCCTGGAGCTCGCGGCGGAGGTAGATGAGAAGATTCCGGCAGGAGATCAGGTCCAGCTTCGAGAACGGGGGGTCCGTGAGCAAGCTGTGGGGGGTGAAGAGGATGCGGTCCCGAACCGACTTCTGGACGATGTACTCGGTGCCTTCCTTACGGAAAAAGCGGTCGAGGTATCGCTGGGGCACGTCCGCGGCGACGGGCTCGGGATACCGGCCCTCCCGGGCCGTGGCGAGGGCCTCCTCGTCGATGTCGGTCGCGAACACCTGAATCTGGTCCGTCGGCACCGGGCTCTCGGCGGCCCGCTCCAGAAGCAGCATGGCCATCGAATAGGCTTCCTCCCCGGTGGCACACCCCACGACCCAGGCCCGCACCTGGTCGTCGCGGGCCCTGTCCTGAAAGATCGAGGGCAGCGCCTCGTCGCGCAGTGCCCCGAAGGCCTCCGCGTTCCGGAAAAAGCTGGTAACACTGATGAGCAGGTCTCTCTGAAGGGCCGTGGCCTCGCTGGGATTCTCCTCGAGGTACTCCCGGTAGGCCTCCAGTGTCTCGATCTGGTGGACGTGAAGCCGCCGGTGGACCCGGCGCAGCATGGTCGAGCGCTTATACCCGCTGAAGTCGTGGCCCGTCCGTCGCTGCACCTGCCCGAGAATCTCTTTCAGATGCGCCTCCTGCTCCTCGTCGAGTTCCACGGGCTCTTGCGGCACGTAGAGGCCGTGGACGAGCTCCTGCTGCTCCTCGATCCGGCGGGCCAGATCGGCCACCGGGAGCACGACGTCGACGCGACTCGTCATAATGGCACTGCGCGGCATGCTGGAGTGGGTCGCCTCGCCCGGGTCCTGGGCCGCAATCACCCCGTCGGCCTCCGTGATGGCGCGCAGTCCCACGCTTCCGTCGGTCCCCGAACCGGAGACGACCACCCCGATGGGATTGACCTCCGCCCCCGCCAGGGACCGAAAAAACTGATCGATCGGCGACCGCCGCTCCTCGGGCTCTTGGAGCGGCTCCGGCTTGAGGGTCGTCTCCTCAACCAGAAGCGTACGTGCCGGCGCCGTCACGTAGACGTGGTTCGCCTCGAGAGCGGTGGCCTCCGTCACCTGCCGCACCGGCATCGCCGTGTGGGCCTGCAGGACCTCCGCCAACTGACTCTTCTCATTCGGGGCGAGGTGCATAATGACCACGAACGCGGCCCCCGGCTCCTCGGACAGCGTCCCGAAGAAGTGCTGGAGGGCCTCGACGCCGCCGGCCGAGCCGCCGATGCCGACGACAAGCGGGCGGTCGTTCCCTACGGACATGTTCGAGAAAACGGTGGCCATATCGTGCAGAGGCGAGCGTGGAACGGAAAGCCCCCTTGGAAAGTGATGCTTTCGTCTAAACTTCGGTCCTGCGATGCGTTCCCTAAAATTTTACTTTTGCGTCTGCACCGTTCGTGGGCTCGTAACGTTTCCGTCATGGTCTTTGCGTCGGTCCCTTCACGGTGCCGAGCGTGACCATCGCTCCGGCGCCCGGAGAAGCGGACCGGCGGATCCTCAGTAGAGAAGATTCTTTTTCTCCCAACGTCCTGTCGTTCTGACTCGACTCGGCCCGGTCTACGTACCGCTGTCCGGGGTCCCCTGGAGGGGCCTGCTGTGCCTCCTGCTCCTCGGAGGCGCCCCCGCCGGGGCCCTGCCCGCCCAGCCCACCGCCCCCGACTCGTTCCGGTCGGCCCTGACCCGGGTCGACACCCTCCGGGCGCAGGGCCGCTTCCGCCCGGCCCTCGCCCGGATCAACCGTCTGTACCGCCGGTCTCCGCGGAACGTTGAGGTCCTCTGGCGGCGCGCCCTCGTGATCTCCGACATCGGCCGACGCTCACCCGACGAGGACAGCACGATTGCCCTACACCGCCGGGCCCTGCGCGTGGCCGACAGCGCCCGGGCCGCGGACTCGACGAACGCCTGGGCCCACCTCGTCACCGCCCTGGCCGCGGGCCGCCTCACGCTACATGTGGGGCCGTCGAAGCGGGTGCGGCACTCCCGGGCCGTCAAGCGACACACGGACCGCGCCATCGCCCTCGACTCGACCCTCGCGCCGGCCTATCACCTGCGCGGCCGCTGGCACCGTCAGGTCGCCGAACTGGGCATTTTCGTCCGGGCCCTCGTCCGCACCCTTTACGGCGGACTGCCCGACGCCTCCCTTGAGCAGGCCGCCCGGGACTTCCGGCGGGCCATCCGGCTGGAGTCGAAGCCCTACAACCACCTCGAGTTGGGCAAGACCTACCTCGCGATGGGACGCGACGACGCGGCCCGGGCCCAGTTTCGACGCGCGGTGGCCACGTCCGGCTCTCCGTTCGAGACCGAGCACAAGCGGAAAGCACGGGCGCTCCTGAACGAACTCAAGTGAGCGCATGCCCGGCCCTCCGGGCGCTCCCCCCGGACTGGACGCTCGGTCTCGTTCTTCCGGGAAGGACCTTTCGGAGGGGGCTGCACCGCGGTCTCCGCGCCCGTCGCAACGACACGGGCGGCCCGCTTTCGGGGGGCCGGATGCCGGGATCACTCTCCGTGGCCATGCGAACAAGATACCCCGATGTTTTCCCAACCGTCCGCTGCCCCCCAATTCCTGATCCCGACGCTTTCGCGGAACGGAAAGACCTCGTCGAGGCCGCCCTGCGACTCCACGCCACGCCCTCAGACCCGCCGAGCGTCGAGGCGGTCTGCGCGGAGGCCGGGGTCGACGAGGCGACCTTCTACGCCCATTTCGACGCCCCCGAGGGGCTCTACCCGGCCGTCTACGACCTGGCGGTCGACCAGTACCGCCTCTTGTCCGCCGCCACCGAGGGCTACGAGGATTTCACTGTCGAGGAGCGGCTCGCCTCCTTCTACTACATTCTGCTCGACGCCCTCGCCGAGCACCGGGCCTTCGTGCAGGAGACGTTCGACAGCCGGGTGCGCTACGACTCCGCGTTCCGGGACGAGGTGCGGGCCGCCCTCCGCACGATCCTCACCGACGACCGCATTCCGCAGCCCAACCGGCTGGTGACCGGCTTCTGGCCGGTCCACGCGGTGCTCACCGAGGTCACCTTCGCCCTCATCCGTCACTGGATCTCCGACGAGAGCGCGGACCAGGCCGCCACCACCGCGTTGGTCGACAGGCTCGTTGCATTTGTCGCTGAACTGGTCACCTTCGGGGGCGTGTCACGGGGCGTAGACTTGGCCTGGCACATCGTGCGCAACGACGCGCTGGGCCTCCGGCGCCTGCCCCTCGTGGGCCGCTTCCTGCCGGGCCGCGGCCGCCCCGAGTGACTGTCCCACCCATCCCATCGCGATGAGCACACCGGACGACAACGACGACTTCCCGGCGTCGAAGCTCGAGCGAAGCAAGATCTTCGCGAAGACGGGCCTGAAGGTCGGGAAGAACTACGCCCAGTACCTGGCCGACCGGGTCGCCGGCCGCGGCGACGCCGGCGAGCGGCGCCAGGCCCTCAACACCCAGAACGCCGAGGATCTTTTCCGCGAGTTCACTCGCCTGCGGGGCACCGCCCTCAAGCTGGCCCAGTCCATGAGCATGGACACCGGAATGCTGCCGGACGAGTTCATGGACGTGATGGCGGAGGCGCAGTACAGCGTGCCCCCGATGAACAAGGCCCTCGTGCGGAAGCGGATCCGCGATGCCCTGGGCCAGATGCCGGAGATGCTCTTCGACGCCTTCGAGCCGGAGGCGATGGCCGCCGCCTCGATCGGGCAGGTCCACCGGGCCCGCCTCCCGGACGGCCGGGACGTGGCGGTCAAGGTGCAGTATCCCAACGTCCGCGAGACCATCGAGTCGGACCTGGCCGTGGCGCGGTCTCTCTTCGAGCGCCTCGTTGGGGGAGGCGACCTCGACGCGCACTTCGAGGAGGTGCGCACCCGGCTCCGCGAGGAAACCGACTACCTCCAGGAGGCGGACCACATCGACTTCTTCGCCGAGCAGTACGACGACGGCGACATCGTTACCCCCCGGGCCGTCCGGGAATACACGAGCGAGACCGTGCTCACGATGACCTACGTCGAGGGCCGTCACCTCGACGCGCTCCTCGACGACGACCCCGACCGGGCTACCCGCGATCGTTTCGGCCAGCTACTCTGGGACTTTCTCCACGAGCAGGTGGCCAGCAACCAGCGCACGCTCCACGCCGACGCCCATCCCGGCAACTTTCTCTTTCGGGACGACGGCCGCCTCGGGGTGATCGACTTTGGCTGTGTGAAGACCTTTCCGCAGGCCTTCCGCGACGACATGCTGCGCCTCTACCGGGCCCGGATCGACGACGACTCGGAGACCATCGAGCCTCTCCTCCACGACCTCGGCATCCTGCACGAGGACCTCGCCCCCGAGGTGCGCGACGAGATCCGGACGTTCTTCGACCGCTACGGATCGCTGATCGTCGAGCCCTACCGCCACTCCCCGTTCGACTTCGGCGACGCCGACTTCCGCGAGCGGCTGCAGGACTGCTTCCGTGCGGCGTCGGAACTGCGGGAAGTGGTCGGCTCCCCTCACTTTATCTTTCTGAACAAGGCCCTAGTGGGCCTGCTCAACCTCCTGATCCAACTCCGGCCGCGCATCGACACGACGCGGAGCGTCGAGCGGATCGACGCCGAGCTCAAGCGGATGGGGGTCGCGCCGGTGGCGTAGACCGGATCCGCCGTCCCCGACGGGTGGACGCGGCGTAGAAAAGCCCCTCAGACCGCCGTGGGGCCTTGAGGGGCGACTGTCGCCTGGAAAGTGAAGTGCCTGCCCGGGAGGATTCGAACCCCCGACCTGCTGATCCGTAGTCAGCTGCTCTGTCCATCTGAGCTACGGGCAGAACGTCTTGCCGTCCGCGTCCTAACAGCGAGGTTCGTACACGGGGCCTCGCGCCGAAAAGATCCCCGCCCCGGGGTTCTCACGAAGTGTTCACCCGCCTCCCGTGGATCCGACGTCCCCATCTGTGTGTCGGGGCAACGGCTGCGCTTCGTCCTCGGAGGCTGGCACGCTCTCTGCAAATTGCGCAGGGCGGCGCATCCCTCGGCCTGCCTCAACATCGCCCATCTTCCGTGAGCGATTCCTCCCCTTCCCCCGACGACCCGGACGGGACGCTTTACGATCCCCCCGACGGGACCGGGGCGGCGTCGGCTTCGGACGACTCGGTCGGCCTCCGGCTTCGCCTGTCCGAGGACGAGGCCAACCGCCTGCGGTCCGTGGCGCAGCAGCTCGGGCTCACCCCCTCTACCGTCGCTCAGCGGGCCATCAAGATGGCCTGCGAGCAGGTCGTCACGATTCAGGAAGACGGCCGGTCCCCCGAACTCCTAGTCGATCAGTACCAGGCCCGCATCGACCTCCTGCACGCCGTGGGGGACGACTCCTCCGATCCCTCCCTCGACCGGAACCGGGAGACGGAGAACGGCGCTTCGTCCTCGGCGGAGAGCCCCCCCAGGCCCGAAAAAACTTCGGGGTCGTAGTACAATTTACGGGATGTTTCCGCTCATCCGGCCCGGTCGGACGCCTGCTCGCGCACGGCCGCCGCGGGGTCGAGATGGAAGAAGTGGTTCGTGGGGCCGCGTCCGTTCCCGATGGGGAGTGCGTGGCGGATCGCCTCGGTGACGTAGCGCTTGGCTCGCTCCACGGCGACCCGCAGGTCGCGTCCGTGCGCGAGGTGCGCCGCGACGGCGGAGGCGTAGGTACACCCGGTGCCGTGGGTGTGCGAGGTGTCGATTCGGGGCGCGGAGACGGCGTGGGCCCCGTGCTCGTCGACGAGCACGTCGGTCGCCTCGTCGGGGTCGTCGAGGTGGCCTCCCTTCACCAGGACGGCGTCGGGGCCGCGGTCGTAGAGGGCCTGGGCGGCCGTCCGGAGGCCCTCCACAGAGTCGATGCCGTCGATGTCGGTCAGGTGTTCGGCCTCGTGAACGTTGGGCGTGATGATCGTCGCCAACGGCAGCAGCTCGTCCCGAAGCGTCACGATGGCCGGGTCCTTCAGCAGCTTGAAGCCGGTCTTCGAGATCATGACCGGGTCCACCACCAGGGGGTACAGACCGTGGGCGGCCACGCGATCGGCGACCGCCTCTATGATGGCCGGGTCGGAGAGCATGCCCGTCTTGGCGGCCCGGACGGGTAGATCCTCGGCCACGGCGTCGATCTGCGCCGCGACCAGCGACGGGGGCAGGTCGTGGGCCTCGGCGACCGTCTGGGTGTTCTGCGCGGTGACGGCGGCGAGGGCCGAGGTCGCGAAGACCCCGTTGGCCTCCATGGCCTTGATGTCGGCTTGAATGCCCGCGCCCCCGCCGGAGTCGCTCCCGGCGATCGTCAGGGCGGTCGGCTTCGACATGGTTGCAGCGGCGTGTTGTGAGGAAGAGTACGTGGCCCGTCAGGCCAGCTCCCCGAGCGCCCGCAGATAGGCCCGCGTGGCGGCCACCGGCACCTCCGCCTCCATGATGCCCGACAGGACGGCAACGCCCTGGGCCCCCGCCTCGCGGCAGGCCTGGACCCGCTCGGGGCTGATGCCGCCGAGGGCCAGCGTCGGGGTGGGCGCGGCCGTCCGGCAGAAGGACCGGAGCGCAGAGATGCCGGCCGCGGGCTGGGCGGGCTTACTCGAGGTCTCGTAGACGGGGCTGAAGAAGTAGTAGTCGACGTCGGGTGCCCGGTCGCCTTCGATGCCAATCTCTTCGTGGGCCGAGTACCCCAGGAGCGTGTCCGACCCGAGCGCCTCGCGGCCGTCGGCGACGGAGGGCCCCCGCCGGCCGAGGTGCAGGCTCGTGCCCAGCTCCTGGGCGACGCCGAGGCGGGTGTTGACGCTCACGGTCACGTCCGGAACGAGGGCGCGCAGCCGCTCGGTGAGGCGCCGCGCCGCGGCCTCGAAGGCCTCCGGGCCGGCGTGATGGTCGCGGAGGTGCACCCAGCGCACCCCTGCCTCCACGGCGGTGACGGCGCGGTCGGCCCGATCGTCGTCGGTAAAGCCGTCGGCGATGAGCGCGAGGCAGGGATACGGGAGATCGACCATACGGACCAGAAGCAGTTGGTGTCGTGAGCCCGTTCGTGCGGGGCGGGGCGGCGGTCCTCACGCGTCCGTCTGGACTTGCCCCTCGGCGGGCGAGGAGGCCTGGGCGTAGAGGCGGCGCGGGATGCGCCCGGCCCGGGCGGCGTGGCGGCCCGCCGCCACCGCCATCCGCATCGCGTGGGCCATCTCGACGGGATGCTGGGCCTCGGCGATGGCCGTGTTGAGGAGTACGCCGTCGTAGCCCAGCTCCATGGCCGTCGCGGCGTCGCTGGCGGTGCCGATGCCCGCGTCCACGATGAGCGGGGTGTCCTCGATCACCTCGCGGATGATGCGGAGGTTGTAAGGATTGACCAGGCCCATGCCGCTTCCGATGGGCGAGCCCAGGGGCATGACCGCCGCGCACCCGAGGTCGGCGAGCTTGCGGCACGTGATGGGGTCGTCGTTGGCGTAGGCGAGCACCGTGAAGCCGTCGTCGACCAGCGTCTCGGCGGCGTCGAGCAGTTGCTCGACGTCCGGCATCAGCGTCTCGTCGTCGCCGATCACCTCAAGCTTGATGAGGTCGGTGCCCAGGGCCTCCCGGGCCAGTTGGGCCACCAGGACGGCCTCCCGGGCGGTGTAGCAGCCGGCGGTGTTCGGGAGCACCTGGTACCCACCGCGGCGGAGCAGATCGAGGTGGCTCTCCGGCGCCGGATTCTCGACGTTCACGCGGCGGATGGCCACGGTCACCAGCTCGGTGCCCGTTGCCTCCAGCGCGTCGAGCATCACCTGCGGATTGGGGTACCGGCTCGTGCCGACGACGAGCCGGGACGAGAAGCGGTAATCGCCGAGGACAAGGGCCTCGTCCGCCTCGGTGGCCGTCGTCCCGTTCGCCTGTAGGGGGTCTGCCATGGCCTCGAAAGTCTCTGCAATCAGCGGCGGGGAGTGGTGCAGCCGGGTGGGGGTTACCCGCCCTGCTGGGCCTGAATGACCTCAACGGTGTCTTCCTCCGAGAGGGTGATGTCCGGCCAGTCCTGGCGGCGAATCACGCTCTCGTTGAGGGCCACCGCTACGCCGGTAGCGTCCTCCGGGTCAATCTCGAGGTCCCGGAGGACCTCCGTGAGGGGATATCCGTCGGGGACGGTCCGGGCCTCGCCGTTTACGGTCACGGGAATGCGGGCGTCCGTCGCGGGGCTCATGCCGGGGAGCGCGGGGATTTAGGATCAGCGAAACGCGTCGGGGCGAACGGCTCGAGCCACGCCGAGGTTTCTCCGGAGCGGATCAGGTGGGCAATCTCCTCGGCCGTGACGGGCGTCAGGAGGATGCCGTGTCGGTAGTGCCCCGTAGCCATGACGATGCCCGGGGCGCCGGTGGCCCCGAGGAGGGGCTCGTGGTCGCGGCTCGCGGGCCGCAGTCCCGCCCACGTGTCGTCGACGGGGAGGTCGAGAATGCCGGGCACCACCTCCCAGGCGCCCTCAAGCAGTTCGTAGAGCCCCCCCGCGGTGACGGTGGTGTCGAATCCCATTTCCTCGCTGGTCGCGCCCACGACGATGCGGCCGCTGCTCTTCGGCGCGAGGTAGGCCTCCGGTCCCCGAATTACGTGCTGCAGGTCGAAGGGCCGCTTGCGGCGAAGCTGGATCATCTGTCCCTTCACCGGCCGCACCGGGGGCTGCGCGGCCGGCTCGAGCCCGTCCAGTTCGCGGGACCACACGCCCGCCGCCACGACCACGGCCGTGGCCGGGACGCGGGCGCCCTCTTCGGTCACGACCGCCGGGGTCTCCGCGTCCGGCACGACCGCCTGGACGGGCGTCTTCTCGTGGAGGGTGCCGCCCTCCGCCTCGAACGCGGCCCGCAGGGCACGGAGCAGGCGGCGGTTGTCGACCTGGTGGTCGGACGGGGCGTAGATCGCCGCCGACAGGCGGGGGGCCACGAACGGCTCCACCTCGCGGGCCTCCGCACCCGACAGCCACTCGACGTCGAGGCCCTTCTCCTCCTGAAACTCGTAGAGCCGCCGAAGGGCCTCGGCGCTGTCCCGATCGTCGGCCACGATAAGCGTACCCTCGTCCCGGTAGTCCACGTCCATTCCGCTGGCCGCCTCCACCCGGGCGGCAAAGTCGGGCCACCGGCGGAGGCTTTCCCGATTGAGCCGGTAGAGCTCCAGTTCCTCGAACCCGATCTCGGCGTCGGGGGCGAGCATGCCGGCGGCCTGCCAGGACGTTCCGCGGCCGGCCTCGCCCCGCTCGAAGAGGGTCACGGGCGTGCCCCGCCGCACGAGCTCGAAGCCGATGGACAGGCCGGCCGTCCCGCCCCCGATAATGACAACGTCGTCGACCATGGTACACGATGGATGCGTAGACGTGAGAGGCTTGTGCCCCCCAAACAGACAGAGGGCGCCAGGTGTCCCGAACGGCCGGTCGACTGAGGCGTGTGAACCCCGGACGGCCAACGATTACACCATTTTTCCGTCGATACATGCCGCAGGACGCAGACGTTCTCATCGCAGGGGCCGGCCTCGCCGGGGCCTGCGCCGCCTTCGTGCTCAGTGCCCACATGCAGGTCCATGTGCTGGAGGCGGATCGTCCCGCGTCCGGGGCGTCCGGGGCCGCGGCGGGGCTGGTGAACCCCTTCATGGGCCGGCGGGCCCGGCCCGTGTGGCGGCTGCGCGAAGCGTTGGGGGCCGTGTCCGCACTCCTCGACGCGGCCGGCGCGGCCGACCTGTTCCCGCCGCGGGGCGTGCTGCGACCGGTCGTGGACCCGGCCCAGGAGGCCCCGTTCCGCGCCGTCGCGGACGAGCACCCTAGCCTGGCGTCCTGGCGGTCCGCGTCGGACGTGCGGGCCGCCTTCCCCGCCGTGCAGACGGACGTCGGGGCGCTGCACGTACCCGAGGGGGGCGCGATCGACGTGCCCGCGATGGTTGAGGCCCTCCTCGCAGCGGCCGAGGAGCGGGGGGCCATCGTCGAAACGGGGGCGCCCGTGGTCTACTGGCGAGAGACTCCCAGCCGGGCGGTGGTCGAGGTCGGCCGCGGGTCGACGACCGAGGCGCTTCGGGCCGACCGGGTGCTCCTGACGCTGGGCCAGGGATATCGCCCGTTCCCGGAACTGCGGCGGCTGGGCCTGGACGGGGTAAAGGGGCAGACCGTCCGGGTCCGCCGTCCGGCCGCGCTGTCCGGCCCGCTGCCGCCCCTCTCGGGCCGCGGCTACGTGGTGCCCGACTCGGCCGAGACCCTCGTGCTCGGCAGCAACTACGACAACAACTTCGACGACCTGCGTCCCGACCCGCAGGCCACCGCCTACATCCGCGACAAAGCCGCGCACATGGTGCCCGGCGTCGACGAGACGGAGGTGCTGGACGAATGGGCGGGGGTTCGGGTGAAGGCCTCACACAGCAACCTTCCGGTCGTCGGTCCCCTGCCTCGTCGCGAGCGAATCTGGACGCTCACGGCCCTCGGCTCGAAGGGGCTGCTCACTGCCCCCCTCCTGGCCCGGGCCCTGCCGACGTATCTGGACGATCCCCGAGCGATTCCCGGGGCCGTGCGGGTTCCCTCGGGCTGATCCCCGCATTCCCCGCCCCGCGGGCCAGGAGACTGTTTTGGTTTCACAGGGTCGCGTCAGGCCCATGACGCGACGACTGCGGACCCGGCCATGCCCATCCGATATCTGGTCCCACACGCTCCGTGCGCCTCCGGGAACGGAACGAAGCGGGTGCGATTGCGACACCGACCCGGTACCCAATACAGTCTCTGAGTTGGTCGGTCTTCTTCTCTTTCCCAACCCCCCCTCGACCTGTGTCCGACGCGTCCTACCCTTCGGTCGACGCCCTCGTCCACCGCGCGCTGAACCACGTGGCGACGTGGGAGGCCTCCTGGGGCGCATTCGACCGGCATCCGGCCCTCGGCGTCGAGCCCTCGCGCCTCGACGCGGCCCTCGACGAGTACTTCAGGCGCCTGGAGGGCAACTATCCCTTTCACCACCCGCGGTATGCAGGGCAGATGCTGAAGCCGCCGCACCCGGTCGCCGTCGCCGCGTACGTGGCCGCCCAGCGGATCAACCCCAACAACCACGCGCTCGACGGCGGCCCCCCCACGAGCCAGATGGAAAAGGAGGTGGTGGCCGACCTAGCGGGGATGCTGGGCCTGCCCGACCAGACGCTCGGGCACCTCACCGGCGGCGGCACCGTAGCCAATCTGGAGGCCCTCTGGGTGGCCCGCGAGCTACATCCCGACCGCGCCCTCGCCGTCAGCGAGGACGCGCACTACACGCACGGCCGGATGAGCGAGGTTCTGGACCTCGACGTGGTCCGCCTGCCGACCGACGCGCGGGGCCGTCTGGAGCTCGACGGGCTGGCCGACGCCCTGCAGGCCCACGACATCGGTACGGTGGTCCTAACGGCGGGGACGACCGGGCTCGGAAGCGTCGACCCCATCGACGAGGCGCTGCCGCTCTGCCGCACCCACGACGTCCGCCTCCACGTCGACGCCGCGTACGGCGGCTTCTTCCGGCTCCTGAGCGGCGAGGCCGGGGCCGACGTACCCGACTTCCCCGCCGCTCGCTTCGCGGCCATTGCCGACTGCGACTCCGTGGCGATCGACCCCCACAAGCACGGGCTCCAGCCCTACGGCTGCGGCTGCATCCTCTTCCGCGACCCGGCGGTGGGCCGCTTCTACCAGCACGACTCGCCCTACACCTACTTCACCTCTAAGGAACTGCACCTCGGCGAGATCAGCCTTGAGTGCTCCCGCGCCGGGGCGGCGGCCGGGGCCCTCTGGTGCACGCTCCGGGCCCTTCCGCTCGCCCCCGACGACGGGCTCGGGCCCATCCTGGCGGCCTGTCTCCGCGCCGCCCGCACCTGGGCCGACCAGATCGTGGACAGCGACGCGCTCACCCTGGTCAGCCGACCCGAGACCGACATCGTGGCGTACGTCCCGACGCCCGAGACGCCCACGCTCTCGGCGGTCGACGCGGCCAGCCGACGCCTCTTCGACGCCGCGATGAACGCCGACGAGCCGATCTTCGTGAGTCTCTACCGCCTTCCCGCCGATGCCCTGACGACGCTCCGACCGTCCCTGGAGGCCGACCGGGCGGAGGCGGCCGTCCTGCGGAGCGTGCTCATGAAGCCGGAGCACGAGACCCACGCCGACCGCCTGGTGGACCGCCTGGACACTCTCGCCCGCACCGAGGCCGCGAGGGGCTAAGAGGTCGTTCGGGGTCACGACCAGTGCCGCGGGTGTGCTGGCCGGGGTCCCGGAACCGAGCGCGGCTGGGGTCGAGGCTGGCCGGCGGGGACGCGGGGAGGCCCCATCTCACCGTCCGGGGTGCGTCTCCCGACGGTGCCGCCTTCGCCGACAGAGAAAAAGAAAGCCGCTCTCGGCGACGTCCTACACAAACGGGGCGCCCACGAAAAGGGCGTACAGGGCCAGCAGCAGCGCGCCCCCCCATCGCGGGACGCGCCGAAACGCCATGAGCCCGGCGATGAGCAGCATCGTCCCCGCGCAGACGGGCAGATAGAAGGTCCGCGTGACCGGCCCGACCGCCACCGGCCGCAGGAGCGCGATGGCGCCCGCATTGAAGCAGAAGAAGGCGAGGGCGGACCCGACCACGTTGCCGAAGCTCACGTCCGGCCGGCCGCGCAGGGCGGCGGGCAGTTCCCGCGCCACCTCCTCGACGCTCACCAGAAGCGCCAGGACCGTCATGCCGAAGAGCGTGTCCGTCCACCCGAGGGCCGCGATGAGCGGGCGGGCCCCGCGGAGAAGAAGCTCACTCCCGACGACGACGCCGATCAAGGCCAAGACGAACAGGACGCCCGCCACCGGCGGCCGCGCCTCGTCGGGCGCCTCGTCTTCGACCGCCCCGGTCGGCAGGACGTGGAGACCGTGTCGCTCCCACCGAATGAGGAGCCCCGTCGCGACGCCGTAGGCCCCCAGCAGGAGCGCGCCGTCGAGCCGAGAAAGCGTTCCGTCGACGGCCAGACCCGTGAGCAGGGCCACGGCCGCCAGCGGCAGGCAGAGGACGCGGCGCGGCACCCGCCCGAACTCCAGCGGCACGACGAGGGCCGTCAGGCCGAACGCGAGCGCGAGCGCCACCATTGCCGACCCGACGATCGTGCCCAGGGCAATGCCGGCGGCCGCCTCGGAGCCGGCCGCGAGGCCGACCGCGAGGTTCTCGGCGTCGAAGCCGATGCCGAGCACCCCGATGAGAAACGCACTCACTCCCAGCCGCCGGGACACCCCGATCGTGCGGTCCACGAGCTGCTCGGCGGAGGCGATCACCACGGCGAGCCCGAGGCCGAAGTAGCCGACGTCCATCAGGAGGGTCATGAGCACCCGGGGGGCAGGAAACCGTCAGCGGGGCTACCGAACGATCGTCACAGTACTGCGCGCCACAAAGGCCCCCGAGAACTGCTTCCGCACGAATTTGAGGGCCTCGGTGGCCTCCTCCCGGTCGGCGAAGGCCCCGATCCGCACGCGGTAGTAGGGCTGGGAGTACTCGATCACAATCGGTGGCTGCCCCTGGAAGAGGTCGCTGGGCACCTTGTCCTGCACGCTCATCCACCACTGCCGGACCTTCTCGCGAAACTCCTGGGAGGCCTCCTGGTCCTGCGCGGAGTACACCTGAATCCGGTATCCCTCGACCGTCTGCTTGACGCCTTCGTCGGCGCGTCCCTGCATCAGGCGGCGGGGCACCTCGTGGGTCACCTCGACGGTCCGTTGGGGCGGACGGACCGGATAGGCCGACACGTCGAAGGTCTCGTACGTCGACACGGCCGCCCGGGCCTCGTCGTCGCGACCGGCGGCGTCGTCTCGGGCCGGATCCGGGCCCTCCGAACTCGTCTGCGAGGGGCCACTGCAGGCCGTGAGGGCAAGCAAGCCGAAAAGCGGAAGCGCGAACACGTATCGGAGACGCATGCCCCAGCACGAGTGGGTTGGGAAGCAGTCGATCGATCTACTACGGAGTGTCGGCGGTCGCGCGGCGTTCCTCCATGATGGCGACGGATCCGCTCGCGCCGATCCGGGTGGCACCGTGGGCCACCATACGTCGGACATCCTCGACGGTGCCGACGCCCCCGGACGCCTTGACGCCCAGGTCCGTCCCGACGAGCTCCCGCATGAGGGCCACGTCTCGGGCCCGGGCCCCGTGCGCGGCAAATCCCGTCGACGTCTTGACGAAGTCGGCCCCGGCCCGGCGAGCGATGACGCTGGCGACGGCAATCTGGGCGGGGCTCAGGAGCGCCGCCTCGAGAATGACCTTCACGGGAACGTGCGTCTGGAGGGCCTCGCCCGCATCCCGGGCGGCGGTGACGACGGCCCGAACGTCCGCCTCGGCGTCCGAGTAGCGCCCGCCGGCGACCGCGCCGAGGGCCAGCACCATGTCCAGTTCCCGGGCCCCGTCCGCCACGGCCCGCTCGGCCTCCTGGGCCTTCGTCGCGCTGCGGTTGGCGCCGTGGGGAAATCCGACGACGGTGCAGGGCGTGACCTCCGTCCCGTCGAGGTGCCGCGCCGTGCGGGGCACAAACGTCGGATGCACGCACACCGAGGTGAACGCGTAGTGCGCCGCCTCCTGGCAGCACTGGTCGATCTGGTCGTCCGTGGCCGCGGGCCGGAGCTGCGTGTGGTCGATGAGGTCGGCGATCTCGGGGGCTGTCAGGTCGGGCGCGGGGGCCGGGCCGGCGAGGCCGGGGCGCGAGGGCGAGGCCACGGCGTCGAGGGCCGCCTCGACGTAGGGCACGGCGGCCGACACGACCTCCTCGCGGAGCTCACGCAGGGCCGTGGCGAGCGATTCCGGGTCGTGAACGGGCATGGGGATGGGGGCTTCGCGGGACGAATGGGTTCGGGCAGCGGACGGCGCGGAGGCCAAAATGAGCTTCGGCGGGGACAAAATCGACCCGCAGGGGCCCGCCTGGGACTACCGCTCGACCAACTCGTCGAGGTTGTACCGCTTGCGCTTGTCCCAGAGCGTCTTCTTCGAGATGCCGAGATCGTCGGCGATCTCCGCGTAGCTGTCGTCGGTTCGGGTTTCCAGGGTCCGCCGGATATACGCCTTCTCCAGGTCCTTGAGGGTTCGCCCGAGCGGGAACTGGAACGCCCCTTCCGAGGAGTGCACGTCGTCGAGCCGTCCCGGCGGCGCGAGCGTCAGCGCGTCGGCGTCGATCTGCTCGCCGTTGGTAAAGATCATGGCCCGCTCCAGCACGTTTCGCAGCTCGCGGACGTTGCCGGGCCACATGTGGTCGCGGAGCTTCTCTTCCGCCGCGTCGGTGAACCCCTCCACGTCGCTGCCGAACTCGCGGTTGAACTCCTCCACCATGTGGCGGGCGATGAGCATCACGTCGTCTCCCATGTGCCGGAGGGGCGGCATCTTCACGTTCACCACGTTGATGCGGTAGAAGAGGTCCTTCCGGAAGGTGTCGTCCTGGACGCTCTGCTCCAGGTTCGAGTTCGTGGCGCAGAGGATGCGCACGTCCGCCGAGAGGTCCTCCACCCCTCCGAGGCGCCGGAACTGGCGGCTCTCCAGAAACGACAGCAGCTTGGCCTGAAGGGCCATGCTCATCGAGTCGATCTCGTCGAGAAAGAGCGTCCCCTCGTCGGCTACCTCGATGAGGCCTTCCTTCGAGTCCCGCGCGTCGGTGAAGGCCCCCTCCTCGTACCCGAAGAGCTCAGCCTCCAGCAGGTTGTCGGGGAGGGCCGCGCAGTTAATGTCGGTAAAGGCCTTCTCGGCCCGGGGGGAATTATAGTGCATGGTCTTCGCGGCCAGGTTTTTCCCAGTGCCGGTTTCCCCCGAGAGAAGCACCGTGGTGTTCGAGGCGTCACAGAGCGTCTCGATCGTCTCGCGGACCCGGACGATCGCGTCGCTCTCCCCCAGGATGCCGTCGATTGGATATTTCTTCTGCTTCTCGGTCTTGATCTGCTGGAGCTCCCGCTGGGCCCCGTAGAGCTCGACGGCTTTCTCGAGGAGGGCGCGCATCTCCTCCAGGTTGACCGGCTTCTGGAGGTAGTGGAACGCACCCTGCCGCATGGCCTCGACGGCGGTCTGGACCGAGGAGTGGGCCGTCATGATGATGACGGGGACGTCCAGCTCCCGCTCCTGGAGGGTCTCCAGCAGCTCGACGCCGTTCATGTCCGGCATCATCATGTCCGCCACCACCACGTCGGGCTCCTTCGAGCCGTCGTCGAGGGCGTCAAGCATCGAGACCGGATTCAGGTACGTTTCGACCTCGTATCCATCCCGCTCCAAGACATTCGAGAACAGGTTGCCAATCTTCGGCTCGTCGTCAACGACAAAGATGCGCTTGTTCATACGTGGCGGGGTTGTCCGTCAGCGAGGAGCGCACGACTTATTGCTTCGGCGTTACGAATTGTATCCCACATGCCCTGGATGGAAGTGTTCGCCGAACAATGTTAACATAAGCACTTCATATCTTCCCATTCAACCCCGCCGGTCAGACGCGGCGGGAAAGCGAAGGATCCTGCGGACGCCACCGGGAGCCGAATTCGGGAAAAATTCCACTTTTTTTGCCGACCGGGTCATCCCGCTGCCCGCCAACACCTGTCTGCTCCCCCCGTAGGATGCGGTCGGTTCTCGCTTGCTCATAGTGGCCGTCCCGGCCCCCTCCGATGCGTGCACGTCGATACGGGCTCCTCCTGGCGCTGCTTCTGCCCCTCGTCTCTGGTTGCGGGACGTCCGATCAGTCGCCCGCCGCCACGACCGTGACGGACGCGCTCGGCCGAACCGTCGAACTGGAGCGTCCCATCGATCGGGTCGTGTCCCTCGCCCCCAACCTCACCGAGATCGCGTTCGCGGCGGGCGGCGGATCCCGGCTCGTGGCCGTCACGACGGCCGACGACTATCCCCCCGCCGTTGACACCCTGGATCGCATCAGCGCACTGCCGGTGGACTTCGAGGCCGTGGCCGCCAA
>JBDGQP010000219.1:23125-23384 GCA_042218975.1 Salinibacter sp.
AACCCGGACCTCGTCCTGGCGACCGACCAGGTCAATCCGCCGGGCGACACCGAGACCTTCGAGGCGCTCGACGTGCCGGTCTATTTTTTCTCGTTTGACTCGCTGACCGATGTCTTTGACGCCATTCGCACGGTGGGCACCCTGCTTGGTACCGAAGCCGCAGCCGCCGACACGGCCCGTGCCCTCGAGCGGCAGATCGCCCACCTCGATGCGCGGACCGACTCCCTCGCGGCGAGCAAGCGACCGCGCGTGCTGGTCC
>JBDGQP010000219.1:23394-24141 GCA_042218975.1 Salinibacter sp.
TGATCGGCGACGACACCCTCTACAGCTTCGGGGAGGGAAGCTACGTCCACCGCCTGATCGAGGTGGCCGGCGGGCGCAGCATAACGGACACCCTCAGCGCAACGGCGCCCACCCTCAGCGAAGAGTTCGTCCTGACCGCCCGGCCGGAGGTCATCGTCGGCGCCTGGGGCGCAGACTACGACCCCTCGCGCCTCCTGAAGCGGCACCCGACCTTCGACGTGGTGCCCGCCGTGCGGAACGGGCGCGTCTACAGTTTCCCGCCCAGCCTCCTGCTGCGGCCCGGCCCCCGACTGGTGACGGGCGCCCGCCGCGTGGCCGCTCGCTTGCACCCGGATCGGTTCGCCGAACCCGCTCCACCGTCCCCCCCGGCGGACTCGGCGTCGCCCCGCTCCTCTCGTCGCTCCTCCACGGCCCCGTCCCCGACCCCATGACCCGTGCCTGGACGTCCGGGCTCGTACTGATGGGGGGACTCGCCGCCAGCGTCGGCGTCTCGGTCGCCTTCGGCAGTGCCGAGATCGCGTGGCTCGACGTCTACCGCGTGCTCGGGCACCACGCGCTGGGGATCGGAGGGCCCGTCGATCCGGTAGTCGACCGGATCGTCTGGCGGCTCCGGCTGCCGCGCGCCGTACTGGCCTGCATCGTCGGGGGCGGCCTTTCGATCATCGGCGTGGCCATGCAGACGCTCGTGCGGAACCCGCTCGCGGAGCCCTACATCCTGGGCATCTCCAGCGGGGCCTCGGCCGGGGC
>JBDGQP010000022.1:0-4871 GCA_042218975.1 Salinibacter sp.
TAGTTGATCCCGGCGATGAGCAGGATCAGAAGGCCCACGCTCCCGAACAGGTACAGGTACCGGGGCCGCCCCTTGAAGCCTCCCGTCTCGTACACCGCCGACAGGTATAGGTCGGGGAGCGGAAGGAAGCCTACCTCTCCCCACTGGGATGGCACGTTTTCGGGAAGCGCGGTCTGAAGGGTGGAGGCGAGAGAGTCCGGGTTGGCCGACGCGCTCGCCCGGACGTACGTGAATCGCAACCCTCCACTTCAGGCGTTCTCTGAGGTGGATGGACCTGGCGTGTTGACCACTACGTCGAACTGCAGGGTCGACCGGTCGGGCACCGTCGTAAGGCCGACAACCCGGTAGCGCCGCGAGGAATCATCGACGGCCCGGATCGTGCGCCCGATCGGATCCTGGTCGCCGAAGAGCGACGCGGCGGCCGAGACGGTGAGAACGGCCTCGCCCGGGGCGTCGAGCACCTCGTCGCGGTCGGCACGGCGGACAGGAAACCCGGGGAAGACGTCGAAGAAGGACGTGTCCGCCCGGAGGAGGCGAGCGTCCTGGGCACCTCCTCCCGTCCTACTCGACCCTGGACTTAGACGCACCTCCGAGTCGACGACCGTCCGGGTCACGTGCTTGACCCCAGGTATCTCGCTTTCAAGAAGCGCCCCGAAGCCGGGTGGGGCGAAACGCTGGCGACCGGCGTCGTCGGGCCCAAGCGTGAGGATCAGCGTGCGGTCGGCGTCCGGGTGGAAGGTGTCGTAGCGCAGTTCGTCCTGCACGTACAGTCCGATGAGCAGGCACGTGGCGATGGCGACTCCCAGCCCGACCACGTTGACGAGCGCGTAGACCGGGTGCTTCCGGAGCATGCGCCAAGCGACGGTAAGATAGTTCCGGATCATCAACCGCGGGGGCACTGTATCGATGGCGTGACCGGCAACACCGCTAGGGATCTGAGCAATAGACGTTCCAGCTCCGCATGCCCCCGTTAGAAGGCGGTGATGAACGGCTCGGCATCCGCTGCTGTGCGCTTCCGCACAGGGCAGGTGTGCAGGAGCGCACAACGGCGTAGGCGCTTCTTTCCCTTGCGACTCGGCACTGCAGAGAAGCAACCTCAGCCATCGGCGGGGTCGCGAACGCACTGCTCCGCGCTAGGGGGCGAAGCGTGATTAAAGATGTACGCCAGATGAGCGTAGTTAGCCTGAGGGCTGGACGATTTCGGTAGACAGTCTCGCCGGGCCGTGTCGGAGGCGGCGAATCTCCTGGCCTTGGCCGGGGAAGGAGCCAATTGCCCTGCCAGGCCAACTTCTCGGGCGCCCCCATCGGACTCCTCCGAAGAATCAGGGTGGATCGCCCGGCTTCGGTTTGGCCACTTCTCCTCCCAACGCCTCAGGGGCGAGGAAGCCGCACAACAAACCGGCTTCCGTTCCCCTTTTCGGTCTCGACTCTGACGGCGCCGTTCATCTCCTCGACCGCTCTCTGGGTGACGGCGAGCCCGATACCGGTGCCTTGATACTCCCGGCCGATCCCCTCCGACTCCTGACGGAACGGCTCAAAGAGCTGGTCTGCCGTCTCGGGCGGCATACCGATGCCAGTGTCCTCGACCTCCAAGATCGTCTGGCCATCCGACTTGGACGTGCGGACCCAGACCCTTCCTCCTTCCTCCGTGTACTTGATTGCGTTGGAGATCAGGTTTCGGGAGACGATCTGAATGCCGGCCTCGTCGGCTTCGGCCCGGACCGACGCGTCCGGAATCTCTACGGAGAGGTCGACTCCAGCCTCCTCCGCCTTTGCCCGAAACTCTTCGGCAACGCGCCGAACTTTGGCAGCTACGTCCACCGGCTCGTGGGCGAGCTCCATCTGGCCGGCCTCTAGCTTCGACAGGTTGAGCACACCATCAAGCGTCTCCAGCAGGCGTTTTCCGCTCTCCTCAATCAGCCCGGCAAATCGGCGGAGGTCTGCTACACTCTCGGTCGGGTCCCCACGCTCGGGTGCGCCGTCGCGCGGACAGTCACCTTGGACGGTAGCGTTTGAGATGTAGTTATCATCCAGCGCCCGCACCTCGCTGCCGATCGCTTCTGCGAAGCCGAGTATGGACGTTAGGGGGGTGCGGATTTCGTGACTCATGTTGGCCAAGAAGGCCGACTTGGCCTGGCTTGCGGCCTCTGCTTCTCTTCGGGCCTTCTCAGCCTCCGATTTTGCCTCGCGGAGCTTTCCTTCTCGGTCAAGTCGGTCGAGCACCAGGGCAGCGTAGCTGGCCAGGATCTCAATCATACGGAGCTCGAAGGCATCAAATTCGCTGCTCTGAACCTGACCAATCACCACGACGCCGTAGTCGTCCATCGGTACGGCCGCCGCGGAGCGCAAGTCTCCGTAATCGACTTGATTGTCGAGCGTTCGGGGATCCGCAGCGATAACCGTTTCGCCCGACTCGTGCGCCCGTGCTGCAAGGGACTTGCCGTCTGTTGCAAGCGTCTTGGCTTCGGGAAGGTCGTATTTCCCCTCTGAAGTGAATTGGACCGGGACGAGCTTCCCGTCACGAACAAGGTCAACCTCATTCAGCGGGTAGGAAAACACGTCCCGAAGCACCTCATGGATGCTTTCCGCGACAGCATCGTACCTCTCGACTGTGAGAAGCTGGGTCGTTGCGTCGTAAAGCGACTCGATCATCCGGCCGCGACGACGGAGGCGGTTTTCCCTGCGCTTCCGCTCGGTGATGTCGGTGATGGCCCCGTCGAAGTAGGTCTTCCCATCGCCCTCTTCTCCAACTCGGCACGTGCTGAGAAGTCCTGTAAACGTCGTCCCGTCCTTTCTTTGGTAGCGGACCTCAACCCCATCGAGCTTACCCTGGCGGGCTTCCCGTTCAATTAACTCTTTCCTCCTGCCAGGGTTGACGTACAGCTCGGCAGAGTCGACGTCACGAAGCTCCTCCAAATTGGAGTACCCCATCATCTCGACGAACGCCTGGTTGGCGTAGACAAGTCCCTCCTCCCTGGTTGACCGGTAAATTCCATCAGAGACGTTTTCAGTGATCGAGCGGAGCTGACTTTCTTTTTCCCGAAGCTCTTCTCGGCTTTGCCTGAGCTTCTCGGTCCGGCGTCGAACAGCCGCCCGAAGAAACAGAACGAGCGCGAGTGAGGCGAGCCCGACGCCCCCAACCCCCAAAAGGGCCCACCACAGGTACGTCTGCGCCTGCCCAACCTGAGCCAAATCCCCTGCTTCCCGGGGCAGCACCTGGTAGGACAGGTCGTACTGACTAATGATGCCGGTCACTGCTACCTCGTCGCCTTCCTCGAATCCGCTGAGAGGGATTCGGTCAGCGTGACGGTTGGACACAAAAACAGTCAGTTGAGCGTCGGCCCCCTCCATTTCCCGAATCACGAAGTACTCTCCGCCTCGGTTAGAACTCCGAGATGTAATTTTCCCACTCACCCGGGCGAGGCTCCCCTCGTGGCGTTCGCCTGCCGCCGATGGCACCGTCAGCCGAACCGGGTCTGGTACGCGCCGAGAGGCATCGACCCGCCTGTAGCCCAGCCCCTCCAACTGGGCGAGTCCCGCTTCGTGTCGGAGCACACCCCGGACGCGCACACTGTCCCCTCGCCTCAGGGACTCGGCGCCGGGAAGAATCACGTGGATTCCCCCGGTCTGGTCTTGAAGTGCACCGATACCCTCTCCCGGAATCGGAACGGATCCGGGCTCAGCGCTGACCCGACCGGCAACCATGACCGTATCTCCGACGCGATCTGGGACCCCATCACTGTCCAGGTCTCGACGGACACGGTCGATGGACTCCAGGTTTCTCGGGTCCATGTCGTCCACGGAACGCGACTGCTCAGCGGTGGTGTCCGCCAGCGAAGAACTCGCAGGGGAATTGTGCGACAGGGTGGATTTTGCCGATTCCCCGGCGGCATTTCCTCCAGCGAGTCCCCCGATAAGCAACAGTAGCGGTAGGTAGTGAGAGGCGCAGCGGAACACGAGAAGTGGGAGCTATGGGGAACTGTGGGACGGTAGATTTGGCCCTCTCTTTTCGATTACTCCGGCGGCAACCGGAAGCGGGAGTGATCGGCGATGGCGTGGCTTCCTGGAGAAACAAACCTGGCACTCTCCGTATCTTTCTTATCTCCGAGCGAGGCCTCAGTGCCGATTCTGAAAGGGGTGGTCTCCTAACCCTGCGGAGCGGTCCGACGGACCAAACCGTTGGCCCGCTGGTCGCTTCCGTCTTCTTCGGCCGCGGGGAGTCGAACGGTAAAACAGGTCCCCTCTCCTTTCCGGGTGTCCACGTCGACAGCCCCTCCCATCTGCTCAGTGGCCTTCCTTATCAGCGCCAGCCCCACGCCGGTGCCTTCGTATTCTCGGGCCAGGCCCTCCGACGCCTGTTGAAAGGGCTCGAAGAGGCTCTCGGCCTGGGCCGGGTCCATCCCAATGCCGGTGTCCTCCACCTCCAGGACCGCCTCCCCGTTCTGCCGGTAGGTCCGCACCTCAACGGTTCCCTCCTCAGTGTACTTGATTGCGTTGGACAGAAGGTTCTGCAGGACGATCTGCAGTCCCTCCTCGTTGGCTCGGGCCTGCGCCTCCCCCCCTTCCACTTCCAACGTCAGACCGCTTTCCTCCGCCCGGGGGACGAACTCTTCGGCGACCTTTCGGACCTGGGGGGCCAAGTGGACTGGTCCGGCCTCCAGGTCCACTTTGCCGGCCTCCAGTTTCGAGAGATTGAGAACGCCATCCAGTGTATCCAGGAGCCGCTGGCCGCTATCTTTGATCAAACCGGCAAAGTGGGACACTCTGTCCTCTCCCTCTGTCTCGTCTCCGATTGCCTCGGCAAATCCGATAATGCCGGTCAGGGGCGTGCGGATCTCGTGGCTCATGTTCGTAAGCATTGCTGATTTGAG
>JBDGQP010000220.1:0-6537 GCA_042218975.1 Salinibacter sp.
ACACAATCGCACAATGGTTGCGCACCGCCGTCGTCCCCCCTCAACTCGCGCCCGCCCTGAATGGACCAGCAGATCTACCGGAGCGAGTCGATCGGCGAGGGCGCTAGGACGGCGCAGTACGTTCTATTGTCTCGACACGACACACCGAGGCCGCCGGCCTCAACCCGGAGGCATGCTCAACCCACGGCCCTCGCCCCGCGGCGGTCTTCATCCGCGCAGGCGATTCGGGGCCGGCAAACCCGAGCGGCGTGCCGGAGGGCACTCCAGGGGAGAAGTCAACGAACGGGTTGGGTTACCGCAACCGGCAGTACGCCTCTATGCACGCATGCAGAAGCACGGGCACGACGAACACGGCCGCGAAGCTCATCCCGACCGACAGCAGTGCCGTCTCAGTATCCCCTGTCTGAAAGGTGAGATTGAGGGTGGGCCTGTCCCCCTCTCCCGCCGTGCGGCTGTAGACAACCCAGAGGCTGTAGGTCCCTACCGCCGACCCGATGATCAGAAGCTGTTCGACGGTAGCCCATACAGAGGCCACTGCCCCTTTCCCGGCCGCCCGCCACCCAGGTCCGAAGGTGCGCCACGTCGCGGCGGTGACGTACAAAATCGGAACCACGCCTCCCACTGAACTGTCAAGCCTCGCCGGCGCACCTGTGGCCAGGCGGGCGACCGGCACGTATGTGGCCCAGAGGACTGTCTCCAAAAACACTGCTTGGCCCACGGTAAAGAAGGAAAACGCCAGGGCTTGCGCCCCCCGATCGATCTGCTCGCCAAACAGCCGCCAGACGGCAAGCGCGAGAATGGCGGCCAGCAGGAGACTAGATGCGACGTAGTACGTCTGCGAGGTAAATGCTACCTGAAGATCACCGGTGAGCTTCGAGAGAATCGACAGGACCTGTTCTTCGGCCGCCCCAGCCTGAGCGGCCTTCGCCTCCGCCTCCGTCATCTCATCGGAGAGGCGCTGGGCGGCCCCCTCCCGCATTCCGAGCCATGTCAGGGCCCGCACGGTTCCGAAGTTCACGACGATGGCGGTCAGGAGGTACCGTCCCGGATTCATCAAAGGACGAGGCCCGGCCCCCAGATGCTGGCGCAGGGCCTCCCCCGGGCGGATCGCCAGTGCCTTCAAGGTCGGCCACAGGCCGCGCTGCACGTCAATCAGCTCCTGCAAAAATGTACTGACCACCCCAAGCGCGGATTGAGGGTGCCCGGCCGCCAGGCCACAGCTCGGGCAGTGGCTGCTTTCAAACAGACGGCCGCAGTTCGGGCACTCGGTCGTTTCACGCCCAGAGGCCTCAGGGGCCCCGGAGGTCTGGAGGGACTCCGGCGCCTCGGGACCCTCGGACTGGTTTCCACTCTCAGAGCCGGGGTCCGGGCCGCCCACTTCGGAGCTGTCCGTTTCGGCGTTGGCCCCCTCAAGGCGATCGGCGTCGAGGTCTTCGCCTCCAGTGTCGCCACCGCCTCCCTCCTTCCTACCTGGCTCTTTTCTCCCTGGCTCAGTATCACTGGTCTCTCCATCGCCTGTCCGGCCCTCGTTGGTCTCGGCCCCGGCAGACCCACTGCCTTCTTGTCCGCCGTTTCGGGGGCCGGGGGCCTCGGGCTTGCGGCTTTCGTCTTGATTATCTTGGCTACCTGAAGACATCATGGATCGGTCAGAAGGAGCGGCAGCGGATCAATCGACGTGCATCGCGTGGGTCGGCAGTGCTCGGCCTACAGGCGAAGTATTGGCGCCCCCCGTTCCTGTAGTAACGCCCGGGAGTGGCCCAGTGATGCCTCGGATGCAAGGCGAGAGGACTTCCTTCTCTTTCGGGTGTGTCCTCCTGGAGGTTCGACGTGGGCTGTGGGGATCTCGTCCCCGTGGGTCGTGCAGCGCGAGGATCGCTTGACTCTTCGCAGGACCACGTGGACTCCCTCCAGTCCGGGATGGGTCAAAAACGGCTCCATACAGTTTTGCGAAGGGTCCACGATACGACGACGAGAGAATCAAAGCAGTCGTTTTGAGGGACGTGTCCGCGTAGCATCCCTCCTGCATTCTCAGTCGACGGACTCCCACTCCTCAAAATTGGGGCGCCCTGGGCGGTGTCGTCAAAAACACGATCGCCGTTCTCAACGCGGGACGGGCATCCACACGGTGGACTTCACTGAACCGTGCCGCGCCGGCTGGTCGTGTGGTCGGTCGTGGCACAAGGCCCCATCCGTGCAAGCAGAGAAGGTCGTGTCGCAGCCTGGCCCGGCCACAGGTTCCCACGAGGAATCGGACATGGCCGTTGCCCTCGGCCTACGTGAAAAACTCCCAAACAGACGCGTGGCCCGGAGACCCTAACCCATCGGGTCCCGTTCATGGGTCCCATCGCTAAATAGCATTCAGCCTGCAAAGTCGCTTCCAGCCGCAAGAAAATTGTCTCGGAAGCGCCTGTGGTTTCCACGCAGGGCCTTGCACATAGATTGAATTGCTTGCATGACCGACTCGCTTAGCTCAAAAGATGTCCTTGCGTCCGCCGACACCACGAGAAGGACGTACCTCAAAACGTGTAGCCGGTGTGGGCAGCTGGTCCGGATGGCCCGGTCCGAGGACGGGACCTGGCGCTCCTTGGAGCCAGGGGGCGAGGGCGCCTCGTCTGAACATTTGCATGAGTGCGGGTCCGTCCCCAAAATCAGTCAGGACTGGAGCATCCAGGACTTGAACCACTCCCTTACCTGCAGGCTCGACTGCTGGTGGTGCTCGGAGGAGGTGTACCTGCACGCCGACGGCAGTGGGGACTTCACGCTCTTCGATGACCTGAGTTGGCCGTGGCCGATCCACGCCTGCTGGTACCAGCAGCGCGACGAGCGAGACCGGGCCCTCCTGAAGTTCGAGAGCGATCTTCGATCCGGCGGATATCGGGGACAGGGCCGTCTGATCAACCTTGCGCCCTCCTCGATTCCGGATTCGATTCCCCCAACGGGACGCAAGAATCCCCCGGTGCTCCAAATCCGTCTTTCAAGCACGGATCATCAGATGGTGGACAGGGCGGTCCGCCAGATCACCCAGTTCGTGTCCGAGCGCCAGCGCCGAGCGCCGATAGCGATTCCTCTTCCGGTCGGCAAAAAGGCCGCCGTGGACGGACACCGAGATGGAAAGAAGGGGACACCGGGAGAGGACGAGCGATTCACCCAGCACATACATCACCGCGCGATCGAGATGTGGGAGGCGGGCCCCGAGCTGGTCGCTCAACTCGGCCAAGTGCAGCTCCCGGAGGCCGTGGATGTCACCGTCCGGCAGGCCAAAAGTTGATCTGCAAAGGACGAGCACGTCCGACCACGACACTCTCAGCCCGCGGGACCTTGCTGTCTTGGTCGAAAGGTCAGGAGCAAACGCAGCACGGAGGACCGGGGAGAAAGCCGGTAGCGGGGCCCGAGGATAGGGGGGGTGAACTGCACAGTGCTAACGGTAGAGACGGTGCGCGGAGAGAGAGGTGCCCGGTTGCCACCTCCCCCGCTGCGCTGAAAACAGCAGGCCATTCCTGCACCTGAAGCTGGGACCGAGAGAGAGAACACTGGAACCATGATACCGAATGCGGCCTCGTGAGCACCCAAGCAGGGGCCTCTCTGTCTGGGAACCAGAACCGAGAATCACCGCGGCGAGTCAACCGAAGTTAGCCCATCGAACTGGTCCGAAACCTCGGGCCTCCATCCCCAGTGAGTTGGCATCCGATGAGGACAGCCCAAGAGGCAACCAGCCAGCTCGACGGGGAACGTGCCGCATTGCAATTGACCTACAGCGGCGCGTCGTCCGAGGGGTACCCGTCGCCTCCGTACTGCCCTGCGACCGGCCCCCCATCGACACCATCCTCGGTGTCCCTCTTTCCGGTGTTCTCCTTTCCGGTTTCTCCTCCAAGGTGAAACTGCTGGACGTTCTCGCGGAGCCGTTCGGTGACGACATCGAGTTCATCGGCGGTCCTGGACATCTGCGTAACCCCGGTCGCCGACTGCTGGGCCGCCGTCGAAATCGACTGGACGCTCTGCGCAATCTCCTCACTGGTATCAGACTGCTCCTCGGAGGCCGCCGCAACCTCGTCGGTCCGTTCCTCGACCTTCTTGATCGAGTGGAAAATCTCCTCCAGGGCTTCTCCGGCCTCTTCGGCGAGCTCGAGCCCCTCGTCGACCCGATCGGTTCCCTCCCGTACGACCTCCACCGCCTGGTCGGTCTCTGACTGAACCTGCTCGATCATGTCGGCAATCTCGTCGGTGGCCGCGTCGGCCTCCTCGGCCAGCTCGCGGACCTCTTCGGCCACCACGGCAAATCCTTTGCCTTCCTCTCCCGCCCGGGCCGCTTCAATCGCTGCGTTCAGCGCCAGTAGATTCGTCTGCTCGGCAATCTCGTCGATCCGGTCAACCACCTGACCGATCTCTTCGCTGGAGGTCCCGAGCTGCTCGATCGTGTCGGCGGCATTTTCGACTAGCCCCGCAATTTCCTCCATTTTCTCGGTCGTCTCCTCAACGACCTCTCCCCCACGGTGGACTTGCTGGCTGCCAGCCTGGGCGGCGTCGGCGGTGTGCTGAACGCTGCGCGCGTTTTCGTTGATGGTCTGATTCAGCTCCTCGACGGCGGCGGCCACCTCCTCGGCCTGCGCAGATTGCTCCTCGACAGAGGCGGCCATCTGCTCACTGGAGGTGCTAATCTGATTGGTGGCCGAGGTGGTAGAGGCCGTTGCCTCTCGCACCTTCTGGACAATTCGGTGGAGGTTGTTCACTGCTTCGTTGAAGCCTTCGAACAGGCGGCCGATCGCACCCTCCCGGCTGGTGGGAAGCTGAACGGTCAGGTCCCCGTCGGCGAAGCGGTCCATGGCCCTGAGCATCGTGTCAACACTTTCCTCAAGGTGCTCTTTCTGCCGCTCTGATTCGCGGACCGCCTCCTTCACGGAGGCCTTCTCATTCTCAAGTGCCTCCCGAGCGTTTCGAATGTCGCCGACCATCGTATTGAAGCCGTCGGCCAGGTGTCCCAGTTCGTCGTCCGTTGACACTGGTACCTCCACGTCCAAATTTCCCGCGCTGACGGCCTGGGCTCCGTCCCGCAGTCGCTCAATGCGTCCGGAAATGCGCCCAGAGAGCCAGAGGACCCCCCCAATGCCCCCACCCAAAATGAGCAGGTTGACAATGACGGCAAAGGCCACGTTCCACCAAATCTGTGCCATCGCCTCCTCCAACGAGTACGCGAGGATCACATTCCCGTAGCGGTCTCCATCATACTCGATCGGACGCGAGGTGCGGAGCAATCCCCCCTCCCGGATCATCTCTCCCCTTCGAAGCAGGCGGGCCTTGTCGACCTGCAACTCCTCGGGGTTGTAGTTGAAGAGCACCTCATCGTTTTTATCGAGGATTGCTACGTACCGCACGTTGGGATCATCGGTCGCCCAACTGAATGTTTTCTTGACCAGACCGTAGTTCGAATCGGCCAAACCGGTCCCGACCGAAAGCGCAACCATCTCACTGAGTGCGCGCGCCTGGTTGCGGGCTGCGTCCAGGGTGCTTTCCCGCTGATTGAGCGGATAGTAGATTGTCGCGAACAAAACGAGAACGACGAAAGGCACGGCGAAGCCGACGGACAGCTTCCCGCGAATGGATTTTCTCAGTTGCTCGATCATGACCTGTGGATCTCTACTATCCAGAAGAGAGAAACATACGAGGTCTAGGTGTCACTCAATGGTCGCGATGACTTTCACGGCGTCTGTCGCTGCATCGGCCGGGACGTATCCAATCGCCCCCGAGGTGCTACTCACTTTGTCAACGATCTGATCGGACGAGACCTCCTCGGGCGGCTGGGCTGCTCCCGAGAGCTTCTTCCGCAGCCATACCTTTTTCACGTCGCTCACCTCCTGCCCGAGGTAGCGAAAAAAGGTCGTCTTGACGGCGTCGTCGGTCTCCAGATTGAATCGAACAATCTGGGAACCGTCATCCCACTTGCCCTGCTCAAGAAGGTAAATGTCTTCGAGCGTCCCGGCGTCGATCTGATCGAGGGGAACCTCCTGGTGAGCGATGACGGCGACCTGAGCGTGACTCGCCCCAACGAAGCCCAGAAGCAGCAGGGCGGTGAAGAGGAAGCGTTTCATGATCTACGGTGCGTTCGATAAGAGGGACGTGAAGGTAGGGACGTATTCAACGGAAGATTCCGTCCTGTCACATTCACGGCGGATTGCAAGGAAAAAGCCTGTCCACTGAAGGCGACAGATCCACCGACTGCTCTAGGGGAGAGCGCAACACGTCGCGAGGGTTTGTGCTCTCTCCAGAATCCAAGAATTTCCCTCCCCTAGAAGGTGACACTGGCCGCGAAATTAAACCCATTCTGGGAAAAGGAGCCGCTGGCCGTTTCAGTGTACCGATACTCTGCCTTCAACCGCACAGGAAAGACCGGGCGGTACGAGACTCCGCCACCGTATATGCGGAAAAGAGCACTCCCTCTGTTTGTATCGAGCCCATTGTAGATAGCATGGATATCAACATTGTCGGTGATTCGGTATCCAACCACCCCGTAGTAGAACAGCTGATCCACGTTTTTCCCCAGTA